>JBBJMS010000084.1:0-14308 GCA_037720315.1 Variovorax sp. | reverse complement strand
CCATGGCCTTCGGCCAAGGCAGCCTGACCCCGCAGAATCCACTTAAAAAGTATCAGGATCTGTTCAAACGAATGGGGCCAGCTCTTACGGCAGATGGTCGACGAAGCGGCTGATCAGCGTATGGGCGACCAGACCGGCAGCAGG
Source organism: Variovorax sp. (assembly GCA_037720315.1). GTDB lineage: Bacteria > Pseudomonadota > Gammaproteobacteria > Burkholderiales > Burkholderiaceae_C > Variovorax. The sequence goes on along the minus strand of JBBJMS010000084.1, from coordinate 14,164 downwards.
GATGCCGCCGTCGATGATCTGCGCCGCAGCAGCTTCCTGCACCAGACGCTGGCAGCAGCGGCAAGCCCACTTGCCGTAGATGTGCCGGTGCACGAAGAACTCGGCCGGGACGATGTCCAGCCTCTCGCTCACGTCCTCGCCCACGCGCACCATCGGCCGGCCACAGTCGGGCGACGGGCAGTTCGTGTCGGCCGGTTCGTGAGGGTGTTCCACCCGACGCAAATGCTCGGGCAGCGCTTGGCGCTTGGGACTGCGCCGACGCTTGTCGCCGTCCTCGTCCTGTGCCGGCTGCTTGGCCTGGAGTCGCTCCAACTGTGCCTGCAGGTTGGCCTCGTCCTCGGCCAGCGTCTCCTCGAACAGGCGCCTTTGCTCCGCGTTCATGGCTTCGGTCTTCGCGCCGAACTTCCACGCCTTCAGGCGCGCCAGCTCGAACATGACCTTCTCGAGCTTGGCGTCCTTGAACTTGATCTCGTATGCCTGCTGCGCGATCTGCTGGCTCTGCGCGAGGAGTTGCGCAAGCATCTGCTCGGCCGCCCGGGCCATCGCCTCAGGGCTCAGGCTGCGCAGGTCCTGGGCTTTGAGTGCATGCAAATCCAGCATGCAGCAATTTCGCCGAGCGCAGCGCCCGCCAGCCACAGGGCATCTGCCGATTGATCGGCATCGGCATCGCCGCCAGCGCAGCGCAGCGCTGCTCAGTCGCGTGATGCGCTGCATCTGCTCCAGGCGCTGCCAAGGAAGGCCCAGCACCAGCGCGTCGAACTGCTCACGCGTCAGCGTGAGGGGCGCAGCACCCGCAGGAACTGCTTGCGGCCACTCGAAGCCGCCGACGTTCAGCCGCCGTGCCGCACACCAGACGCCGAAGCCGTCATGCACGAGCAGCTTGATTCGGTTGGCACGTGCGTTGGCGAAGAGATACCCGTGATGGGCCTGTGCCGCGCCGAAGACGTTCACCACGCTCGCCAACAGCCGTTCGGCACCGGCGCGCATGTCGACGGGTTCGACCGCCAGCCACACCGCGTCGATGCGGATCACTTCAGCAACTCGCGCGTCCAGATGCCCAGCTGCGCTGCCGCCTCCAGTGGCCAGTCCACACTGATCACCAAGGCACCGCGCTTGATCTGCACCTGAAGCTGTGTCGTGGTCACCGCCGCTGGCGGCAACATCATGGGCACGAACGTCGGCTGTCGTGACCCGGCAGCAACGGGCATCGTCAACACTTGTCGTGCCCTCTTGCGCCAGCTGTGCACCACGTTGGCATTGATGCCGTGGGCCATCGCGACCTTGGCCACCGACGCGCTTGGCTCATCGCATTCGCGCATCACCTGCTGCTTGAGCGCTTCACTGTACCGGCGCTGTCGCACCTCTTGACCGTTTGCCATCATGTCCATCTATTCCTTCGTGGACAGGATCGTTGCCCACGTCAGGCTCGTGTTCAAGATGGGGTGGCCAGCCCGTTACGTCGATTCGACAGGCCTTCATCCCTAAGGCTGCCACTGCCGGTCACCTGAATGGTCGAGCCGGCGATTCAGAAAGTGCGCGGCGCTGATGAACGACAAATGAGTCAGCGCCTGCGGGGTGTTACCCAGCGGGCGAGCGCATATGTCGAGCTCCTCCGAGAACAGCCCGAGGTGGTTGGCATAGGCCAGCCCCTTCGCCATCGCCTGTTGGGCTTCGTCCATACGGCCGGCACGGGCGAGGCACTCGACATACCAGAAGGTGCAGGTCGTGAACGCCCCTTCGCCTCCTTCGAGGCCATCGGCGTTGCGATACCGGTAGACCATGGCGTCGTCCACCAGTGCGTGGCCAATGGCATCGAGCGTAGCCAGCCAGACCGGGTCAGTCGCTGACACAAAGCGAACTAGCGGCATCATGAGCAGCGCGGCGTCGAGCTCTTTGCCGCCTTGCTCCTGAACAAAATAGCCGTGTTCGGGATGGCGACAATTAGCCCAGATGTTCTCGGCGATCTGATCGCGCAGTGCGGTCCAGTCTGCAAGCGGGGCCGGAAGGGATCGTTTGTTGGCGAGCCGGATCGCGCGGTCGATGGCCACCCAGCACATCAGCCGCGAATGGGTGAGGTGCCGCCCCGGACCGCGAAGCTCCCATATGCCGGCATCGGCTTCACGCCAGTGGCTTTCGACATGCCGAACCATGGCCCGCACGTGCTGCCAGCCCTCGTGGCTGGCGGCGGAGCCATATTTGTTGGACAGATAGGCGCTGTCCATCAATTCGCCATAGATATCGAGTTGGGACTGTCGATTGGCAGCGTTTCCCACTCGGACGGGCTTGGACCCTCCGTAACCGGCCAGATGCCCGAGATCGACCTCATCCGCCGCTTGGCTACCGTCGAGTGCATACATGATGCGCAGCGTGCTCGCCTGACTCTCCCCGACGCCCCCGGTGCCCATCCAGGCGCGAAAGTTCTCCGCTTCCTCGACATAGCCGAGCCGCATGAAGGCATAGACGGTGAACGAAGCATCACGAATCCAGGTAGCGCGGTAATTCCAGTTCCGGCCCGCTCCGGTTGCTTCGGGCAAGCCAAAGGTGGCAGCGGCAGCGATGGAGCCGTAGCGGCGCGACGTCAGTAGCTTCAAGGCGAGCGCCGACCGCATGACTTCCTCCCGCCAGCGGCCGCGGTACGTGGACCGGCTTGACCAGCGCTGCCACGCCTTCCTTGTTTGCATGATGGTGCAGGCCACCCCGGCAGCATCCAGCGCAGCCGCCTTGGGGTCTGAAAGCACGAAAAAGGCTTCCTCGCCGACGGCAAGATCAAAGGTCGCCGTGGCTTCGGCATCGCCCGGAACCAGAGCTACCGAACCCGTCAGGCGGATCATCCCCTCATCGCCGTTCCTGAAAATCACGCCTTGGTCCGTGGTGTGGACGGTCGGCACGATTCGCGCGTAATCGAAACGCGGGCGGCAGCGCAGCGCGAATTGCACGCGTCCGCGTGTCGCCTTCACGCGCCGAATCAGCGCTCGAGGCCCGGCAACGTCACTGTCGGGATGCGTCATAAGGTCGGTGATTTCGGCGCTGCCGTCCCGGCCCAGCCACGAGGTCGTCAGAATATTGGTGTCCGGCACATACAGTTGCACGGCTCGCGCTCCGATCAAGTTCGGCGTTAGTACAAACTCGCCGCCTGCATCAGGATCGAGCAAGGCTGCGAACATGGACGGGCTGTCCAGGTGCGGCCAGCACATGAAATCGATGGTGCCGTCGGTGGCAACCAGGGCGGCCGTATCGAGATCGCCAATCACGCCGTGTTCGCCGATGGTGCGGCCCGGCACTGGATTCGATTTTTCAGCCATGGTTGCGAAACTCCGGGTAAAGCGTCATGCCGCCATCCACGTAGAGCGTCGTGCCGGTCACGTAATCGGCCGCATCCGATGCCAGCCACGAAACGGTGGCAGCGACGTCTTCCGGCTCGCCGATACGGCCGTAAGGAATGACGCGAAGCAACTGTTGGAGCGCGGCATCGCTGTCCCACGCCGCCCGAGTGAGGGGTTCTGATCGCGCCGGGCGAGACCGCATTCACGCGGATGCGATCGCCCGCCACTTCCTGCGCAATGGTGCGCATCATCATTGACGCGCCGCCCTTGGAGGCGGCGTAGTTGACATGCCCGGCCCAGGGAATGACGTCATGCACGGAACTCATCGACACGATGGCGCCCGCAGCACGAAAGGGCCGGCCGCTGGCATCCTGTTTGCGGAAGTGACGGATCGCCTCACGGCAACACAGGAACTGTCCTGTCAGATCCAGGTCGATGACGGCGCGCCAATCGTCCAGGGTCATGTCGGCCACCGGGCTGTCTTTCTGCACACCCGAATTGGCGACCAGCACATCGATGCGACCAAATGCGTCGATGGTCTCGGCAAAAACCCGCGTCACATCGGCCTCGTCGCTCACGTCGGCGCCGACCGCAATGGCACGGCCGCCGCTCCTGCAAATCTCGTTGACCAAAGCGTACGCTGGCGCGGGACGAGAGTGGAAGTTCACGACGACCGCCGCGCCATCGGCAGCCAGGCGCCGAGCGACCGCAAAGCCGATGCCTGAACTCGCCCCCGTCACGATGGCGACCGCCCGCGACAGGCTTTGCAGATTAGGGGTTGCCACGCGATTGCCTTTCCAGGGGAATGGTTACGGGGTGACTCGACGCCAATTCGTGGGAGCCAGGTGCTCGCCAACCGAGGTCCAGCGGATGTCGGGGTAGCGATCGTTGTCGAGCGGATCGAGCTTGCCCCGGCCGCTGAACATGTCCCGCATGTACCGCATGCCTTGCCAAGGGGGGAATGCGGCGCGCGGTTGCGGCGCGACGAGCTTCGCCACACGGATTAAGAGACCGAGCGAGACGATGCCCCCAGCGCGCAGGGTGCGAAACCGCTTGCCGGCGACAGCGCTCATGGCCTGAGCAATCGTGCGTGCGCTGACGCTGTCGCCTGCGATGCGAAGGATGCGTGGCGTGGTGTCGTCCAATGCCGCGGCAGCGACGTACGAAGCGACGTTGTCCTTGGTCGTGAAGTCCAGCAACTGGCCAGCATCGCCCCAATACAGCACGCGGCGAATACCCGATTGAATGATCGGCATTTCAGCGCCGAGCATGTCCAGAAACGCGCCGTTGAGAATGGATGTCACCCTGATCGGCGCCTGGTCGGCTATAGCCATGAACTCGCGGCGCAAATCGAAGTTGCGGTTGTCGCCTGGCCTGGTCTTGGTGAAGTCAGCCGAATAATCGGACGAGATGAAACGTGGCACCCTTGCCTTCACTGCGGCGTCGAGCAACACGCGTTGCCGGTCCACGATTACCTCGTGCAGCCCGTTCAGTGCAGAAACCACGCAATCCGCTCCTGCCAATGAGGGCGCCAGAGAATCGACGTTCGTCTCGTCCGCAGGGATGACCCGGGCACCCAACCTGGCCAGCCGATCTTTATCCTGTTGAGAGGCGCTGACGCGAACCAGCGCCCGCACCGAGGCGCCACGCGCCACCAGCGCCTTCAGGATGCGACCGCCGAGGTCGCCGGAGGCACCAACCAGAATGATCTCAGGTCGATTCACGGTCAATCCTTCCGAGGTGTTTGATATCACAGGGTTTTCACGTCGAGCTAGCAGGCGCGAGCGGATTGGGGCCCGGCACGTTGTCCATGCCGTAGCGGCGCATCAACTCCGGCGTCATGGCCGGCGGCGGGGTGGCGCCCTTGGGCGGTATCGTTCGCGTGGGCGCAGGCATCGCCAGTTCGGCCACGGCCAACTCGAGCCCGGCGGGCGTGTAGCCGTTCAGGAACACGGCGGTTTCGCTGTCGACACGAAAAGCGTGGCGTGTATTGCGCGGCACGAACACGAAATCGCCCTTGCGCCCGACGCGGATGTCGTCGCCGACCAGGAACGTGATTTCTCCTTCGAGGAGGTAGAAATGCTCGTCCGACCAAGTGTGTTTGTGCGGCGGAGCGCCGGATCCCTGTGGCAGCGTCTCGTGCATCAGCGAGTAGCGCCCGCCGGTGTCCTCCCCGCTGACCAGGATGACCCACAAGATGTCGAGCCACCAATAGGCGGGCGCGGTGTCGACGTTTTGGATGAAGGGCATGGAGCCCGGGACGGCCGGCAAGTCGGGGGTGATCTCAGTGGTCGGCGGGAATTTGGGTCTATCAGTCATTTTCATTCCTTCTGAGTTGGTGGTGCGTCCCGGCACGCCGGGACGCTGGTCACTGGAGATGGCCCCTCAGGCAGCGACGGCCACAGGCAGGCTGCGCGCGGCGAAATCGGCGAAGCTTTCGAAGCGCATGTCGGGATAGCGGGCGTTCTGCAGGTCGGTCAGCGCGGTCTGCCCGTTGGTCATGTAGAGCAGATAGGCCAGCATCACTTTCTTCTGCGGATCGGCGGCTGCCATCGCTGCGCGCAGGTCCGCTTCCGAGCCGAACGAGACGGGCTTGAGCGGACGCCCCGTCCGGGCGGCGACGATTTCACCGGCTTGGCGGAAGGTGATGCGGTCGCCCGCGAAGGCGAACTTGCCCGGCTTCACGTCGCGATCGAGTGCCACCCGGGCGACCATTCGGGCGGTGTCCTCGACGCTGGTCAACTCGACGATTTGGTTGCCGTCACCGAAGAAGCCGATCGTGCCCTTGTCCAAGTCGACGGCACCGGCGCCCGGCATGAACATGTTCATGAAAGCACCCTGCAGCACGTTGACCTGCTCCAGGCCGATGGTCTTGATGCGTGCGTCTGCCTGAGCGCGCATGTCGAACATGCTGTGCTCGCCGGGCGTTGCCTTGAAGAGATCCACCGCGTAATCGGATGGCAGGATCCGGCGCACGCCATTTCGCTTGCCAGCCTCGGCCAACGCGACCTGACCGTCGATCATGACGTCCGGACCGCCCTGAACGGCCGACACGATCACGTCGACGCCCTGGGTGGCACGGTCCAGCGATGCGTGATCGGCGAGGTCGCCTTCGACCACTTCTGCGCCACGTTTGAGCAGCGGCTTGAGTGCGTCTATCTTGCTGGCGCGGTCTCCGGAGCGAAGCAGCAGCCGCAGTCGGGCATCGGGTCGGTCGAGCAGATGGCGGGCGATATGGCTGCCGAACATGCCGGTTGCGCCGACTAAGAGAATTTTCTGGGTCATGATCAAAATCCTTGGTTGGTTGGGTAACTGAAGATTAATTGTTCCAAAGAAAATGACTAGTCCCTAATTACTGGACAGGGTGTTCCCAACGTGGAACGATTCGACATGATCGATTTCATCAACCTCCGCGATTTCGCCCGCATCGCCGACCTCGGCAGCATTTCGGGCGCCGCCCGGTCGCTCCAAAGCCCGAAGTCATCGGTCAGCCGGTCGCTGGCCCGGCTGGAGGCAGACGTAGGTGCCGTGCTGATCGAGCGGTCTACCCGGCATCTGAAGTTGACCGACGCCGGCTTGCTCCTACAGCGCCATGCGCGGCGGATCCTCGATGACATCGGCGAGGCGGAGAACGCGATCGGCGGCTTTATCGGCCTGCCGCGTGGCGACCTGCGGATCAGCGTGCCTTTCACTTTCGCCGCCGGACCGCTGGCGCACATGCTGCCGGCATTTCTCAACCGCTACCCGGAGGTCCGTGTCGTGTTGACCATCGACAACCGCGTCATCGATTTGCTGACCGACGGCTACGACATCGCCATCCGCATTGGCCCGCTCCCTGATTCGGGCCTGATTGCCCGGCGGCTGACCTCGTTTGCCCTGTGGCCCTGCGCGAGCCCAAGCTACCTCGCGCGCAGCAGCCCCATCGCCAAACCGGCCGACCTCACCGCGCACAACGTCATCGCCCACAGCGACCGACGAGAGACATGGCCTTTCCGCAGCGCGTCTGGGGCGGTACGGGACGTCGAGATCGAACCCGGCACGGTCGTGCCCGAGCCCGACGTGGTCAAGACCATGCTGCTCGCCGGAGCGGGTATCGGCCTGATTCCCGACTTTCACGCTGCGGCCGCCATCGCAGAGGGTTCACTGGTTCGCGTGCTGCCGCAATACAAGAGCGGCTCTGTCGAAGCGCACGCGCTGTATCCCAGCCATCGCAGTCTGTCGGCGAAGGTGCGGGTGTTTATCGATGCGCTCGTCGAGTACTTCAAGCGTGAATCGTGAGCGGCTGGCCGCGCTGTTAGTTGATCCTCCGGTCGACAACGACAACTACAAGTCGCGTCCTGAAGCGCCGCGTTGGCAATACAATCTTTCTTATGTTAAATGCAAGCTGGTTGTTGTATTCTGGTGCAACGCTTAGAGCCTCGACGCGAAGTTGCTCACACACGTGCTGGACCTCCTTGCCGTCTTGCGACATACAAGAGTAAATCAGCGCCGCTACTACGCCGCAAGGCGTGTGAACTGCGCCTTCGTCAGCAGACGTCTGAAGTCGCCATCGAAAGTGACCAAGTGCTCGCCTTGTTGGATGACCGCAGCAGCCAACCAAGCATCGGGTATGTCGTTGGCGGCAAGTGCCTTGTCAGCGCACAGTTTGCGAAGCACGATCCACTCGGCGCCCAGCATTGCTTGCTCCACGCCCGTGGCGGCCAACAGTGCTTCCACGAAGCGCACGGCTTCGGGAGTCGGTGTCGGGTTAACGAATACCTTCGGATGCGTCACGAGCCGAAGGAAGCTAGCTATTACCATGGGCTGCAGCTTCAGCGTTCTTCCTTGAGTTGCACCGGCGACGGCTTGCTCCAGCCAGCCGAGTGCCGCTGAATGATGCGGATGGTCGCTGCGCGATGCAGCGACCAGGACGTTAACGTCGGGCGTCACTGTCAGCGGCGTCCATCATCGCCCTGTTGCTCAATCCGTCGAGCCCCGCGGTCAAGCCGCCCTTGCCCCGATAGACCGGAAGGCGCATTGATCTCTTTTCAGCCGGGCGCGTGCGCAGGCGCAATTGAAGCCCCTCCTCAATCAAGCGCGTAAGACTCGTACGCTGCTGTACCGCCAGCGCCTTGGCTTCGGTCAGCAACGTGTCGTTGAGGTTGAGCGTCGTTTTCATGGAGAAGAAGGGTCGCAAGTACAGATTTCTGTATTCTATTCGCCATAGGTCGACAGCGGCAAATAGCCCATTACTGCTGGTCTGGTACAAGATGAATTATGTTAAATATTGGTTAAGCATGCTATTTATGCTCGACGGCGATAGGCCATCAGGACCTCTACCTGACCCCTCATGAATGCGGCTAACGATCAGGTTCCTACTGATGCTCGCGCACGCGGTCGCTCCGGCTCGTGTTGGACTTTTAGGTCCCTCGGTCGCCGGCTTTTATGAAGAGATCGGGTGCGGTGCCGCTGCAGGCTCGCGCAGTCACCCTGCAGCGTATGCCCCACTGCGCGATGGGACAATCAAAAATTCACGCGGCACGCCGATCAGGCAACAACCATGGCACACACCGAAAAACAGAAAATGCTAGCCGGCGCGCTGTACGACGCCGGCGACGACGAGATTCAGGCCGACCTCGCGGCCACGCGCGATTGGCTGGTCAGGTACAACGCGTCGCTGGGCATGGCCTCGGATGTACGGCGTACTTTGCTCGCAGAGCGATTCAGCGCCGTCGGCGAAGGCTCAACCATTCGCCCACCCTTCCACTGCGACTACGGATACAACGTTCGCATCGGCGCGGGGGTGTTCGTCAACTTCGGTTGCGTCATTCTTGATGTAGTCGAAGTCACCATCGGCGATAAGACCCAAATCGGCCCCAATGTACAGATTCTCACCGCGGACCACCCAAGGGATGCAGCGGAGCGCGAGGCCGGGCTCGAGTTTGGCCGGCCCATCCATATCGGCCGCAACGTCTGGATCGGTGGCGGGGCGATCATCCTGCCGGGCGTCATGGTCGGCGACGATGCCGTAATCGGCGCTGGCAGCGTGGTAACCCGCGACGTTCCGAAAGGTGCCACGGTGGTAGGGAACCCGGCACGCGGACGGGTTTTGTCGCGATAGCGCGATGGTGCAAATCTTGGCGGTGAGGCTGACGCCGATCAGTAGGCCTGTTGTTGAGGTACTTTGACTGGCGCATCTCGATGCCCAAGCCGCTGTCGGCCTGAATGCGCACGATGGCCGCGGTGTTGGAGCCGCTCTTGTCTATGGTGATCTTCTCGGGCACGTCGTGCAGGTCGATGGCTCGCTCGAAGAATGCCCGTGACCTGCCCCCATCCAGCCGTACCGGCCTAAACGAGAGAAGTCTGCCAACCCAGGAGAATGGCGGACATGAGGAAAAGCAGATACACCGAAGAGCAGATCATCAGCTTCATCAAGCAGGCTGAATCGGGATTGCCGATCAAGGAGCTGTGCCGCAAGGGCGGCTTTAGCGATGCCACCTTTTACAAGTGGCGCGCCAAGTACGGCGGCATGGACGTGCCCATGCCAAACGGCTACGCGAACTGGAGGCGGAGAACGGCAAGCTCAAGAAGCTGCTGGCCGAAGCCCACCTTGACATCCACGCCCTCAACACCGCGTTCGGGGTAAAGCGCTAGCCCCACAGGTCAAACGCGACGCCATCGTGATCATGGTCGCGCAGTGCGATCTGTCCGAGCGGCGCGCGTGCAGGCTTGTGGGGCTAACCCGCGACAGCTATCGCCACCCACCCGAGAGCGACAAGATGACCAAGGACTTGAGCGGCAAGATCGTGGAGATCGCCCATGCGCGTCGGCGCTTCGGCTACCGGCGTATCCATGACATGCTGCGATCGCAGTTTCCCGGCGTGAACCACAAGCGCGTGTACCGGCTTTACAGCGAGGCGAACCTGGCCGTGCGCCGGCGCAAGAAGGTCAGGCGCCCAGCGTCCGAGCGTGTGCCGCTGCAGCTGGCCCGGAATGTCAACGAAGTCTGGAGCATGGACTTCGTCAGTGACAGTCTGGCCAACGGGCGACGCATCAAGTTCCTCACCGTGGCCGATGACTTCAGCCACGAGTGTGTAGACATCTCGGTGGACTGGGGCATCTCGGGGCTGTACGTGACCAGGTTGCTCGATCGCGCTGCCCTGTTCCGTGGCTACCCGCTGGCCGTGCGCACCGACAACGGCCCGGAGTTCACGAGCAGGGCCTTCATGGCGTGGGCCAATACCCATGGCATTCGCCACATCCTGATCGAGCCAGGCAGGCCGATGCAAAACGGCTACATCGAGAGCTTCAACGGCAAGTTCCGAGACGAACATCTGAACGAGCAATGGTTCGAGACCCTGAACCAAGCCCGCAGCGCCACCGCAATCTGGCGGCAAGACTACAACGAGGTCAGGCCGCACAGCAGCGTGGGCCGCATGCCGCCGGCGCGATTCGCCGAGTTGCATCGCCAGCGCGCTGGCGATGCAACTCGATCCCCTTCAACCACCACGCAGATCGATTAACCTTGCAAACCCGGACTTCCTCAATTCGGTTGGTACGCCGGTAGGGGGCAGGTCACCCGCACTGCGGCGTGATCTCGCTTCGCACGCAGCAGGAAGTCGATCGCATCGCCGTCGCAGTCGACCACTCGGTACAGGTACTTCCACTGACCGCCGACCTTGACATAGGTCTCGTCCATCCTCCAACTCAGGCCAACTGCTCGCTTTCGCTGACGGAAGGCGGCTGCCAGTCCCGGCAGCATCTTGATCGACCAGCGGTGCAAGGTAGAGTGATCGACGAAGACGCCGCGCTCGGCCATCATCTCCTCGATCTGGCGAAAGCTCAGCGGGTAGGCCGCGTACCACCGCACGCAAACCAGCATCACTTCCAGCGGGTAGTGCATCCGCCGAACCACTCGGCGCAGCGCTTCGATCATCTTGGTACGGTCAAACTTCATCGGCTGACCCTACAGCACGCGGTTATCGCGACAGAACCGATCACCGCCTCGAGTTTGTCGCGTTCTTTCTTGGCCAGCTTCATTCTGTGCAAGCTTCCAATGTGAAGCATGCACAGCCGATTTCGAGGATTCAGTGGACTAGCGGCGACATTGCAGCGGATCAGTATGTCTCCATGTGGGTGAGCGACACGCGAGTGGGCATGCCACCAGACGTGATCGCACGGGCCTTCAACCCTTCTTCACCACCTACCGATCGGCATGGGAACGGCGTCCACAACTCAAGGTGCTCCTCATCACAGGCTACGCCGAGAACGCGGTTCTGAGGCACGGTCATCTCGAACCTCACATGCATGTGATGACAAAGCCCTTTGCACTTTCGACGAATGCGCGCAGGGCAATGGAACTGATCGAATCAGCGTAAGGAAGTCGAGCCCAACTTGACCAAGGGATGGCTCTCACCCGGGCACGCGTTCGAAGCGACTGCGGTTCGTGAGAGATGCGTTCCTGAAGGGGCGACGTATGTCCGGGGTGCGCCCATAATCTTTGACCCTTCACGCCCCCCTCGCTCACCGTCGCCTATGCCGTCACGCCGCGCCGCTGCGCCTTCCGTCCCTGAAGCCATCGAACCGGAACAAGGCGCGCGCGACGCCATTCTCGAAGCCGCACGCGCAGAGTTCTCCGCCAAGGGATTGGCTGGCGCGCGTGTTAATGAGATTGCCACGCGCGCGGGTGTCAACAAGCAACTCATCTACTACTACTACGGCAGCAAGGAAGCGCTTTACCGCACGGCGCTCGAGGTGGTCTACGGCGAGATCCGTTCGCTGGAACGCGAACTGCATCTGGGCGACATGGCACCGGCCGAAGCCATGGAGGCGTTGATCGGCTTCTCTTTCGACTACCTCGCGCGGCATCCGGAGTTCATCCGCCTGCTGAATCACGAGAATGCGCACGGCGCACCGCACGTTCGTGGTTCCAATGCGCTGCGTGATACCAACTCGCCGTTGATCGACCTCATCGCCCAGACCTTGAAGCGGGGCATCGCGGTCCAGCTGTTTCGGCGTGGCCTGGATCCGGTCGAGGTCTATGTGTCGGTGGCGGGCATGTCGTACTTCTTCTTTTCCAACAACCTCACGCTGTCGTCCATCTTCGGCCGAGACCTTGGAAAGGCGCAAGCGGTGGCCGCCTATCGGCGGCACGTCGTGGCCTTTGCCATGGCCGGCTTGCGCGTCTGAGAATCCTGCGTGGGTGCTCGCGCGCAGATATTTCGGACCCGTTCAACCAAATGGTTGACAGCCCTGTCGATGGTCCATAAAGTCGCTTCCGGAACACCTCACTTCAGGAGCTCAAGCGATGTCGACTCCCACTGCGCAGCGTGCCCCTGCGGCCGATGTCGTGCCTCTGCTGGACCCCACGCAACTGCCCGCCGGCTTCGCATCCCAGGATGCGCTGGACGACTTCCTGGCGCGGCCGACCCAGGCGCTGATCGACGATCTGGCGCAGGTCGAGGGCGATCTCATGATCCTCGGCGTGGCTGGCGATGGGCCCGGCGGCGCCTGGCCAACGCGGCGCCCGGCAAGCGGGTCGGCGTGGCGCGCTTCAGCGAAGCGGGCGTGCGTGAACGGCTGGAGGGCTGGGGCATCGAGACCATCACCTGCGACCTGCTCGACCGCGCCGGGCTGGAGGCTCTGCCCCGCGTACCCAACATCATCTTCGCGGCGGGCCACAAGTTCGGCGCCTCCAGCAACCAGCCGCTGACCTGGGCCATGAACACCCACGTGCCTGCGCTGGTGGCCGACATCTTCCGCGACGCGCGCATCGTTAGCTTTTCCACCGGCAACATCTATCCGCTGACCCCGGTGGGTCGCCAGGGTGCCAGCGAGTCGACGTCACCCGCACCCCTGGGCGAGTACGCACAGTCGTGCATCGGCCGCGAGCGGATGTTCGAATACTTCGGCGCGCAGCACGGCACGCCCGGCCGACTGTTCAGGCTCAACTACGCCATCGACATGCGTTACGGCGTGTTGGCAGACATCGCCTCGAAGGTGCATCGCGGCGACACCATCGACCTGGCCATGGGCTACGTCAACGTGATCTGGCAGGGCGACGCCAACGCGCAGGTGCTGCGCAGCCTGCGCCACTGCACCGTGCCGCCAACGCCCATCAACTGCACCGGGCCCGAGACCATTCCGGTGCGCTGGCTGGCAACCGAATTCGCCCGCCGCTTCGGGGTGGAGCCCAAGCTCGCCGGGCAAGAGGCGCCGAACGCGCTGCTGTCCGATACCACGCTGTCCAGCCGCTTGTTCGGTTACCCCATGGTGCCCTTGGGCGCGATGCTCGACTGGGTCGCCGACTGGGTGAAGAACGAGGGCCTGAGCTTCAACAAGCCGACCAAGTTCGAGGTGCGGGATGGTGCTTTCTGAGCTGATGCCCGCCATCGACGGATTGACCCCGGTGCAGCTGGCATCGGCCGATGTATTGGCGGGCGTAGCGTTGTCCAACGCCGCCGGCTGGAACCAGACGGCCGACGACTGGCAACTCTTCACCACGCAAGGCCGCGCCATCGGTTGGCGCACGGCGCGCAGCGAACTGGTCGCCAGCGCCGCGACCCTGCCCTATGCGGGTGGCATGGCTTGGATCTCGATGGTGCTGGTGGCCACCGCATGGCAGCATCGCGGCCTAGCCAAGCGGCTGCTGCAGGACTGCGTGCAGCAGCTGCAGGCCGACGGCCTGCTCCCTTTGCTCGATGCCACGCCAGCGGGCGAGGCCGTGTACTGCCGAATGGGTTTTCGTCGAGGCTTCGAATTCCAGCGTTGGGCGACGCAGCCCGGGGCGCAGGCGTCGTCTGCCGATCGGGGCCCCGTTGCTGGTGTCGACCTGGAAGAGGCCCGTGGCGAAAAGGCACTGG
>JBBJMS010000240.1:0-3697 GCA_037720315.1 Variovorax sp. | reverse complement strand
AAGCCGCTCCTTGCCGAACTTCTCGAGCTCGACGCCCTGTATCGCGGCCTCCGCAAAGCCGGGCAGGATGCGGATTTCTCCGCCCCAATGCAGGTCCGGATCGCCGGGCGACGTCGATGGCTCGGGCGTCTGCGCGGTCAGCACAATGCTGCGGCTGATGAGCCCCACCTCGCTGCGCTCGTCGACGCCGAAATTCGTTTCGCGACCCGCGCCGTAGTTCGCCTCGGACGGCAGGCCCGGGTCGGCGCCGCCGAAGTGATAGTGCCGCAGCGGCTGCACCAGCGTGATGTCGCTGCCCCCGACGCCGTCCGCCGTGACCGACTCGATCTGCACGAACTCCGACTCGAAGGGACTGAAGCTCGACGTGGCCACCACGATCCAGTCGCCCGCCGTCCAGGCGCCTTTGTCGGTGGCGATGTCGCGGGCGAGGTGCAGCCTTCGCTCGCCGCCGGGCTCGACCGGGGCGCCGATGCCGCGGTCGCTGCGCTGGTACTCGGGCGGCCCGGCCGGCCGGCTCAAGTGGGTCCAGCTCACGGCCGCCGGCACCGCGCCCTTTTCGCCGAACAGGCGCAGAACGCCGCCCGCGCGAACCTCGATGCCCTTGTCGGAGCCATCGCTCGGTACACCTGCAAGCGAAGCGCTGTCGCGCCCGCCGGTGAACACGACCTTGATCCGGCTTGCGGGATTGGCGAAACCCACCGGACAGGCGGCAGTGCCGATGGACAGCAGGCCTTCGACCGCGATACCCGCCGTGTGCAGTTCAAGCGCATCGAAGACGCGCGGCACCGCGAGCTTTCCGTCGGGCTTGATCGTGATTTTCCCCAGCGCCTCGGTGCCGGTCAGCGATCGGTCGATGACCACGCGCGGACCGCATCCGCCCTCACCGATCGTCACGTTGCGGCTGGCGTCGACTGCGCACTGCGAGAGCGCCACCGGCGCTGGCGGTTCGCCCTCGAACAGGGTCGCGAGCTTGGACAGGTTGCCGGTCGGCACATCGAACGCCGTGCTGCACACTGCCAAGACGTCCGCCGACGCAGCGAAGCGGTCGCTCCCCGACCCGCCGCAGCTTCCGAGCGACACAAGCGTGGCTGCGGCAGTCCATCGGGCTAGATTGCGCAATGCGTTTTCGATCGACATGAGGAAGCTCCCAAGTTGCTCGAAGGACTCTAGGAGTCCACGCAAATCGAGAGACTGCCGCGTGAGAATTGAACAGGAACTACGTCTTTGGCCCGAGCGCGAGGCGAGGCGCGCAAGGCGCTGCGGCCCGTAAACTCGGGCATGGCTTCCAGACCCTCCAGGGCGCCGCGCATGCTCGAGCGCGGCCTCCTATGCATCCTCATCGGCGCCGCCGTGCTGATCGCGCCGAACTTTTTGCAGTCGTCCGCGTGGCGCGAAACCATCGCAGGCGCCTACGTGGTCGGGTGGTTCGCGCTGGCGCTCGGCATCGCGCTGGCGGTGGTCGACCTGGTTCAGCGCGCGAAGCACCGAGGCCGGTGATGCGAGGTCCTGCACCCGTGCGGGTGAGCGACCGCCTCGGCTTCGACAGCATCATCGACGCGCGTTCGCCAGCCGAGTTCGCGATCGACCACATTCCCGGCGCCGTCAACTGCCCGGTGCTCGACAACGAAGAACGCCGCATCGTCGGCACGCTCTACAAGCAGCAGGGCGCGTTCGAGGCGCGGCGCGTCGGCGGCGCCATGGTGGCCGCGAACATCGCGCGCCACCTCAACGAGAAGTTCGCAGATCGGCCGTCCGGCTGGAAGCCGCTCGTCTACTGCTGGCGCGGCGGCCTGCGCAGCGGGTCGATGACGACCTGGCTGCGCCTGGTGGGCTGGGACGCGCAGCAACTCTCGGGCGGCTACAAGAGCTGGCGCCGGCACGTCATCACGCAGATCGAAGCCGTGTGTCCGCAGCTCGATCTGCGGGTGCTCTGCGGTGCCACCGGCAGCGCCAAGACGCGGGTGCTGCTGGCGCTGCAAGCGCTGGGCGAGCAGGTGCTGGACCTCGAAGGCTTCGCCGCCCACAAGGGCTCGCTGCTCGGCGCCCTGCCCGGCGTGCCGCAGCCGTCGCAAACGGCGTTCGAAACCCGCATCGCCGAATTGCTGGACCGCATCGATCCGATGCGGCCGGTGTACGTCGAAGGCGAAAGCCGGCGCATCGGGCGGCTGAACCTTCCGCAGCCGCTGGTGGACCGCATGCGCGCAAGTGCCTGCATCGAGATCGACGCCACGCCCGAGTCGCGCCTCGACTACCTGCTGCGCGACTACGCTTATCTGGGCGATGAGCCTGAAGCACTGGCCGGCCAGCTCGCGATGCTGACGGAACTGCACGGCAAGGCGGTGATCGGCCGCTGGCAGCACTGGGCCGCCGAGCGCAACCTGCCGGCGCTGTTTGCCGAGTTGACCGCGCTGCACTACGACCCGGCTTACAGGCGGTCGCAGTCGAGTCACTTCGCCCAGTGGGACCGGCGGGAGTTGCTGGCTGTCGACGATCTGTCGGACGGCGGCGTCGATGCCATCGCAAGGCGCATTGCCGCGGGCGGACCGCAGGTCAACCCTTCTTCTTGAGCAGCTTCTTCGTCAGTTCGACAACCGCCAGGACGATGCCGCCGGCCACCAGCCCGACGCCGGCGTTGACCGCCATCGAGCCGAGTCCACCGACCAGTGCACCCGCAGCCGTGGCCCATGCCTCCACCGCGTGGCCGAAGGCCGGCACGCCGTGCACCAGGATGCCGCCGCCGACCAGGAACATGGCGGCGGTGCCGGCGATCGACAGCGCCTTCATGAGCCAGGGCGCCGCCGCCAGGATGCCGCGACCGAAAGCCCGCGTTCCGGCACCTTCGCGCTGGCTCAGGTAGAGCCCCGCGTCGTCGAGCTTCACGATGCCGGCGACCAGGCCGTAGACGCCGATCGTCATGAAAAGCGCGATGCCGACCAGCACGGTGAGCTGGGTGACGAAGGGCTGCCCCTGCACGGTGCCCAGGGTGATCGCGATGATTTCCGCGGAAAGGATGAAGTCGGTGCGCACCGCGCCCTTGATCTTGTCCTTCTCGATCGCGACCACGTCGACCGCCGGGTCGGCGACCGCCTTCTCGTGGCGCGCCGTGTCGGCCGTGTGTTCGTCCTTGTGCAGGAACCGGTGGGCGAGCTTTTCGCAGCCTTCGAAGCACAGAAAGGCGCCGCCGATCATCAGGAGCGGCGTCACCAGCCAGGGCAGCCAGGTACCGATGGCGAGCGCCGCGGGCACCAGGATCGCCTTGTTGATGAAAGAGCCCTTGCAGACCGCCCAGACGACGGGAATTTCGCGCTCTGCCTTGACGCCGGAAACCTGCTGCGCATTGAGCGCCAGGTCGTCCCCCAGCACGCCGGCAGTCTTCTTGGCCGCGACTTTGGTGAGGATGGAGACATCGTCCAGCACCGTGGCGATGTCGTCGAGCAGCAGAAGCAGACTGGTGGCCATGCGGTTCCTGTCAGACAGTGCGCTTGAGGCGGATTTCTTCGATCTTCACGCCGCCGATCGACGTGGTCTTGGCGGTTTTCATTTCGCGCTTGAAGCCGGCGAGTTCATGAAAGCGCATTGCCCGGTCGTTGCGCAAAGGCACCCAGATGGTGACCAGCGTGCAGCCTTCTTCCTCGAGGCCATCGCGTGCGGCGTCCCACAAGGCCACGCCGACGCCCTTGTCCCAGTGCTCTGGCTT
>JBBJMS010000083.1:0-14500 GCA_037720315.1 Variovorax sp. | reverse complement strand
TGCGCCGCGGCTCGGGTGAAGTTGCGGCAGTCGGCCGGGGCGATGAAACCGCGCAGTTGCCGGGTCGAGACATCTAGCTGCATAGCGGATCAATCTATCCTTGCGCGACATCGGCCGCTTCGCGCAGTTCGTCCTGGAAGACGGCGTGGTCGACGGCCGGCGCGTGCTTGCTCCCGGCTGGGTCGACGCCGCCCGAGCACCCGCTCGTTCACCCTGCCCGACGATCCGCAGGCCGCGCACCGCCAGTCCCTGCGGCTTGCCGGTTATGGATTCAGCTGGTGGCTCGACGACGACGGCGGCATGTTCGCAATGTGGCATTGCGGCCAGCGCATCTACATCCACCGGGCCGAGCGGCTGGCCGTGGTGCAACTCGCCATCTACCCGGAGCCGGGCCATGCCGGCCCGAACGAGCCTGACCGGGACGCGCAGCTGCACGGGCTGATTCAGCGCCTGCGGCGCGCGTGCTGATCGTTCACTGGAACGCCACCTCGGCAAAGCTGCGCAGCTTGCGGCTGTGCAGCCGGCTCGATCCTTCGGCGCGCAGGATGTCGATGGCCGCCATGCCGATGCGCAGGTGCTGCTCGACCCGCTCGCGGTAGAACTGATTGGCCATGCCGGGCAGCTTGATCTCGCCGTGCAGGGGCTTGTCGCTCACGCACAGGAGCGTGCCGTAGGGCACGCGGAAGCGGAAGCCGTTGGCCGCGATGGTGGCGCTTTCCATGTCGAGCGCGACCGCCCGGCTCTGGCTGAAGCGGCGCTGCGGTTGGTTGCCGGGCAGCAGCTCCCAGTTGCGGTTGTCGGTGCTCGCCACGGTGCCGGTGCGCATGATCTTCTTGAGCTGCGTGCCCTGCATGCCGGTCACGTCGGCCACCGCCTTCTCGAGCGCCAGCTGGATCTCCGACAGCGCCGGAATCGGTACCCACAGCGGCAGTTCCTCGTCGAGCACATGGTCCTCGCGCACATAGGCATGCGCCAGCACGTAGTCGCCGAGTTGCTGCCCCTGCCGCAGGCCGGCGCAATGGCCGAGCATCATCCATGCGTGCGGCCGCAGCACGGCCACATGATCGGTGATGGTCTTGGCATTCGCCGGGCCGACGCCGATGTTGACCATGGTGATGCCGCTGCGGTCCTCGCGCACCAGGTGATAGGCCGGCATTTGCGGCAAGCGCCCCGGCGGGGTGCCCTGCGTGCCGTCGAGCATGCTGGCGAAGGTGTCGCTAGAACCGGCAGCCAGTCCGCGGCGCCGCGTGACCACGTTGCCCGGCTCGATGAAGGCGATGTAGCCGCTGTTCTCGTCGGTCATGGCCTCGTGCCCGAGCCGCACGAACTCGTCGATGTAGAACTGGTAATTGGTGAAGAGCACGAAGTTCTGGAACCACGCCGGCGTCGTGCCGGTGTAGTGCCGCAGGCGGTGCAGCGAATAGTCGACCCGCGCCGCGGTGAAGAGCGCGAGCGGCTGCGCCTCGCCGGGCTGCGCCTCGAAGGTGCCGTTGGCGATGCCGTCGTCCATCGCGCCGAGGTCCGGCAGGTCGAAGACGTCGCGCATCAGCGCCTGCCGCTCGACCGCCATGGTGCCCTCGATGTGCTCGTTCTCGGCGAAGGAAAAGTGGATCGGGATGGGCTGGGTGCTGGTGCCGATCTCGAGTTCGACCTGGTGGTTTTCGAGCAGCAGCCGGAACTGTTCGCGGTAGTAGCGGTGGAAAAGGTCGGGCCGTGTCAGCGTGGTCTCGTAGCGTCCGGGCCCCGCCACGAAGCCGTAGCTCAGGCCCATGTTCGCCGGCGGCGTCAGGCGGGAGACGGTGTGGGTGTGTACCCGCACGAAGGGGTAGCAGGCACGCACACGGCCCGGCAGGCTGTCTCCGGCCACAAACCGCAGCATCGCCTCGCGCAGGTGCTGCAGGCCGCTGTCGTAGATGAGCCGCACCTGGGCGAGCGCTGCGGCTGCATCGGTGAAACGGGCCGGTGCAATGAATGCGGGCATGTAGGGCATGAAGAGAATTGTGCGGCTAGCTAGTCGGGCATGGGTTCGCGCATCGTCACGAACTCCTCGGCCATCGTCGGATGGATGCCGATGGTGCTGTCGAACAGCGCCTTGGTCGCGCCGGCGCGCATCGCGACTGCGAAGCCCTGCACAATTTCGCCCGCATCGGCGCCGACCATGTGCAGGCCGACCACGCGGTCGCTGGCCTCGTCGACCACCAGCTTCATGAAGGTGCGCTCGTGGCTTTCGGAGAGCGTGTGGCGCAGTGCCTTGAACTCGCTGCTGAAGATGCGGATGCGGCCGAACTTCATGCGCGCTTCGGCCTCGGTGAAGCCGCAGGTGCCGATGTTCGGATGGGTGAACACCGCCGTCGGCGTGTATTCGTAGTCGAGCTTCCTGCGGCCTTTGCCGAACAGTGCGTCGACCACCACCATGGCCTCGGCCAGTGCCACCGGCGTGAGCTGCTGGCGCGTGGACACGTCGCCCACGGCGTAGACCGAAGGCACCGAGCTGCGGTAGTCCGCATCGACCAGCACGCCGCCGCGCTCGTCGAGCGCGACGCCGGCGGCTTCGAGGCCGAGGCCCTGCGTGTTCGGCATCCGGCCGGTGGCGTAGAGCACGGTGTCGGCCTCGATGCGCTGGCCGCGCGACAGCATGGCGCAGAGGCCGTCGTCCTGCCGCTTGATCATGTCGATCTCGCAGTTGAAGCGGATGTCGATGCCCGAGCGGGTCATCTCCTTGGCAAGGAACTGGCGCACGTCTTCGTCGAAGCCGTTCAGCAGATGCGCGGTGCGCTGCAACAGGGTGACCTTGGCGCCCAGGCCGTTGAAGATCGAGGCGAGTTCGCAGGCGATGTAGCCGCCGCCCACCACCAGCAGCCGCTTGGGAAAGGGGTCGAGGTCGAACATCGCGTCCGACACCACCACATGCTCGCGCCCGGACACATCGGGCACGTAAGGCATGCCGCCGGTCGCGACCAGCACATGGCGCGCGGTGTAGCGTTTATCGCCGACCTGCACCGTGTGCGCGTCGGCCAGTTGTGCCCAGCCAAGGACCAGCGTGACGCCGGCGCCTTCGAGCAGGCTGCGGTAGATGCCGTTGAGCCGCGTGATCTCGCGCCGCCGGTTGGCCTTGAGCCGGTCCCAGTCGAAGCGTGGAGCCTCTCCGACCTTCCATCCGAAACCGGCCGCCTCGGCGAACGATTCGGCATAGCCGGCCGCATAGCTGTAGAGCTTCTTGGGAATGCAGCCGACGTTGACGCAGGTGCCGCCCAGCTCGGCGCATTCGGCCAGCGCCACCCGGGCCGACATGCGTGCGGCGCGCACGCCGCCGCTGCCGCCGCCGATGACGAAGAGATCGAAGTCGAATGTGCGCATGGATGCTCCTTGCGGCCGACTGTAGCCGGCCGCAGGCGCGTCCGCGCGAGGCTCAGGCCGGTGCGCCGGCGGTAGCGCCCTTCGGATGGGCGAGGAAGAAGCGCAGCATCTCGGCACTCGCGTCCGGGCCGGCCGGATCGGTGTACGAGCCCTTCGCGCTGCCGCCGGCCCAGGCATGGCCGGCGCCATGCAGCAGCCAGTGCTCGACGGCTGGCTTGCCTTGGCCGTCGCTGTATTCGCGGCGGGTGAAACGGCGGCCCGCTGCCGACAGGCCGGTGGATTCGCTCGTCGCGGCCGGGTTGCCGGCGTGGCCGGCCAGCGCGGCCGCGGTCACCTGCTCGCCGTTGCGCGGGTTGACCGTGGTGTCTGTATCGCCGTGGAAGACGATGGTCGGCACGGCCGAGCCGGGCGCTGTCGCGCCGGCAGCCCCGCTCTTCATTGCCGACAAGGCCGACATCAGGTCGTTCGCCGCACCGCTCGCCAGGCCAGAGTGCACGCCGACGGCTGCGAACAGATCGGGATGCGTGCGCCCGAGGATGTCGGCCATCGCGCCGCCGGCCGACAGGCCCGCCACGTAGACCCGCGCCGGATCGACCGACTGCGTGCTCATCACCGAGCGGGTGAGCGCCGCCAGCAACGCCGGCTCGCCGCGCTCGCGCCCTTGGTGCTGAGACTTGAACCAGTTCCAGCATTTCGACGAATTCGCATGCTGCGTCTGCGCCGGATAGAGCACGATGCAGCCGCTGTCACGCGCGAGCCGGTTCATTTGCGTGCCGGCGGCGAAGTCGTCCGGGTTCTGCGTGCAGCCGTGCAGCATCAGGAGCAGCGGGCGCGGAGTGCCGGCGCCCTTGGCCGGCACGAAGAGCTTGTAGGCGACCGAGCGGCTCCGGTGGGCGAAGACGCCGTCGACCCATTGCTCGCCGTCGTTCGGCGATGTCTCGACCACGCGCGACGGTACGTCCACCACCAGCGCGTCGTCATTGGCGGCCGCCGCCGCCGGCGGTGCCACACTGCCGAGCGCGCGCTGGATGGCGCGCGTTGCTTCCTGCAGATCGCCGCCGCGGGTCATGCGGCTGGCCTGATGCATCAGGCGTTGAAAAAGGGGGTTCATGAGGGCCTTGAACGTAAAAAGGAATGGCGCCGTGCGGCGCTTAGTGGAGTCGGTCGGCCAGCGCGGCCTTGACCGCCGGGCTGGCATGCAGCGCGCCGAGCACCGTGATCGATCGGATGGTTTCGAGCGCCAGCTCGGGCGTCACTCCGCCGCGATGCTGGCGAGGCCGAGCACCTTGATCTCGAGCTGTTCGCCGGCCCGGCGCGCGGCCTCGAGGTCGGCCGCGCTGAAATGCTGGAGCCCCAGCACCAGCGTCTTGCGGGCGACGAACTGCTTCAGCACATCGCCGTGAACCGCGAGCTGGTTGCGGATGGCGGTACGGATGAGATCGGTTCGATTGGCGTAGAAGCCCTCGGCGACCAGCAGGTCGGTGTGGCCGAGGTCGACATAGCCGAGATTGATGGTGATCTTCTCGGCGTCCGGCAGGCGAGGCCGCTGGACGACGGGGGTGACGGCAGATTGCATGGCGCCATCCTAACACCATCCAGCGGATGGCTTACGGATGGTTTCGGGAAAGACCTACTTGTAGAGCAGCTGCGGGAGCCAGAGCCCGATGCCCGGCCAGATGTAGAGCATCACGATCGCGAGCACCTGGATGCCCATGAAGGGCAGCATGCCCAGAAAGATCTGGTTCAGCGTCACATGCGGCGGACTCACTCCCTTCAAGTAGAAGGCCGCCATCGCGACCGGTGGCGACAGGAACGCGGTCTGCAGGTTCAGCGCGACCAGCAGGCCGAAGAACAGCGGGTCGACGCCGAAGTTGTCGAGTAGCGGGATGAAGATCGGCATGAAGATCACGATGATCTCGGTCCATTCGAGCGGCCAGCCCAGCACGAAGATGATGACCTGGCTCAGCACCAGGAACTGGATCTTCGAGAGATTCATGCTCAGGACCCATTCCTCGACCAGCGCCTGCCCGCCCAGGAGGGCGAAGGCGGCCGAGAAGATGGCCGAGCCGACGAACAGCCAACACACCATCGCCGATGTCTTGGCCGTCAGGAACACCGATTCCTTCAGCACGCGCATGGTGAGCCGCCGGTAGGCCGCGGCCAGCAGGAAGCCGCCCAGCGCGCCCATGGCGGCAGCTTCCGTCGGCGTCGCGAGACCGAGAACGATTGAGCCGAGCACCGAGATGATCAGCAGCATCAGCGGAAAGAACGAGGCCAGCAGCATCTTGAAGATCTCGAGCCGCGCGAAGCTCAGGAACAGATAGAACAGCGTGACCAGTGCGCCCAGGACCGCAAAGCAGACCCACCACCAGGTGGGCGCGGCGCGGGTCGTCGCAGCTTCGGGCGCATCCGATGGCGCCGCTGCCGAAGCCGCGCCTGCCTGCGGTGCGGCCGATGGCGCGGCTGAGGCGACCGGCGGCTCCTGAACGGCGCCGACGCCCGGAGGCTCGGAAAGGCCGCCCCCGCCGGGCGGCTCGGCTAGGCCGCCTTCGCTCGGCGGCTCTGCAAGTCCGCCGGATTCCTCTGCCGGTGCGCTGCTGCGCGATGCGCCGATCTCCTGGATGTCGTAGCGGGCCTCTGCCTCCACCGTCGTCACCGCGCGATAGCTGGTCACGACCACCAGGGCGAACAGCAGCCCGGGCAAGACGACGACGGCGAGCTGCCGCAGCAGATGACCGACCGGAACGTCTGCATTGCGCTTGCCCTTGAGCGCGGCGAAGAGCTGCGTGAAGGCGCGCGAACCCGGATCCGTGACGATCCGCTGCGTCGCCGGCGGCAGCGGAACGACACGGTCGGCAGCCGACAGCGGCGGCGCCCAATCGGGCTTGAGCTTGGCGACGATGATCACGTACACCACGTACATCGACGCCAGCATCACGCCCGGAAAGAAGGCGCCCGCATAGAGCTGGACCACCGACACGCCGGCCGTGGCGCCGTAGACGATCAGCAGCACCGACGGCGGAATCAGGATGCCGAGGCAGCCGCCCGCGGTGATGGCGCCCGCGGCCGTGGAATGCTGTAGCCGGCCCGCAGCATCGCGGGCAGCGCCAGCAGGCCCATCAGCGTGACCACGGCGCCGACGATGCCGGTGGCGGTTGCGAAGATGGTGCAGGTCACCAGCGTGGCCACCGCCAGCGCGCCGGGCAGTCGTGCCATGGCGAGGTGCAGGCTCTTGAAGAGCGTCTCGATCAGGTTGGCGCGCTCCACCAGGTAGCCCATGAAGACGAACAGCGGCACCGCGATGAGGACGTCGTTCGCCATCGTCTTGTAGGCGGACTGCACCATCAGGTCGAGCGTCTGCGTGGTGTTCCGGTTGTACGCGAACCAGGTGAAGATCATGCCCATGCCCATCAGCGTGAAGGCGGTGGGAAAGCCCAGCATGATGGCCACGACGACCAGCGACAGCATCAGCAGGCCGAGGTGCCCGTTGGTGAGGGTCTCGACGCGCAGCAGCATGATCGCCGCGGCGGCGACGATCAGGAACATGAAGCTGAGGCCGAACCAGAGTTCCTTGCGGATTTTCATTTGCGGCTCTCCTTGGCGACGACCACCTTGTCGAGCGCCTGGATGTCCTCGTCGTGCACGTTGACCATTTCCTTCAGCTTGGCGACGTCGACTTCCTCCACGTCCTGCTCGCGCGACGGCCACACGCCGTTCTGGATGCACTGCACGCAGCGCACGATCTCGACGAAGCCCTGCAGTAACAGCGTGGCGCCAGCCAGCGGAATCACGTACTTGAACGGGTAGAGCGGCAGCGGGTCGGCCGAGAAGGTCTGCTCGCGGATCGCGAGCGACTCGCCGGCATAGATCCAGCCGGCCCAGGTCAACGCGACGATGCCGGGAAGGAAGAAGATGATGTAGAGGGCCAGGTCGAAGATCGCCTGCGTGCGCGGCCTGAAGAAACCATAGAGCACGTCGCCGCGCACATGGCCGTTCTTGCTCAGCGTATAGGCGCCAGCGGTCATGAAGAGCGTGCCGTACAGCATGATCTGCACGTCGAGCACCCAGGCGTGCGGGTTGTTGAGCACATAGCGGGAGAACACCTCCCAGCTGATGAGGAGGGTGAGCAGCACCGAGCACCAGGCGAAGGTCTTGCCCACGAGCGTCGAGAAACGATCGACTGCCAACAAAAATGATTGCATCAGAGAGAGTCCTGGCCGCACGGGCCCTAAAAGAATGAGGGGCACCTCCGGTGCCCCTCGTCGAACATCAACGCGAAATCAAGACTTCTTGGCCTGGCGTCCGAAGTAGTGGTTGTACGCCATCTTGAAATCGACCGTGTAGTCGTTCTGCCACTGCAGCGCGCGTTCGGCAAAGGCCTTCTGCGAGTCCATCACCTTCTTGAACATCGGATTCTCGGTCGACTTCTTGGCCACCGTCTTGTCCCACGAAGCGAGCTGCGCGCGCAGGATCGCGTCAGGCGTCTTGTAGAACTTGACGCCGGCCTTTTTCAGCTCGATGTAGTCCTGCGAGTTGCGCTCGACGGCCTTCCAGCTCATGTCGGCGCTGGCCGCCTGCACGCCGTAGTCGATGATGGCCTTCAGTTCGGCCGGCAGCGCGGTGAGCTTGGCCTTGTTGAACAGGATCTCGAACTGCTCGCCGGACTGGTGGAAGCTCTGCAGCATGCAGTTCTTGGCAACGTCGGGAAAGCCGAGCACGCGGTCGCTCGATGCGTTGTTGAACTCCGCCGCGTCGAGCAGTCCCCGGTCGAGTGCGGGCACGATCTCGCCGCCGGGCAGCGGGTTGACCGCCGTACCCATGTCGGTGAACACGTCGACCGCCAGGCCGACCGTGCGGAACTTGAGCCCCTTCATGTCCTCGACCTTCGTCACCGGCTTCTTGAACCAGCCCAGCGGCGGCGTGGGCATCGGGCCGTACAGGTACGAGGCGACGTCCAGGTTCAGGCTCTTGTAGATCTCGTCGAGCAGCGCCTTGCCGCCGCCGTAGTTGTGCCAGGCGAGCACCGTGTTGGCGTCCATGCCGTAGCCGGGGCCCGAACCCCATAGCGCCAGCGCCGAGTTCTTGCCGTACCAATAGGCAACCACGCCGTGGCCGCCGTCGAGCGTGCCCTTGGCGACTGCGTCCAGCAACTGGAAAGCCGGCACGACGGAGCCCGCAGGCAGCACATCGATCTTCAGGCGGCTGCCCGCCATGTCGTTGACCTTCTTGGCGAAGTCCTGCGCGTACTCGTGGAAGATGTCCTTGGCCGGCCAGGTGCTCTGGAAGCGTAGCGACGTGGTCTGCGCCATGCTGACCATGGGCGCGGACATCGCGCCGGCCGCCACGGCTGCTCCCTTGAGCAGGCTGCGTCGGCGGGTTGGTTTGTTCTCTGACATGCGTGTGTCTCCGTGGGTGATGTGCCTGGAAAATACCAAGGCTTCCATCTTTGACAATGTGAACATTCGTAGCAAAGAGGGTTTCCACGAACTGATTAAAAATCTTGGCTCGTGGAACGCCCCTCTGACGCAAAGCGGCACCATATTTACGCGTTAACCCTAGCAAAGAAGGACGAATGCAAATGACAGCAAGCAATTCGACGCCGGCCGAGGGCTATGCAGGTGACGTCACACCCGAGCAAGCAGCCGCGTGGGTTGCGGCGGGCGAGGCGGTGCTGATCGACGTGCGCAGCGATGCCGAACGCGAGTGGGTCGGCTATGTACCGGGCGCGGTGCCGCTGGCCTGGAAGCAGTGGCCAGGCATGGCGCCCAATGCCGGCTTCGACGCCGGCATCCGGGCTGCCGTGCCGGCGGGAAAGAAGGCGGTGCTGCTGTGCCGAAGCGGCGTCCGCTCCGTCGCCGCGGCCCGGCGTGCCGCCGAGCTGGGCGTGGAGGCCTACAACATTCTCGAAGGCTTCGAGGGCGATGCCGACACCGAGGGCCACCGTGGACGCAAAGGCGGCTGGCGCCTGCGCGGCCTGCGCTGGAAGCAAAACTGAACGTTTACTTGGCCGCGGGGATGCGCAGCTTCTGGCCCGGATAGATCTTGTCGGGGTGGCTCAGCATTGGCTTGTTGGCCTCGAAGATCGCGTTGTACTTGTTCGGGTCGCCGTAGTACTTCTTGGAAATGGCCGAGAGCGTGTCGCCCTTGGCCACGTCGTGGTACTGCGCCGGGTCGGCGGCGGGCGCCTGCAGCTTGTTGTCGACCTGGGTCACGTTGGCCACGTTGCCGGCCGCGAGCGAGGCTTTCTCGCTGGCTTCCTGCGACGGCGCCTGGCCCGACAGCGTAACCACGCCGGTGGCCGCGACATAGGTCACTTCGAGCGCCGTCAGCCCGAGGTTCTGCGTCTCGATGTAGGTCTTGATGGCGGCCGCGGCGGCCTTGTCCTTGTCGACGTTCGGCTGCGCGGCCTGCGCCTGCGAGCCTCCGAACAGTTTTTCGCCCGCCTCTTTGATGAAACTCAGCAAACCCATGGTGTTCTCCTTCGCCTGGTTGATGTGAAGGCTGACTGTAGCGCTGGAACCCGCGCCTGGCGCGTAGGCTGCCGCCGCATCCGGCCCGCATGCGCAGGCACTGACGCAATAATCCGCGCATGCCATTCCACGCGATCGACATCGGCAACACACGCCTCAAATGGGCCCTCTACGACGCGGCGCGGCCGGGCGCGTCGCTGATGGCGCAGGGGGCAGAGTTCCTCGACCACATCGAGCGGCTCGCCGACGGGCCGTGGTCCGGGCTGGCAGTGCCCGCATCGATGCTCGGCTGCGTGGTCGCCGGCGACGCCGTGCGGCGTCGCGCCGAGGAGCAGCTCCTGGAAGGCTTCGACTGCGCGGCGCGCTGGGTCGTGGCGAGCACCGGCGAAGCCGGCATCGTGAACGGCTACGACCATCCCTCCCGGCTGGGCGCTGACCGCTGGGTCGCGATGATCGGCGCGCGTCACCGCATGCTGGCGCAAGGCGAGGCGCGTCCGATGGTGGTGGTGATGATCGGGACCGCGGTCACCGTCGAGGCGATCGACGCCGGCGGCAGGTTTCTGGGCGGCTTCATCCTGCCCGGCCACGGCATCATGCTGCGCGCGCTCGAATCGGGCACCGCCGGCCTTCATGTCCCGACCGGCGACGTACGCGAATTCCCCACCAACACCAGCGATGCGCTGACCAGCGGCGGCACCTTCGCCATCGCCGGCGCGGTGGAGCGCATGGTCCAGCATGTGCGCACGCACTGCGGCGCCGAACCCGCCTGCTACATGACCGGCGGCGCGGGCTGGAAGATGGCCCCCAGCATGAACGGCGATTTCGAGCTGGTCGACGGCCTGATCATGGACGGTCTGCTGGTGCTGGCGCAGGCGCGGTCGCTGGCGTCCTGAGCCAACTGATCAGGACGAAGCGAGCCCGTCCACGGCCTCAAACATGGCCTGCCGCGCCTGGCTCACGATCTGGCCGCGCCAGGCGTCGGTGTCGGTGTAGAACGCGGCGCTCATCTGCGACTTGATGGCTGCAGCCAGCTCCGCCGGCGCTTCCGGATGCTTGTGCAGCCAGTGGTCGGCCCGCAGCGCTCCGGTCACTTCGAGCATCGGGAGGGTGCCGTACTCCAGCGCGATGCCGGTGTACTCGGCTTGCGGGCATTCGTCGTAGACCGCGCTCCATATGAGCCCGGTCAGAAAGGCCGAGGTCGACGAGCCGTCGTAGATCGAGGTGACCGGCGCCGCTGGAGTACCCCACCATGCATTGGCGCGCGCATACGCGGACTTGTCGTCGCGGCACGAAAAGATGCGCTCGCCCAGGCCGTTCGGCCCCAGGCCGGTGTGCAGGTCGATCCACGCCAGCTTGCGAGCGCCCTGCGCATGCGTGCGCAGGACCTCGCGGAAGGTGACGTTGCTCCAGGTCGGCGCATCGCCGCCGTAGAACAGGCCGTCTTCGAACCGGTACTGCCCGCGCGTGACCGCTGCCTGGTAGGCGGTCGCGCCGTGGCTTTCGATCCAGGCAGAAATGGCGGCCTGGTTCTCCGGCGTCGGCGGCCATTGGTCGGGCAGCAGCAATGCATGCAGGCCGGCGTAGGTCTCGTTCTCCGGCAACGGCTTCGAGAAGTCGAGGAAGTTGCGGTTGAGGTCGACGTTCTCCTGCGTCACCCGGCGCCCGTGCGAGAAGCCGTGCGGATTGAGCGCGTGCACGTAGAGCACGGCGACGCCCGCGGCGCGCGCCTTCTCGCGCCATTCGGCGTCGTGCAGCGCGAACACCTGCACGCCGCTGCCGCAGTGCCCTTCGACGCCGTGGCAGGCGCTGGTCACGACGAGCAGCCGCTCGGCGTCGGCCTCGCCATCGCACGCCACGTCCATCGCGAGCGTCTCGTTCTCGCGCCCCGGGAGCGGATGGATGTGCGACTGCACGCCGAGCCCCGCGCTTTCGCAGGCCTGCAGGAACTTGCTGCGCGCCTGGGCGTATTGCGGTGCGAAAGATTCTGCGATGCCGATCATTTCGAAGCTCCCAGGAACTGTTCTGCCAGCTCGACCCAGCAGGTCGCGCCCAGTGGAATCAGGTCGTCGTTGAAGTCGTAGCTCGCGTTGTGCAGCATGCACGGGCCGCCGCCGTGGTGCAGGTCGCGATGGCTGCCGTCGCCATTGCCGATGAACGCATAGGCGCCCGGCTTGGCCAGCAGCATGAAGGCGAAGTCCTCGGCCGTCATGGCCGGGTCTTGCACGAGAACGTTGTCCTCGCCGACGATGCCGGCCATCACGCGGCGCGCAAAGTTGGCCTCGTCGGCCGAATTCATGGTGGGCGGGTAGTTGCGGTGAAAGTGGAAGTCGCACCGCGCGTCGTGCGCCGCGCTCACATGCTCGGCAATCTTCTTCATCCGGCTTTCGATCAGGTCGAGCACTTCGAGCGAGAAGGTGCGCACCGTGCCGCGCAGCTCGCAGGTGTCGGGGATCACGTTGCTGGCTTCGCCTGCGTGGATCATCGTGACCGAGATGACGCCGCCGTCGGTCGGCTTCTTGTTGCGCGTGAGGATGGTCTGGAAAGCCTGCACCATCTCGCAGGCCACCGGAACCGGATCGATGCCGGTGTGCGGCAGCGCCGCATGGCCGCCCTTGCCGTGCAGGGTGATGGTGAACTCGCTGCTCGACGCCATCGCCGGTCCGGGGCTGACGGCGAACTGGCCGACCTCCATGCCGGGCCAGTTGTGCATGCCGAACACGGCATCCATCGGAAACTTCTCGAACAAGCCCTCTTTCACCATCTCGCGCGCACCGCCGCCGCCTTCTTCGGCCGGCTGGAAGATCAGGTAGACGGTGCCGTCGAAGTTGCGGTGTTTCGCCAGATGCTGGGCCGCCGCAAGCAGCATGGCCGTGTGACCATCGTGGCCGCAGGCATGCATCTTTCCGGGGTGCTGGCTGGCATGCGCGAAGGTGTTGATCTCGGTGACGGGCAGTGCGTCCATGTCGGCGCGCAGGCCGATGGCGCGGCTGCCGGTGCCGTTTTTCACGATCCCGATCACACCGGTCGTGCCGAGCCCGCGATGGATCGGAATGCCCCATTCGGTGAGCTTGGCCGCCACCACGTCGGCGGTGCGGACCTCCTGGAAGCAGAGTTCGGGATGCGCATGCAGGTCCCGGCGAACGGCGGCGATGCCGGCCGCCTGGGTGACGAGGGAATCGATGAGTTTCATGAATGAGAGTCTAGAACTTTCGGCTGAAACGCCGCAAAAGGCAGCGGACCGCCGCGCGAGACTTCCGGGACAATGCCTCGCATGTCCCATGTGCTTTCCACCCGCAGCCTCGAATTCGCGCAGACGCTCGTGCGCATGAACACCGTCAGCGCCAACAGCAACCTGGATCTGATCGACTTCGCGCGCGACCACCTCGCCGGCCTGGGCGTGCGCAGCCGGCTCACCTACAACGCCGACAAGACCAAGGCCAACCTGTTCGCCACGCTGGGCGCGGGCAAGAAGGCCGGCATCATCGTCTCGGGCCACACCGACACCGTGCCCTGGGACGGGCAGGACTGGAGCATCGACCCGCTCTCCGCCATCGTGCAGGACTGGCCGCAGGACGGCCAGGACGGCGAGGCGGTGCTTGCCGAGCCGCGGCTCTACGGCCGCGGTTCGGCCGACATGAAGAGCTTCATCGCCATCGCGCTGGCCAATGCCGAGCGCTTCATCGAGAGCGAGTCGCCGTTCGCGGTGCACTTCGCCTTCAGCTACGACGAGGAGGTCGGCTGCTTCGGCGTGAAGGAGCTGATCGCCGACATGAAGGACCAAGGCATCAAGCCGCTGGCCTGCATCATCGGCGAGCCCACGTCGATGGTGCCGGCCATTGCGCACAAGGGCGTGTATCGCTATCGCTGCTGCGTGCGCGGCAAGGAGGCGCATTCGTCGCTCACGCCGCAGTCGGTCAACGCGATCGAGATGGCCGCCCGCGTGGTCGGCAAGCTGCGCGACATGGCCGAAGGCTTCGAGCGCGACGAGCCCCGCTATGCGGGCTTCGATGTGCCGTTCAGCACCGCCAGCGTGGGCCAGTTCCATGGCGGCATCGCCGACAACGTGGTGCCGCGCGACGCCGAGTTCCGCTACGAATTCCGCAACCTGCCGACGGCCGATGCGCAGCAGATGCAGAAGGAAGTCGTTGCCTATGCGGGACGCGCCGAAGGCGCGATGAAGAAGATCGCGCCGGAAGCCGGCTTCAAGTTCGAAACCATCTGCGAAATCCCCAGCTTCCTCAGCTCCGCGGATGAACCCGTCACCCGGCTGGCCCAGCGCCTGGCGCGTGAATCGCGCACCACGCAGGTGGCCTTCGGCACCGAGGCCGGCATCTTCAAGAACGCCGGCATTCCGACCGTGGTCTGCGGGCCGGGCAGCATCACCCAGGCGCACCAGCCGGACGAGTTCGTCACGCTCGACCAGCTGGGCCGCTGCGAGCAGTTCCTGCGCGATCTGGCCACGACCAGGGAGATCCGCTGAAGCGCGTTGCCTTCGGACTGCTCTGCGCCGCTGCAGTGCTCTACGCAGCGGCAACGGCGCTCGAAGCGCGCCATCCCGCGTGGGCCTACGTCGCAGCCTTCGCCGAAGCCGCGATGGTCGGCGCGATCGCCGACTGGTTCGCGGTGGTGGCGCTGTTCAGGCACCCGCTCGGCCTGCCCATTCCGCACACCGC
>JBBJMS010000082.1:0-14526 GCA_037720315.1 Variovorax sp. | reverse complement strand
ACGGAAAGGGCGCCGTGTGGCGCGACGCCCGGACCTTGGCGCTCGTGCGCGCGCAGCGGCTGCGTTCGCTGCCCTCTGCGCTGGTCTACGGTTCGACCAGCGGCGTCTATGGCGACTGCGGCGGCGCACGGGTGGTCGAGACGCGCACGCTGCGGCCCGCCACGCCGCGTGCGCACCGGCGCGTGGATGCCGAGCGCAGCGTGCGCTGGCTCGGGCGCGCCGGTGTGGCCGTTCGAATCCTTCGCATTCCCGGCATCTACGCGCTCGACCGCGAGGGCGGCACGCCACGCGAGCGCCTGCAAAAAGGCACACCGGTCTTGCGCGCCGAAGACGACGTCCACACCAACCACATCCATGCAGACGACTTGGCGCGCGCATGCGTCGCTGCGCTGTGGCGCGGTGGCCCGCAACGCGTGTTCCACGTCAGCGACGACAGCCACTTCAAGATGGCCGACTACTTCGATCTCGCGGCCGATCTGCTCGGCTTGGCGCGCGCGCCGCGGATTGCGAGAGCAGTGGCCGAAGCTCAGCTCCCTGCCAGCCTCCTGAGCTTCATGGGCGAATCGAGGCAACTCGACAACGGCCGGCTTAAACGCGAACTGCGCCTGCGCCTGCGCCATCCCACCGTCGCGAGCGGGCTGCAATCCGCCGGCTGACTGCAAACGGGTGCTTGCGGCATGGTCGCCGCGGCCCGCTCCTACACACACCGGGTGCGGCCCGGATGTAGCTTTATTAGTTAAGGAGCGCACTCCATGACCAGTTCCAAGCCACCTCGCAAGACCGAAGCTGGCGAAACATCGCCTGCAATGTCGCCTGCCAATCTGCCCACCGAAGCAGAACTGCGCGCTGCCGACCTTGAGGCCGACGATACGCCTCGGCCCTGCGACAGCGCCGACCCGCCAAGCGCCGCCGAAACCTCGAGCGGCAAAACTCCGAGGAAGCCTTGATGCCCGCGCTCGTTTTCGCCCTAACTTGACCGGAAGTCCGTGAGAGGGGTTGTCGATGATCAGGCATCCGTTGCCGAAACGTCGATCATTTAACGAATCACGCGCGGCGCAGGCTTTCATACACCGGGCCTCGGGAGCACCATCGGAACTCTTACGCAAGGAGCTACGCCATGGAGAACCCGGACCTGGAAATCTTGGAAACGGCGCGCACGGCGATCGAGGAGGTGATCGCCACAAGGTACCTCGGCATGCAGCCGGTGCCGTATTTCGCACCGACTGACATCGGCGTGCTGCCGCCGATGATGCAGGAGGCGGAGCTCAGAATCCAGGAAGAGAACGACTATGGCAACCGGGTTCGCGCAAGCATCCACATGTGCCTTACAGCCTCGGCTGTGGCCCTGCAGGTCGGCCAGACATTGATGAAGGACTTCGCTCTGCTCGACCCGGCACAGCGCAGGGCGGAACTCATCAAGTGCGCAGAGGATGCAATGGCGGCAGCCGATGCCGCCCGACACGCATCGTCGATGCTTTCGGGCGACAAGGAGCCCGAGTCCGACTCGCTGATGGACGTGATTCGCCTGTAGTCAAGCCGCGTCTTTTGGATACTCCAGGTGCTTGGACGACCAGGCGCGGCGCAGGACGAAGTCGATGCAGCGCTGGCCTCCGGCGCACTGACGGCGAACAAATCGTCGCGCTGCGCAACGCAGAAAAGCAATTCCAGCTGGAAGTGACATGAAACCCATACGCCTCTTTACGCTGGCGGCTTTGGCCGCCTTTTCTTTGCCCGCTTTTGCAGCGGTGCTCGGCCCTGACTGGATCAAGGTCACCCCCGAAGGCGGCTCGATGGCCTTTTCGGGCGACACCGTGATCCGCTTCGGCGCCGGCGCCAAGTTCAAGAGCAAGACCGCCAAGGGCACGATCGTCTGCGACAACGCAACGTTTGGCGATCCTGCTTTCGGGGTAGCGAAGGCTTGCTATTCGCGTCAGCATCCGAATGGTGCTGTGCTCGCTGCCGACGGCGAAACCTACAAGCTCGCCCTGCAGACGGCCGTGCGCTACGGCGCCGGCTCAAAGTGGGCCAGCAAGGTATCGGGCGCTGGCACATGGAGGTGCGGCCCGCAATCGTTCGGCGGCAAGGACCCTGCACCTGGTGCGGCCAAGAACTGCGTGGTCGGTCCGCTGCCGCAGGCGGCAACCCGGCCCGTGGTGGTCGTGCCGCCAACGCCCGCGGCAAACGCCTGGCATGCGATGGCCTACAACTTGGCGAGCGAGCAGGGAATTGAGTTGCGGTTCGGCAAGCCGGCCGAGACCAAGAGTGCACCGACGCTGCCGAGCCGTCCTGCCGCCGGGTTTCACCAGAACGGTTCTCTTCGTCAACCCTACGGTTTCGGACCCTACGTGCCCGAAGACGCGCAGAACCCGAACCTCTACATGACGCTCGGCATGCGGACCATCGGTGTGCCTGATGTCCCCACCGTGACGGATGCTGTGCAGTGGTTCCAACCGGGTGCTATCGGCGGCGAAATGGCTTTCATCGCACCGATGCCGGTCTGGCAAGCCGGTAACGGTGCGTTGCTGCCATTCGCCATCGACAACTACATAAGTAGCGGTGAACTGAACGCCAACGAAAAGGCCGATCTGCCGGTCATCAACATCGCAGACATCAACCAGGGCGACTCGCCCTCGACGCGGTTGTCGATCATCGTCACTCAGGGCAGTCCGACGCGGCAAGCAACCGGGTTCACCATCGGCACCGTGACAGCTCGCAACGAAGCGACGTTCAAGCTCCCGCTCGGCTTCGTTGCGACCGCTGGCTCCGTCACTGGCACCGGAGAATTCGCGCTGATCGCCGGCATGAACGTCCCCAAGCGCACCGGTCAGATCGTAGTTGTGTCGCTCGGCGGAACGTCCGATGGCACGAAGTTCAAGGAGAAACCGTACAAGTGGTGGGGCGGTGCGCTCGACAACACCAAGCCCGGTTTCTACAGCCAGGGGAACTACGCGTTCATGAAGGTGATCGGCACGCTCGATCTGCCTGCCAACATGAAGGCTCCGAGCGCCATCAGCGTGACCACGGGAATGAACCACCTGCGCGGGGTGAAGTGGAAGGACAACCACATCAACGGCTTCCTTGAAGTCAATTCGCCACTGGCCGACAACCTGCCGCTGATGCAACCCGGAGGGGAAGACTACGAGAAGTACCCCAAGGGTGCGGCCGCTGTCGTGACCAGCATGAGCGAGGGAACTGTGGGCTTCATCGACCTCGGGCCGCTATTCAAGTACACGAACGACATGTACCTGGGCAACAAGGCGAAGAACCTTGAGACGCGGAACGTGGGTTTCAGCCCTGACCAGTGGCCGTATCAACTGACCGCGGCGAACATCCCGAAGCTGGTCAAGGTCGTCACACTCGAACCGGGTGATCAACCGGTAGCTGCCTGGACCTCCGCGACCTACAACCACAACAGCCGCAACGACGTGAAGGACGAATTCACGCCGAACCGCTCCCCATACAACAAGCTCGCCGATCCGCACTACCCGCTCGCGGGCGTCGCTACTCGCAAGGGAAAGTTGTACCTGTACTCACTCGGCCGTTATGCGCCTGGCGAGAAGTTGACCGACCCCGAGCCGTCCGATATCACGCGGGTGGGCGTGGTGACCGGTCTCGGCGACAACGTGACCTACATCAACCGATCAAAGGGTCATCCGAGCATCGCGGACGATGCGCTCAATACAGCCATCACCGTGGTCGACCGTGCAAACCGCAAGATCAATCTGGTCAAGCTGCGCACGTCGCAGGACGGCAAGCGGGTTACCGGCACGGTCGAGACGGTGATCCACGACTCCCGCATCGACCCGATCTTCGCCAACGAGGCGACCAACTATCACACGACCTGGAACACGTACACCGTGGGCGACTACAGCGGCTACGGAGTTCACAACTACCGGTTCGGCCCGCTGATCTACGGCGGCAACGCAGTCTGGAGTCCGGCGGCGCTCCTGTCACCGAAGGGGGAGCACATGGGGTTCCTGAAGCTACCAAGCAAGCCGTTCTCAGGTTTCCAGGGCAACGTGCCCTGATCCCCAAATCGAGAGGGCTGACCATCGATCTAAAAATTGATCTGCAGAACACCGCGCGGAACAAACGCGGAACACGCTATCGTTTCTGTAGCTAGAAACCGTTGGTGCCCGGGGCCGGAATCGAACCGGCACACCTTTCGGTGGGGGATTTTGAGTCCCCTGCGTCTACCAATTTCACCACCCGGGCACGGCATGAGTGCAGCCGAAAATTATGGCACAGTGCCTGCATGAAATACCCGACGATTGAAGACGCGATCGGCAAGACGCCGCTGGTTGCGCTGCAGCGCATCAACGCAGCTGCAAACGCTGAGCGGGGCAATGTGGTTCTCGGCAAACTGGAGGGCAACAATCCTGCGGGCTCGGTCAAGGATCGCCCGGCGCTTTCGATGATCAAGCGCGCCCAGGAGCGCGGCGAAATCAAGCCCGGTGACACCCTGATCGAAGCGACCTCCGGCAACACTGGCATCGCACTCGCCATGGCCGCGGCTATCAGGGGTTATCGAATGGTTCTGATCATGCCGGAAGACCTGTCGATCGAGCGCGCCCAGACCATGAAGGCCTTCGGTGCCGAGCTCGTGCTGACGCCCAAGAGCGGCGGCATGGAATACGCACGCGATCTGGCCGAGCAGATGGTGGCGCAAGGCAAGGGCCGCGTGCTCGACCAGTTCGCCAACGCCGACAACCCGCGCATCCACTACGAGACCACGGGGCCCGAAATCTGGGCCGACACTGACGGCCGCATCACCCACTTCGTAAGCGCAATGGGCACGACCGGCACCATCACTGGCGTTTCGCGGTTCCTGAAGGAAAAGAATCCGGCGGTGCAGATCGTGGGTGCGCAGCCCGAGGAAGGCTCCCGCATCCCGGGCATTCGAAAGTGGCCGGAGGAATATCTACCCAAGATCTACGAGCCCGAGCGCATCGACAGCGTCGTCAACGTGAGTCAAGACAGCGCCGAAGAGATGTGCCGCAGGCTGGCCCGGGAGGAGGGCATTTTCGCGGGCATCTCTGCAGCCGGCGCTTTGTGGGTCGCTCTTCAGATCGCCAGCGCTGTCGAGAACGCAACCATCGTGTTCGTGGTGTGCGATCGCGGCGACCGGTACCTTTCCACCGGCGTGTTCCCTGCCTGACGCTCGATGGCCGAGCCCACTTTCTGCACCGCGTGCGCGACGAAGCTGGCCTTTGTTGAATCGGTCGAAGACGGCGGAGTGAAGTCACGCCTGCGCTGCCCCTCGTGCGGCTGGACGCACTGGAACAACCCGACCCCGGTACTGGCGGCGATCATCGAATACCGCGGCCAGGTGCTGCTGGCCCGCAATGCCGCGTGGATGAACAAGATGTATGCGCTGATTACCGGCTTCATGGAGGCGGGCGAGACGCCGGAAGAGGGCATTGCACGCGAGATCAAGGAAGAGACGAATCTCGATGCCAGTGCGTTGACGCTGATCGGCGTCTACGGTTTCCAGCGCATGAATCAGGTGATCATTGCCTATCACGCGCTGGCGGACGGCGAGGTGCGGCTGTCGCCCGAGCTGGTCGATTACCGGCTCTACGACCTGGAGGCGCTCAAGTGCTGGCCGGCTGGCACAGGCTACGCGCTGGCCGACTGGCTGCGCACCCGCGGCCACGAGCCGAGCTTCATGGAACGAGCTGCCTAGAATTGGCGCACAAGGACATTGCGATGCACATTCACAAGGAAATCGACACCCGCGGGCTGAACTGCCCGCTGCCCATCCTGAAGGCGAAAAAGTCCCTCAACGACATGCAGAGCGGGGAGCTGTTGAGGGTGGTGTCCACGGATGCAGGTTCGGTGCGCGACTTTCAGGCTTTTGCGCGGCAGACCGGCAACGACCTGGTCGAGCAGCAGACCGCGGGCACCGACTTCATCCACGTACTCCGGCGCCGTTGACGGCCTACCGCGATGAAGCGGAACGGGCGTATCGCGGCGGCGTCCGTCTGTTTGCTCGCAATTTCGGCCACCCTGCTGACAATCGCTTTATGGGGCGATGGTTTGCGCCCTGACCCCGGTGAAGGCAATTCTTCTGCAGCGATACCGCTGGCGGTGCTGGGCGATTCGAACAGCCACTCTTACCAAGACCAGATCTCGTTTCCGGCCGACTCGAAGGAGCGCGGTGGTGCGCGGCGACCGCAGACCTTTCAGTGGACCGAGGTGCTCGCGCGGATGCGAGGCCACGAACTCGACCTTGGGCCTTGGGTGACCTGGGGCCGGCCGGGCTTGGTGGCGCGGGCGCGGGAATGGGTGGGACTGCCGGGCGGCCGGGCGCCGAAGAAGCAGGACTACCGCTACAACTTCGCGAACTCGGGCGCCGCCTGCAAGAACCTCATGAAGGGTCGTTTTCGGCAGGCACCGCGGCTGGTTGCGCTGATGGACGAGGAGCCCGAGCGCTGGAAGCGCGGCGTGGTGGTCATGCGTATCGGCTGAACAACTGGGCAGGCTGCTCGACCTGCAGGCGCGCGACCCTGCAGCAACCGAACTGCGCGAGATGACCGACTTTTGCGCCGGCGAAATCGGCGATGCAGTCGCCCTGATCCGAGCGTCCCATCCAGCCACACACATCCTCTTGATGGGGATCGGCAACGAAGCTGACGATCCGGCGTACTTCGATCGCTGGCATTCAGGTGCTGAAGCTGCAAACATTTCGTCTGCCCTCGACGGCTTCAATGGCGCTATTCGGCAACTGGCAATAGGCCAACCCCGGGTTGCGTTCTTCGACGACGCGGCGTGGTTCAGGTCTCGATGGGGTTCACGGGGCGCGAACGGAAAGCCGGCTTATCGTGCAGTGGCGGTCGGTGCAAGCCTGAGCGTCACGAAC
The DNA here is from genome assembly GCA_037720315.1 of Variovorax sp. Classification (GTDB taxonomy): domain Bacteria; phylum Pseudomonadota; class Gammaproteobacteria; order Burkholderiales; family Burkholderiaceae_C; genus Variovorax. The sequence goes on along the minus strand of JBBJMS010000082.1, from coordinate 7,664 downwards.
AGCGCAGGCGACGATCCTCGCAACGCCTTGGTGAGCGACCACCATCCGGGGCTGGCACTGAATGCGCTCCTGGCGCAGGCGCTGGTGGTGCGGCTGCGCGAAGCGTTCGGTCTCCCTTTGACACCGATCGGCGATGAAGAACTCGCCCGCTTCGTCGAACCGCTCATGGGCGCGCCTACAGCTCCAGGCTCTTGAGATAGTCGCGAAACTGCCCACCCACTTCGGGATGCGCGAGCGCGAGTTCGACCGTGGCTTTCAGAAATCCTTCCTTGCTGCCGCAGTCGTACCGGACGCCCTTGTAGGCATAGGCATACACCGATTCCTTGCTCATGAGCGATGCGATGCCGTCAGTCAGCTGGATTTCTCCGCCTGCGCCTTTGGGTTGATTGCGAATTTCGGCAAACACGCCCGGCGTGAGGATGTAGCGGCCTGCGACGCCCAGGCGCGAAGGTGCATCTTCCGGCTTTGGCTTCTCGACCATGCGGTCGACCTTGATCAGTCCTTCCTCGACGGTCTGCCCGGCAACGATGCCATAGCGTTTGACCTGGTCGAGCGGCACCTCTTGTACTGCCAGCAGCGAACTGCCGAGCTTGCCGAAAGCACGTGTCATCTGCGCCAGCACCGGCTCGCCGTCGACCGGGCCGACCATCAGGTCGTCGGCGAGCAACACTGCAAAAGGCTCATTGCCGACCAGGTGCTCTGCACACAGCACGGCATGGCCGAGGCCCAGCATGCGCGGCTGGCGCACATACGAGCAGGTCATGTCGTCGGGCATCACCGACCTTGCGATGTCGAGCAGTTCGGTCTTGTTGCTGGCTTCGAGCTGGCTTTCGAGCTCGTAGGCAGTGTCGTAGTGGTCCTCGATCGCGCGCTTGTTCCGTCCGGTCACGAAGATCATGTCGCGAATGCCGGCTGCATAGGCTTCTTCCACCGCGTACTGGATCAGCGGCTTGTCGACCACCGGAAGCATTTCCTTGGGCTGTGCCTTGGTTGCCGGCAGGAACCGGGTGCCGAAGCCTGCTACGGGAAACACGGCCTTGCGAATGCGCGTCGAAGAAGTGGACATGGCTTTGCGTCAGATCGAGGAGGTGGATGAATCGGGTGGCAACGGGCGCGCCGGGCGCCGCAACCGAATACTAAAGGTTACGGTGCACGGCGCATGTCAGCCAAGGCGCACAAGCTGTTCGCGCAGCCGGTCGAGCGTCGTCGCGAAGTCTGCACGGCGCTTGCGTTCCTGCTCGATCACTGCCGGCGGCGCCTTGGCGACGAAGGCCTGGTTGTCGAGCTTGCCGTTCACTTTCAGGATTTCCCCATCGATGCGTGTGATCTCCTTGGCGATGCGCGATTTCTCGGCAGCCTTGTCGATCTCCATGTGCAGGCAGATGCGGAACGTGCCCACCACGGCAACCGGTGCGGCCTCCGCTGCCGCATCCCAGGACAGCGCATCGTCGAAGACCTTGACCTCTTTCAGCTTGGCCAGCGCTTGCAGCACTGGCGCGGCCTCGCGCAAGAAACTGCTGCTGGCCGGGTCTTCCGCGATGGCATAGAGCGGAAGCCGTGTGGCGGGCGAGACGTTCATTTCGCCGCGCAGCGTGCGGCAGGCATCGACCAGCGACTTGAGCCGTGCGACATGGGCCTCGGCGGCTTCGTCGATCTTCTCCGGCTGGCTCTTCGGGTAAGCCGCGATCATGATCGACTCGCCTTCGCGGCCTGCCACCGGTGCGACCTTTTGCCACAGCGCTTCGGTGATGAACGGAATCACCGGATGCGCCAAGCGCAACAGTGTCTCGAGCGTGCGGATCAGCGTGCGGCGGGTGGCGCGTTGCTGGGCCTCGTCGCCCTGTTGGATCTGGACCTTTGCAATCTCGAGATACCAGTCGCAGAACTCATCCCAGGCAAACTGGTAAATCGCGTTCGCCACGTTGTCGAGCCGGTAGTCGTCGAAGCCCTTGGCCGCTTCGGCTTCGACGCGCTGCAGTTGAGAGGCGATCCAGCGGTCCGCCTGGCTGAAGTTCAGATAGCCGTGCGCCGGCCCACCGACCGCGCATTCTTCCTTGGTGTGCTCGCGCAGGCCGCAGTCCTTGCCTTCGCAGTTCATCAGCGCGAAGCGGGTTGCATTCCAGAGCTTGTTGCAGAAGTTGCGATAGCCCTCGCAGCGCTTGGGATCGAAATTGATGTTGCGCCCCAGCGAAGCCAGCGACGCGAAGGTAAAGCGCAGCGCGTCGGCGCCGAACGCCGGGATGCCCTCCGGAAATTCCTTTTGCGTGGTCCTGCGCACGGTGGGCGCGGTCTCCGGTCGGCGAAGGCCCTGCGTGCGCTTGTCAAGCAGTTCGGGCAGCGCGATGCCGTCGATCAGGTCGACCGGATCGAGCACGTTGCCCTCGGACTTGCTCATCTTCTGGCCGTGCGAATCGCGCACCAGGCCGTGAATGTAGACGTGCTTGAACGGAACCTTGCCGGTGAAGTGCTTCGTCATCATGATCATCCGTGCGACCCAGAAGAAGATGATGTCGTAGCCGGTGACGAGCACGCTCGACGGCAGATACAAGTCGAAGTCCTCGGTTTTGTCCGGCCAGCCCAGGGACGAGAAGGGCACCAGCGCAGACGAATACCAAGTGTCGAGCACGTCCTCGTCGCGCGTGAGCTTCTTGCCCGGCGCCCTGGCCCGTGCCTCGGACTCGCTGCGTGCGACGTGAACGCCGCCGTCCTCGTCGTACCAGGCCGGAATCTGGTGGCCCCACCAGAGCTGACGCGAGATGGTCCAGTCCTGGATGTTCTCCATCCAGTGGTTGTAGGTACTGACCCAGTTCTCCGGCACGAAGGTCACCTCGCCAGAGCGCACCGCGTCGATGGCTTTCTGCGCGATCGACTGCCCGCTGGCGTCGGGTTTTGTCATCGCAACGAACCATTGGTCGGTCAGCATCGGCTCGACCACCGCGCCGGTGCGCGCGCAGCGAGGCACCATGAGCTTGTGCTTCTTGGTTTCAACCAGCAAGCCAAGCGCCTCGAGGTCGGCCACCACGACCTTGCGTGCTGCGAAGCGATCGAGTCCGCGGTACTTGTCGGGTGCGTTGTCGTTGATGGTTGCGTCGAGTGTCAGGATGCCGATGATCTGAAGCCCGTGGCGCTGGCCCACCGCGTAGTCGTTCGGGTCATGCGCAGGCGTGACCTTGACCACGCCGGTTCCGAATTCTTTGTCGACGTACGCGTCGGCAATCACCGGTATCAAGCGGTCGACCAATGGCAGCTGGACGCGTTGGCCTATCAGGTGGCGATAGCGCTGGTCTTCCGGGTGGACCATCACCGCCACGTCGCCGAGCATGGTTTCGGGCCGCGTCGTTGCCACCGTCAGCGAGCCCGAACCGTCTTCGAGCGGGTAGGCGATGTGCCAGAGAAAGCCGTCTTCTTCCTCGCTCTCGACTTCGAGGTCGCTGACCGCCGTCTTGAGCACCGGGTCCCAGTTCACCAGACGCTTTCCGCGGTAGATCAGGCCTTCGTCGTAGAGCTTGACGAAGGTATCGGTCACCACGGTGGAGAGCTTCTCGTCCATCGTGAAGTACTCGCGGCTCCAGTCCACCGTGTCGCCCATGCGGCGCATCTGGTTGGTGATCGTGTTGCCCGACTTCTCCTTCCATTCCCAGACCCGGGCGACGAAGTTCTTGCGGCCCAGGTCGTGGCGGCTGACCTTCTGCTGCTGCAGTTGGCGCTCGACCACGATCTGTGTCGCGATGCCTGCGTGGTCGGTGCCAGGCACCCACAGCGTGTTGTCGCCCTTCATGCGGTGGTAGCGCGCAAGGCTGTCCATGATCGTCTGATTGAAGGCATGGCCCATGTGCAGCGTGCCCGTCACGTTGGGCGGAGGCAGCTGAATGGCGAACGACGGTGCGCCATCCTTCGCCTGTCCAGTGCCGCGGTGGCCTGCGGCCGAATAGCCGCGCCGCTCCCACTCTGGACCCCAATGCGCCTCGATGGATGCGGGTTCGAAGGATTTGGGCAGGCTTTCGAGGCCCGGTTGACGCAATGTGTCGCTCATGGCGGTGCAAAGACGAGCGGCATCCCGCAGGATGCCGCTTGTGGGTGGAAGGACCGGAATTTTATTCGACTGTGCCGGGCACGGTCGAAGCGTGCTCGTCGCGCGGCAGGGCCGCAGATAATTGAGCGATGCTCTTCCTGTTGTCGCCTGCCAAGTCGCTGGACTACGAGACGCCCGTGCCGGGCGCCTTGCCCGCCACCCAGCCAAAATTCGAAGGCCCGCGCGGGCCTTCAGCCGAACTCATCAGGCTGCTGCGCGAGAAGACGCCGCAGCAAGTCGCAGAACTCATGCACCTGTCCGACAAGTTGTCTGCGCTCAACGTGGGCCGCTATGCTATTTGGTCCCCCAAAGGCACGGCGGTCAACTCGAAGCAGGCCGCGTTGGCCTTCGATGGCGATGTGTATGGCGGGCTCGACGCAAAGACGTTGACCCTGGCCCAGCTGAACTGGGCGCAGGATCACATCTGCATTTTGAGCGGCCTGTACGGCGTGCTGCGGCCACTCGACCGGCTTCAGCCCTATCGTCTTGAAATGGGAACTGCGTTGGCCAATCGTCGGGGCAAGGACCTTTACGCCTTCTGGGGCTCGCGCATTTCCGAGCACCTGAACGAGCGCCTGATGGCGGACCACACCCCGGTGGTGGTCAACCTGGCTTCGCAGGAATACTTCAAAGCGGTAGACCGGACCGTGCTCAACGCGCGCGTCGTCGAGTGCGTGTTCGAAGAGTGGAAGGGAGGCAAATTCAAGATAGTCAGCTTCTTTGCCAAGCGCGCGCGGGGTTTGATGGCGCGCTGGGCCGTTCTGCATAAGGCAGCGACGCCGAGGGCGCTGGAAAAATTTAATCTCGAAGGCTACGCATTCGACCCGCAGGCGTCCAAGGTCGACCGGCTCGTGTACCGGAGAAAATCGGCATGAGTGTTGCGCAGCCGATCAGTCCCGAGTTGCGCACTTGGCTGGTTGCTCAGCTCGCAGCCGGACATTTGGCACCTACCCTAAGGGCTTCCATGTGCGACGCCGGGTGGCACAGCGATGTGGTGGATATCGCGCTGGCGGAGGTGGCATCCACGGCTGCAGACGGTCCTGTAGCCGCGGCCGCGGGCAGTCCGATGCCGGGGCCGGATCTTTCGGCTTCTCCGCTGCACATCGATGTCGGCGACCGATCGGTCGACGTGCATCAGACGATGCGGCACCCGCGCGTCATCGTCTTCGGCAGTCTGCTGTCGGACGATGAATGCGACAGCCTCATCACAGCCGCGCGCCTGCGGCTTGCGCGCTCGCTGACCGTCGAGACGCAAACCGGTGGAGAGGCGCTGAATGTCGACCGCACCAGCGATGGGATGTTCTTCGAGCGTGGCGAGAATGCGGTCGTGGTGCGCCTTGAGCAGCGCATCGCGACACTGCTGCAATGGCCGCTGGAGTTCGGCGAAGGGCTGCAGATCCTGCGTTATCGGCCCGGCGCGCAGTATCGGCCGCACTACGACTATTTCGATCCCGCGGAGCCCGGTACGCCGACCATTCTGCGGCGAGGTGGCCAGCGGGTGGCAACCCTCGTGATGTATTTGCAAGCGCCTGAACGTGGCGGCGCCACCACCTTTCCCGATGTTGGACTGGAGGTTGCGCCTGTGCGCGGCACCGGCGTTTTCTTCAGCTATGAACGGCCGGACCCGGCGACGCGCACGCTGCACGGCGGTGCGCCAGTCCTCGCGGGCGAGAAATGGGTCGCAACCAAATGGTTGCGCGAGCGGGAATTCATCTAGGCATTCCGCATGAAACTGACGGCAAATGGCATTCAGATAGAAGTCGAGGACACAGGGGGCGAAAGTCGCCCCGTTGTCCTGCTGATCATGGGCCTCGGCATGCAGCTGATTGCCTGGCCCGAGGACTTAGTTCGGCAACTGGTTGCCGCGGGCTTTCGTGTGGTGCGGCACGACAACCGCGACATCGGCCTGAGCCAGGGTTTCGATGAGGCCGGGGCCGGAAACCTGGTCTGGCAGAGTGTGCGGCAGCGCATCGGCCTTCCGGTGAGGTCTGTCTACGCCTTGCAGAACATGGCGAACGATTCTCTCGGCGTCCTCGACGCGTTGGGTGTCGCAAGAGCCCATGTGATCGGCGCTTCGATGGGCGGAATGATTGCCCAGCGGCTGGCAGCGACCGCACCCGACCGCACAGCAAGTCTCGTCAGCATCATGAGTTCGAGCGGCGCGCGCAGTTTGCCCGGACCCCGGGGCGACGTGGCGGCAGCACTCATGCGGCGGCCTGCCAGCCGGACCGAGGCGGCACTGGTGGCGCACAGCCTCGGCATCGTTCGCTTGATCGCAAGTCCTGCCTATCCCCAGGACGAAAAGACGCTTAGCGACCGGATCACCCGGGGACTGCGCCGCGCGTATCGCCCGGCGGGCGTGGTGCGGCAGATGCTGGCGATCGGTGCGGATGCCGGCCGCGAGGCAACGCTGGCGCGCATTGCGAGCCCGACACTCGTGATCCACGGCGATGCCGATCCGTTGGTTCCTATGGCTTGTGGTGAGGACACCGCTCGGCGCATACCCGGTGCGCGTTTCGTCCGCGTCCCCGGCATGGGGCACGATCTTCCTCCGCAAGTGGTGGAGATCCTCCTGGAGCACATCGTGCCTTTCCTTCAAGATCGTGCCTTTCCTTCAATCAGCAAAAAGGAAGAATGAGCCTCGACAACACACCTGAACAGTCCCAGCTCGGCCGGACCTCGGCGTATGCCGATCACTATGACGCCGGGTTGCTGTTTCCGATCGCGCGCGCAACGCAGCGCGAGGCTCTCGGAATCCGAAACGACGCGCTGCCGTTTTTCGGCGCCGATCTCTGGACCGCGTTCGAGTTGAGCTGGCTCAACGTTCGCGGCAAACCGCAGTTGGGGATCGCTCACTTCACTGTGCCTTGCGAAACCCCCAGCATCATCGAAAGCAAGTCGCTGAAGCTTTATCTCAACAGCTTCAACAGCAGCGTGTTTCCCGATGCCGGAGCCGTCCGCGAACGCCTGCGTGCCGATCTGAGCGAGGCGCTCTGGCGCGGTAGCGACAAAGTCGGAGGCATCGGCGTCAGACTCCTGACGCCGGAGATGTTCGATCGAGAGCAAGTGCAAGAACTGGACGGCCTGGATCTCGATCGACTGGACGTCGAGTGCACACAGTATCAGCCTGCACCCGAATTGCTCTTCAGTGACATGACGCAGGCGTTGGTTACCGAAACATTGACCAGCCGCCTGCTCAAGAGCAACTGTCTCGTGACCGGACAGCCCGACTGGGGCAGTGTCCAGATACGTTACAGCGGCCCTCCGATCGAGCAGGCCGGGTTGCTCGCTTACATCGTCAGCTTCCGTGAGCACAACGAATTCCATGAACCTTGTGTCGAGCGGATCTTCATGGATGTCTGGCGCCGCTGCCAGCCCATCAAGCTTGCGGTGTACGCGCGCTACACGCGGCGCGGCGGGCTCGACATCAATCCTTTTCGTGCCAGCTGGCCGCAGACCTTACCTCCGAGCATTCGCACTGCCCGCCAGTAGAAGTTGGTACCACCCGGTCGCGAAAGTTGTTCGTTACGTTGTTAGGGGCGTCAAACCCGTGTCATAATCGAGGGCTGCGCTCAACGCGTTTCGGTGACGG
>JBBJMS010000011.1:0-41158 GCA_037720315.1 Variovorax sp. | reverse complement strand
CGCAATGATCGAAGCGCTGGCCAAGGGCGACGAGGTCGCCACCGCCGGCGGCGTGCTCGGCAAGATCACGCAGATCGGCGAGCAATACCTGACGGTCGAGATCGCCAGGGGTGTCGAGGTACAGGTGCAGCGCAGCGCGGTGGTTCAGGTGCTGCCCAAGGGCGCAATCAAGTAACCCCCCAGGCTTCGCGCACTTCGTGTCGCTCTCGCCCACCCCCCTGCCGGGGGCCACACCAGCGGCCCGGCTAAGCCGGTTCCGCGGTGTTTTACCAAGGGCCTGGGCTTCGCTGCCGCGTTGGTTTCAAGGTTGAATCGATGAATCGCTATCCGGTCTGGAAGTACGCCGTCATCCTGGTCGTGCTGCTCGTGGGGCTGATCTACTCCCTGCCCAATTTCTTCGGTGAGGCGCCTGCGGTGCAGGTGTCTTCGGCCAAGTCGACCGTCAAGGTCGACGCCGGCACGCAGGCCCGCGCGGTCGAGGCGCTCAAGGCCGGTGGCCTCGTGACGGACATGCTCACGCTCGATGCCACCTCCGTGCGTGCGCGCTTCACCAGCACCGACGACCAGCTCAAGGCGCGCGACGTCCTGCAGCGCGCGCTGGTGCCGGATGCGAGCGACCCGCCTTACATCGTGGCGCTCAACCTGGTGTCGCGCTCGCCCGCCTGGCTGACGGCACTGAATGCGCACCCGATGTACCTGGGCCTCGACTTGCGCGGCGGGGTCGACTTCCTGCTGCAGGTCGACATGAAGGGCGCGATCGACAAGCGGGCCGAGTCCTTCGCCGGCGACCTGCGCACCGCCCTGCGCGACAAGGGCATCCGCGGCAGCGCCGTCAACCGCAACGGCCAGACCATCGAAGTGCGGTTCCGCGATGCGGCCAGTCTCGCCGCCGCCAAGGCGCTGGTGCAAGACCAGTTCGCCGACCTCTCGACCGTCGATAGCCAGGAGGGCAGCGACTGGAAGCTGGTCGCTTCGATCAAGCCCGAGGCCGCCCGCCGGCTGCAGGAAGCGGCGCTCAAGCAGAACATCACGACGCTGCACAACCGCATCAACGAACTCGGCGTCGCCGAGCCGGTGATCCAGCAACAGGGGCTCGACCGCATCGTGGTGCAGCTCCCCGGCGTGCAGGACACGGCCAAGGCCAAGGACATCCTGGGCCGCACCGCCACGCTCGAAATGCGCCTGGTCGACGAAAGCGCCGAAGGCCGCGCGGCCGAGATCGGCAGCGGACCGGTGCCCTTCGGTTCCGAGAAATTCCTCGATCGCGAAGGCCGCAGCGTGATCGTCAAGAAGCAGGTGCTGGTCACCGGCGAGAACCTCACCGACGCGCAGCCGGGCTTTGACTCGCAGACCCAGCAGCCCAAGGTGGACCTCACGATGGACGCCAAGGGCGGTCGCATCATGCGCGACGTCAGCCGCGAAAATTTCCGCAAGCGCATGGCCATGCTGATCTTCGAAAAGGGCAAGGGCGAAGTGCTCACCGCACCGTCGATCAATGGCGAGCTGGGCAACCGCTTCCAGATCTCCGGTTCGATGACCGTGGTGGAAGCCAACGACCTCGCGCTGTTGCTGCGCGCCGGCTCGCTGGCCGCGCCGATGGAAATCATCCAGGAACGCACCATCGGCCCCACGCTCGGCGCCGACAACATCGACAAGGGCTTCAAGAGCGTCACCTACGGCTTCATCGCGATCATGATCTTCATGTGCGCGTACTACGCACTGTTCGGGGCTTTCTCGTCGATCGCGCTGGCTGTCAACCTGCTGCTGCTGGTGGCGATGCTGTCGCTGCTGCAGGCCACGCTCACGCTGCCCGGCATCGCGGCCATGGCGCTGGCGATCGGCGTGGCGATCGACTCCAACGTGCTTATCAACGAACGCGTGCGCGAAGAACTGCGCAATGGCGCCTCGCCGCAGGCGGCCATCCACGCCGGTTACGACCGCGCCTGGGGCACGATCCTCGACTCCAACGTGACCACGCTGATCGCCGGCATCGCGCTCTTGGCCTTCGGCTCCGGCCCGGTGCGCGGCTTTGCGGTGGTGCACTGCATCGGCATCGTCACCTCGATGTTCTCGGCCGTGTTCTTCTCGCGCGGGCTGGTGAACTTCTGGTACGGCAGCAAGAAAAAGCTCAAGAGCCTGTCGATCGGCACGGTCTGGAAGCCGGCGGCCGATCCGGTGGCCAGCGCGAACGGCGCAAAGTAGGGAACAGAAAAATGGAGTTCTTCCGGATTCACAGGACCATCCCGTTCATGCGCCACGCGCTGGTGCTGAACGCGGTGTCGCTCATCACTTTTGCGTTGGCGGTGTTTTTTCTTTTCAGCCGCGGGCTGCATCTTTCGGTCGAGTTCACCGGCGGCACCGTGATGGAGGTCGCCTACCAGCAGTCGGTCGACGTCGGCCAGGTGCGCGAGACGGTGGCCAAGCTCGGCTACCAGGAAGTGCAGGTGCAGAACTTCGGCACTTCGCGCGACGTCCAGATCCGGCTGCCGGCGCAAAAGGGCCAGACCGCGTCCCAGCAAAGCAACCAGGTGCTCGAGGCGCTCAAGGCGGTCGATCCGAGCGCGACGCTGCGCAGCAGCGAGTTCGTCGGCCCGCAGGTGGGCGAGGAGCTCACCACCAACGGCCTGAAGGCGCTTGCGATGGTGGTGGTCGGCATCATGATCTACCTGGCGTTCCGCTTCGAGTGGAAGTTTGCGCTCGCCACGGTGCTTGCCAACCTGCACGACGTGGTGATCATCCTCGGCTTCTTCGCCTTCTTTCAGTGGGAGTTCTCGCTGGCGGTGCTGGCCGCGGTGCTGGCTGTGCTGGGCTACTCGGTCAACGAATCGGTGGTCATCTTCGACCGGGTGCGCGAGAACTTCCGGCGCTACCGCAAGATGGATACGCGCGAAGTCATCGACAACGCGATCACCTCCACCATCAGCCGCACCATCATCACCCACGGCTCGACCCAGCTCGTGGTGCTCTCGATGTTCTTCTTCGGCGGGCCGACGCTGCACTACTTCTCGCTGGCCCTGACCATCGGCATCCTGTTCGGCATCTACTCGTCCTGTTTCGTGGCGGCTGCCATTGCCATGTGGCTCGGCATCAAGCGCGAGGACCTGATCAAGGGCCCGGTCAAGCGCGAGGGCGACCCGGACGATCCGAACGCCGGTGCGACCGTGTGAGAGGCGCCCGGCAGTCTGCTGCGCGGTGTCGGGGTGTCGAATGTTGGGGTTGCCGAGCATCGTCGGCTCTTGTGCGCTTGCGCTTCCCCGTGCAAGCTTGCACCTGACGAAACGTTTTTTATTGCGGTCCTGACCTTCCATGATCTCGCGGTCCCAAGCCTCCTCCCTGCAACTCGCCCGCGAGACGCGCGAACGCTTCGTCGCCGGCACCGGAGGCGCCATCGGCCCGACGGGGCATGCCATCGGCGAAAGGCTGGCCTCGCTCGCCGGAATGACCGGCAACGTGCGCCAGATGCAGGAGTATCGCGACGATTTCCTGGCCTACCAGGCGCAGAAATCCAATTGGGTGGCGCAGTCGCAGGCGGCTTGGCGCGGCTTGCTCATCGCAGCCAGCCCGGCCGGCAGCGTCAGGGACAGCGGCTCCTCGCCGAACTCGCTGCTGCGGCTCGAGCTCATCGGCGACGACGCGGTCGAAACCGGCATCCTGTCGTCGCGTCTGGCCCAGGTGATCCAGGACAAGGCGAATTTCGAACTCAACGACCTGCGCCTGCGCATCCAGCATCTCGAAAACTCAACCGAGCTCGTGGCCAAGGACGTCCTCAAGCCGGAAGCGCTTGCCAAGGTACTGGTCGACCAGTGGCTGGTCACCGGTCTGAGCCGGCAGCTCTGGACCAAGGTGCAGGACGTGATCCAGCAGCATCTGGTGGACGTGGTCGTCAAGGCGTACAAGGACGCGAACACCTTCCTGATCGACAACGGCGTGATGCCCGAGATCGATCTCAAGGGTTTCGTCAAGCGCACGGGCGGGGGGCCGTCCGGCGGCGTCCCGCTGGGTACGAGCTTCGCGGGCATCCATCCAGGTGCCGGGCAACTGGCGCAACGCGGATTCCAGTCGCCACCCGGGAGTTTTGCACCGGCCGCGATCGGCGTGGGAAGCGGCCGCGGCACGGGTGGCGACGCCATGGCTGCCACCGGCGGCTCCCCGTTGATCCTTGCACGCCAACGTGCCCAGGGCGTGCTGCTGAACCTGAAGCGCTTCGTGACCGCACGCATCGGCGGCGATCTCTCGGAGCACCGCATGCCTGGCACGGCCACGGTGGGCGGCAGCGGCGGTGGCGGTCACGGGGCAGCCGGCGCGCCGGCCTTTGCGGCAGCGATTGCCGAGGCCGAGCAGGCCTATCAAATCATGGCGTCGCAGTATGTGGTCGGCGAAGAAGCCACCGCGCTCCAGCACACGGCGGCCGAGGTGCGCCGGCGCACGAGCGAACTCAAGCGCAAGGCGCCGACGACCGCCGACAAGGCCACGGTCGAGATCGTCGCCCTCATGTTCCAGTCGATCCTGGCCGAGGAGCGCATTCCGTTCTCGGCCCGGGTCTGGTTCGCACGGCTTCAGATGCCGGTGCTGCGCGTCGCCATCGCTGAGCCCGAATTCTTCGGCACGCTCCAGCATCCCGCGCGCATGCTGATCGACCGGATGGGCTCGTGCGTGATGGGCTTCGACGCCGCCGCCATCTCCGGCAGCGCGCTCGAAGGCGAAATCCGCCGCGTGGTCCAGGTGATCGAGCAGTATCCCGAAACCGGGCAGCGGGTCTTCAAGCTGGTGTTCGATGAATTCGTCGTCTTCCTCAACAAGTACCTGACGCAGAGCGATGCCACTCAGCGGTTGATGAGCGTGGCGCAGCAGGTCGAGCAGAAGGAGACGATGGCGATCCAGTACACCATCGAGCTGCGCAAGATGCTCAACGACATGCCGGTGCGCGAAGAGATCCGCGAGTTCCTGTTCAAGGTCTGGGCCGAGGTGCTCGCCATCGCGGCACTCCGCTACGGCGCGCAGGACGAGCAGACCGTCACGCTCAAGCGCGCGGCGTCCGACCTGGTCTGGGCGGCGAGCGCCAAGCCCAACAGGAACGACCGCGCCCGCGTGATCCAGGACCTGCCCAAGCTGCTGCAGCGCCTGCGACAGGGCATGGATTTGCTGGGTGTGGTCGGCGAGCCGCAGGAGGCGCAGATCAAGACCATCGGCGCGACCTTGTCGGATGCGTTCCTGTCCAAGACCGAAGCCATCCCGCCGGCCAAGATCGAAGCCATGGCGAAGCGCCTTGCCAACCTCGAAGACTTCGTGTCCGACGACGATGGCGCGACCGATCTGCCGCTGGATGCGGCGAGCATCGAGCTGCTGCTGGGCGTGGATGCCGCATCGCTCGAGATCGTGCCCGACACCGGCACCAAGGTCGGCGAAGACATGCTCGCGTGGGCGCACGAACTCCAGGTGGGCACCTGGTTCATGCTCGACCACAACGACCGCGTGAGCCAGGTCCAGTTCGTCTGGCGCAGCGACCGCAAGCAGCTGCACCTGTTCGCATCGAGCGACGGTCGCAGCTTTCTGATTCAGGTCGGACGACTCGCTTCGTACCTTCAGGCGGGCTTGCTGGTGCCGGCGGAGGAAGAAACGCTCACGGTCCGTGCCACGCGCGAAGCGCTGGCCAAGCTGGACGCCAACCCGGAACGTTTACTGAACTGAGAGCATGGCCCCTTGCCGGCCAGCGAAGCAAAGCCCAATTGCGAAACGCCGCGGAACCGGCTTTGCCGGGCCGCTGGCGTTGCCCCCGGCAGGGGGTTGGCAAAGCGACACGGAGTGCGCGGAGCCTGGGGGCGGGCTTCAGTGCGCGATGCGGCCGCTGGTGTCGTCGCAGAGCTCGTCGAGCACCAGCGCATCCGGTTCGAGGCCGGTGCTCCAGTGCACCATCAGCACGATGATCTTGAGCTCGTCGAGCGCCAGCGGGTTGCCCCGCGTCGCCATTGCGCGTTCGATCACGATTTCGCGCAAGCCCGCGGACAACACGCCCGACGACGCCAGGAAGGTCACGAAGCCGAGGCATTCGGCGCCCAGGTGTTCTTGCTCGGCGGTGGAATAGACGCGCATCGAATCGGCTGAAGCGGGCAATGCGGCTTCGCCCTGACCACGTAGTGCCACGGTGGCGGTGGTCTGGTCGGCATTGCGGATCAACTGCACGCCCTGGGTGGCCAGACTCAGACCGTCGAGCCAGCGCAGCGCGTCGCGGATTTCATCGGCGTCGAAACCCTGCGCGCTGAGCTTGCGGCCCAGCTGCTCGAGCTCGGGACACGCGTCGCCGCGCCAGTAGTTTTCGTAGACAAACACGAGCACTTCGAACATGGAGTCAATATAGCCCACGCGACGCTACCCGAGCGCGACGCGCTGGAACAAACCGCCCGGCAGGCGGGCAACGCTGCCTGCGAGTTCCAGATCGAGCAGCTGCGCCTGCAATTGGGCGACGCCGAATCCAGTGCGCGCGCACAGTACGTCCAGGCTGACCGGATCGAAGCCCATGTTGTGCAGCAAGCCGTGCGGCGTCGAGCCTTCGAGGTCGATGCTTGCCGAGCCGGCCGAAGAACTCGCCACGGTGCCATCGCCCAGGCGCAGCTCTTCCAGCACGTCGCCCACGTTCTCGACCAGCTTCGCGCCCTGCCGGATCAACGCATGGCAGCCGCGCGACTGCGGCGAGTGGATCGAGCCGGGAATCGCGAACACCTCCCGCCCCTGCTCGGCGGCGAGCCGCGCGGTGATGAGCGAGCCGGACTGCAGCGCCGCCTCGACCACCAGCGTGCCGCGGGCGAGCGCCGCGATGATGCGGTTGCGCTTCGGAAAGTTCTGGTTGAGCGGCGGCGTGCCGAGCGGAAACTCGCTCACGATCAGGCCGCGGGCCGCGATACGGTGCGCGAGCTCGCGGTGCCGCGCCGGATAGACGCGGTCCAGGCCGGTGCCGACCACGGCCACCGTCGTCAGTCGGTCAGGGTCGCCAGCCGCTTCGAGGGCGCCCTCGTGGGCCGCGCTGTCGATGCCGAGCGCCAGGCCCGACACCACGGCAAGACCCTGTTCGCCGAACGCGCGGGCAAAGGCGCGCGCGTTCGTCGCGCCCTGCGGCGTCGGATTGCGGCTGCCGACCATGGCGATGCTGCGATCGAGCTGGCTCAAGTCGAATGCCGGTGCGCCCAGCAGGTACAGCATCAGCGGCGGGTCGGCCATTTCGAGCAGCCCCTGCGGATAGCCTGCATCGCCCAGCGTCAGGATGCGCCGGGTGGCGCCGTGGGTCTCGGTGCCCTGCAGCCATTGGAGCGTCTGTTCGAGCAGCGCGGCGAGTCCGGCGGGTTCGGCGAGCAAGGCTTGCGCCTGCGCCGGTGTCACGATCTGCTGCAGCGCGGGAGCCGACTGCGCAAAGACTTCGCCCGGCAATCCGAAAGCGGCCAGCAGCTTGCGCGCCGCCGCATTGCCGATGCCGCCGGCCAGCGTCAGGCGCAGCCAGCCGGCAAGTTCTTCACGTTCCAAGCGAACCCGAGACGAAGTTCAGGGATTGACCAGGAAGTCGCCGATGCGCGGCGCGTCGTTGATCTCCAGCACCAGCGCATACGAAACGCGGTCGAACGGGCGGAACACCATGAGCAGTCCGATCCGCTCGTTGGGCAGCTTCAAGGTTTCCTTGCCGGTTCCGGTCTTGTCGATGATGGTTTCGCCGTTCTTGAGGATGGCCAGCACATGGCCGTTTTCGATCCCGTCGCGTGTTCCCTTGTTGATCGCGACCACCTGGTTCTGCGCCGCGAACTGCACCGCGTTGCCGTAAACCGAGACGATGCGCGCATCGATCGGCTGCTGCGGTGCGCGCGGAACATAGCTGAGCAACTGGCGCGAAGGCTCCGGCAGCAGGCGGTCACCGGCGCGCATTTCTTCGCGCGCCGCCACGATGTCGATGGTGGCGGGCACCACGCTGACGAGTTCCTTGCCCTCGACCATTTCGGTGACGGTGGATTCGCTGCGCTGCAACTGCGCCTTGCCCAGGTACTGCGCCTCGTAGCCGAGGATCTCGCCCGAGGCCGGATCTTTCAGCGGCGTTGCGTTGCGGAAGATGCGGAAGGTCTTGATCGGCCCCGAAGTCTCGACCAGTGGCGAATTGATCTCGCCGCGGGCATAGGCGCGGTCGCCGCGTGCGAGCAGCACCCGGCTGTCGTTGCCCGCCACGATGCGCGGCGCGGTCAGCAAGGTGGTTTCGTCGACCACGATCGGCTCGCTCAGGAACGGCTCGATCAGGCTCGGATTGAGCGTCGGCAGGGCCATGCCGGACAAGGATTCGTAGCGGGCGCGCGGCGACAGCTTGATGGTGCCGTCTGCCATGCCGGCGCCGCGGCGCGTGCTCAGGCGGGCCCGGCCGCTGGTCTTGTCAAGGTAAAGCACCTGCCCCGGATAGATGCGGTGCGGATTGCTGATGTCGCCCAGGTTCATGCCCCAGAGTTCGGGCCAGCGCCAGGGGCTGCGCAGATAGAGACGGGAAATCGCCCACAGCGTGTTGCCGGGCTTGACCGTGTATTCGTCCGGCGCGTTCGGCGCCAGGTCGGCGACGGGAACGCCGGTCTGCGCCGTTTGCTGCGCGGTGGCGCGCTGCTGCGGCGTGACGGGAAAGTTCTGAGCGAGGGCGCTCGTGCCGGTGCCCACCATGGCGATCGTCGCGAGCGCGGCGAAGAGGTTCGGACGCAAGCGGTGGTTGGTTCGGAGTTTTTTCATGGTTTGATGGTGTGCACACACTGCGCTTTCGGGGACGGCGTACGAATCCTCACAATTTGCAACGAATTTTGCGCTGAAGCCCTTGATCGGGCAACGTTTATCAGGTCGCAGCCCGTCGGGCCGTCGCAGAAATGGGGAAAATAGCGACAATTTTTCGGTGATTTCATGGCCAAAAGAACCATCCTGAGCTTTCCCGACAAACGCCTGCACACGGTGGCAAAGCCCGTGCAAGGCGTCGACGCGCGCATCAAGACGCTGGTCGCCGACATGATCGAAACCATGCATGACGCCAGCGGCATCGGCCTGGCCGCCACGCAGGTCGACGTGCACGAGCGGCTGGTGGTGATCGACGTCTCCGAAGAGCGCAACCAGCCGCTGGTGCTGATCAACCCCGAGATCGTCTGGGCCAGCGACGACAAGGTGCTGAACGAAGAAGGCTGCCTGTCGGTGCCCGGCATCTACGACGGCGTCGAACGTTCCACCGCCGTGCGTGTGACCGCGCTCGATGCCGAGGGCGAGCCGCAGACCATAGAGGCCGAGGGCCTGCTGGCCGTATGCATCCAGCATGAACTCGACCACTTGATGGGCAAGGTGTTCGTCGAGTACCTTTCTCCGCTCAAGCGCAACCGCATCAGGAGCAAGCTGCTCAAGCAGCAGCGCGAGGACGAGCGGCAGGACGGCCGCGAAGGCCGGCGTTGAAGGTTGCGTTCGCGGGCACGCCCGAGTTCGCCCGCATCGCGCTCGAAGCCATTGCGGCGGCCGGCTTCGACATCGTTCTGGTGCTCAGCCAGCCCGACCGTCCCGCCGGCCGCGGCATGAAGCTGCAGGCGTCGCCGGTCAAGCAGCTCGCCGTTGCAAAGGGATGGGCCGTGGCCCAGCCGCGCAGCCTGCGCCTGGACGGCAAGTTCCCGGACGATGCGCGGGCCGCGCAGGCCGCCATCGTCCAAGCCGGTGCGGACGTGATGGTGGTTGCCGCCTACGGCCTGATCCTTCCGCAGTGGGTGCTCGATGCGCCGCGGCTGGGCTGCCTCAACATCCATGCGAGCCTGTTGCCGCGTTGGAGGGGTGCCGCGCCGATCCACCGCGCGATCGAAGCCGGGGATGCCGACACGGGCATCACGATCATGCAGATGGACGCCGGCCTGGACACCGGCGACATGCTGTTCGCCCAGCGCGTCGCGATCGGCGACGACACCACCGCGCGGCTGCACGATCGGCTCGCGGCGCTGGGCGGCCGGTTGATCGTGCAGACGCTCGACGCGGCTGCAAAGGCGCGCTGCGGCCACTACCGCAGCCCTCCGACGGCGTGAGCTACGCCCACAAGGTCGAAAGCACGAGGCGCTCGTCGACTGGACGCAGGACGCAGCCGCCATCGTGCGCTGCATCCGCGCCTTCGATCCCTTTCCGGGCGCCAGCAGCGCGTTGGACGGAGAAACCGTCAAGCTATGGGCCGCGCAGTTGCAGATGACTGCAGCTGCGGATGCGCCGGGCACCGTGCTGTCGGTCACGCCGTCGGGCATCGCGGTGGCTGCGAGCGACGCCGCGGTGCTGATCACCGAACTGCAGCGTGCCGGCGGCAAGCGCCTGCCCGCAGCCGACTTCCTGCGCGGCTTCGACGTCAAGCCGGGCCAAGTCTTCGGCTGATGTTCTTTCTTTCGTCGGTCCGGCGCGAGCCGGAGTTTCGCCAGGCCGTGCACGACATGTCGCCGATCGCGCTCGGCATCGGCGCATGGGGCTTGATGACCGGCGTGGCCATGGTCAAGTCGGGTATGAGCGTGGTCGAGGCGGTCGCGATGACGCTGCTGGTCTATGCCGGCAGCTCGCAGTTGGCGGCGATTCCGCTGCTCATTGCGGGCGCACCGGCCTGGGTCGTGCTCGCCACCGGCTTCTGCGTCAACCTGCGCTTCGTGGTCTTCAGCCTGCACCTGCGGCCCTACCTCATGCACCTGCCGCGCTGGCGCCGCATGACGCACGGCTATCTGACGGCCGACATGAGCTACGCGATGTTCACCGGTCGCTATGCTCGGCCGCCGGTAACGCCGGCCGATCAGCGCGCGCAGGAGGCCTACCTCACCGGCGGCTACTTCGTGACTTGGTGCGCCTGGATGGGCATGAGCATCGTCGGGGTCATGCTGGCCAATCTGATACCGCAGAGCTGGGGGCTCGGCTTTGCGGGAGTGCTCAGCCTGGTGGCGATCGTCTGCTCGATGGCGACGACGCGGCTTCGCGTGCTGGCAGCACTGATCGCCGGCGCCACCGCGGTGGCGGCCTATGCGCTGCCGCTCAAGCTCAATATCGTGGCCGCCATCAGCGCCGCCGTGCTGCTGTGCTTCTGGCTTGAAAAGCAGTTCGGGCTCGATGCGGTGGCGGAGGACGACAAGTGACGCTCGGGAGCGGCGGCACCACCGACCTTTGGACCCTGGCCGTGATCGTCGGCCTGGCGGGCGTGACCGTGCTGACACGCTGCTTCTTCTTCATCCTCGACAAGCCCTGGGGCCTGCCCGACTGGGCGCACCGCGCGTTGCACTATGCGCCGGTGGCGGCACTGGCCGCAGTGATCGTGCCCGAGATCGTCATGACGCAAGGCCACCTGGTGTCGACCTGGCAGGACGCGCGGCTGTACGGCGCGGCGGCCGGCGCCGCCTACTACTTCTGGCGGCGCGGCGTGCTCGGCACGATGCTGGCGGGCATGACGGTCTACCTGCCGCTGCACCTCTGGCTGGGCTGGTAGCTAGTCGAGCTGCACGCCTGCCGCCTTGATGATCTTTCCCCAGCGTTCGCTCAATGTAGGTGAAGTCGCTCGCCGGCTTGTACGGCAGCTTGGCGAACATGTGCTCGTTGAAAAGCAGTGCCGCGTTCTCGGCCTGCATGATGGTGTAGCCGTCGGGCTTGGACTGCATCAGCACCGACACGCCGATGTTGGTGGACGCGCCCGGCCGGTTGTCGATCAGAAGCGGCTGCCCGAGCGACGGTTGCATGGCTTCGGCCAGCGCGCGCGCCAGGTTGTCGGTGCCGCCCCCCGCCACGTACGGCACGATCCAGCGCACCGGCTGGTTCGGATAGGTGCTCTGCGCCGGCGCGTGCGTTGCTGCCGCGAGAGCGACGCCGGCGGCGAGCAGTTTCAGGAATCGTTTCATCGGTTGTCTCCGTGGTTTGAAAAGGCAGGTTCACTCGCGCGCGGCGGCGATGCATTCGAGCAGCACGCGCTGGTCGCCGCACTGGTTGGCCAGCAGCAGCACCAGGCGGGCGTTCAGGTCGGCGCTCGCGGCGTCGGTCAGCCCTTCGTGGGCGGCGACCCACGCCGCATAGAAGCCGTCGGGGTCGGGGATACGGGGGTCGGTGTTCATGCTTCCTGCGTTTGATCGAGGGCCAAGGCTTTGGCGACCGCTGCCGCGATGGCGCGGGGCGTGGCTTCGCGCAGCGTCGCGGCCAGATAGCCGTCGGGGCGCACGAGGCACAGCGTGCCGGGTGCGCCGGCATTGAGCTGGCGAGCGAGCGTCGTCGGGCTGCAGCGTCGGCAAGCCGCAGTCGCCGCCGACGGCCACCAGTTGAAGCGGAAGCGAAGCGGCAAGCGGCATCGCTGCGTTGGCCTGGGCACGCGTGGGCTCGAACCACATCGCGAGGCAGTGCGTGCCTTCGGCAAGGAGCTGCATCAGGGTGGCCGGCGCGCCGTCGCGCCATCGAAGCGGCAGGTTCTGAATGCTTCGACCGCCCTCCGGCAAGTGATCGGCAGCGGGGTAGGCGTTGGCGAGCGACATCCGACCTGTGTTGACCAAGCTGCACGCAAACGGATGGCGCGACGCCAGCGCCACCACGGCGCGTCGCATCACATGCTCGGCCGGACTGCGCGGCGCAAGGAAGCGCGCCGTGCGGCGGGTTACTTCGAGGTTTTCGCGCGCTGCCGGCCGCCGCTCGGCATCGTAGGTGTCGAGCAGCGCATCGCCGGCACGGCCTTGCGCGACCAACGCCAGCTTCCATCCCAGGTTGGCCGCGTCCTGGATACCGCTGTTGCCGCCGCGCGCGCCGAAGGGGCTCACCACGTGAGCGGCGTCGCCGATGAAGAAGATCGGGCCATGCCGAAAGCGGTCCAGCAGATGGTCGCGGTAGCCATAGGGGCCGATCCAGACCAACTCGAACGCCACGTCCGGACCGAGCTGCTCGCGCAGGCGCGCCCCGGCCACCTCGGGCCTGCTGACGTGGGCGGTGTCGCAGTCTTCCGGCATCTGGTAGTCCATGCGCCAGACGCCGTCGCCCATTAGATGCTGCCAGACGGCGCGGCCTTGGTTGAAGGGCGCATCGACCCAGGTCCAGCGCTCGGCCGGCAACGACTTCGTGAAGCGCACGTCGGCAATGCACCAGCGGTCGGTGCTGCGCGAGGGATGCGAATCGATACCGAGCTGCGTCCGGATCGGGCTGTTGGCGCCGGTGGCGTCGATCACGCGGTCGGCTTCGATGGTGTAGTTGCCGGCCGGTGTCTCGACCACCAGGCGCACACCGTCGTCCAGCAATTCGAGATCGATCACGCGGTTCTTCCAGCGCAGATCGGTAAGCCCGAGTTCGAGGATGCGGTCCACCAGGAACCACTCGACATAGAACTGCTGCAGGTTGATGAACGGCGGCTGCGCCGAGACGCTGTCGGTCTTCAGGTTGAAGTTGTAGACCTCCTGATCGCCAGAGAAGGTGCGCCCGAAGGACCAGGTGATGCCCTTGTCCGCGATGCGTTCGTAGATGCCGAGCCGCGCGAAAATCTCGAGGCTCTTCTGCGCATGGCAGATGCCGCGGGAGGACGCGCCACGCACGCCGACCGTGTCGTCCTCATCCAGCAGCAGGGCGCGCACGCCGCGGCGGGCGAGGTCGCAGGCCAGCGTGAGCCCGGCCGGTCCGGCGCCGACGATGACGATCGGATGGCGCACCACTTCAGCGCTGCCCAGTTCTGGCGGCGCAACGAATGGCCAGTGCGGCAGCCGGTATTCGGGCGCGAAGCGCACCGTGTCCGTTGCCTCGCTCACAGCGCGTGAGCCCATTCGACAATGGCGTCCGCCGCCCGAGGCACCAGTTCCGGCTGGCCGGCCAGGTAGTGGTTGCCGCCGACGATGTCGACATTGCGAATTCGTTCGCCGCCGGCCGCGAGCCAGGCGTCGCGGGTGCTCGGAAAAGTGGATTGGTCGGCGGTGTAGGTCATGAGCAGCGTGGGCACCGTGGTGCACGCCAGGTTCGAGGGCCCGTCGGCCTGCGAGCGCGACGACCATTGCGACAGGAAAGCCGTGAGCGAGGTGGTGCGGCCCATCGCGTTGGCCGAGTAGTTCACTTGCCGCGCATCGCCCCACACGCTGCCGGGTGCGCGGTCGTTCGGGTCGATCGACAGGTCGACGCAGCGCGGATCGGCGTGCGTGCGATAGACGACGAAGACCTGGTCGCGCGGCGCGCCCGGCGTGCTGCGCAGCAGGCGCAGGCGTTCCATCGCCCAGGTCTCCAGCCGGTCGAGCCGCGCCTGCTGCGCGGCACCGAAGCGTGCGAGGAACTCACCGTTGTAGGGCACCGCATGTCGCGAGTCGTACATGTCCAGCGCGGGATCGACCGAGAGCGGATCGTGCTCGTCGATGACGGAAGGATCGATCCAGTCGCGCATCAGCTTCGATCGGCCCTGGTGCGCCGCACACAGCGCAAGCCCGTCGACCGGCGGCAGGTCGTCGAGATGCAGATGCGTCGGGTCGCCGTCGGCGAACCGGTGCGCAGTCAGGTTCTCGGCCTGCGACTGGTAGAAGCTCGCGAGTGCTGCGCCGCCCGAGTTGCCGACCAGCACCACCTTCTCGTAGCCCGCGCTGCGCAGGAACTGCACGCCCGCGCCCAGGTCCTGGATGGCGCGTTCCATCAGCAGCACGGTGTCGTTGCCGGTGTAGCGCGAGTTGAGTCCCATGCAGCAGATGCCGCGCGCGGCCAGCGGCGCGATCAGGTAGTGCCCCATGAAGTTGCTGGTCGGGTGCATCACGATCGCCGCGATCTTCTTCGGGCCGGCCGGCGCGCGGAAGGCGCCGTAGATGCGCGGGCGCAGCATCTGCAGGCCCGACTGGCTCTCCAGCGCAGCGCCGGGCTTGACGTCGATGACGGCGAGCTGGAGTTCAGGCATGCGCGGCCTTCGCTTGCAGAGCGGCCTTGCGCGCGGTCCACGCGTCGAGGTCGGCATGGGCGCGCTGTGCATGCGCGTCCATTTCGGCCTGCGGCACCGTCGGCGTGGTCAGCTCCAGGCGAATGCCGTTCGGGTCGAAGAAGTAGATCGACTCGATGATGTGGTGGTCCGTCACGCCGAGCACTTCGATGCCCGCCGCTTCGAGGCGTGCCTTGGCGGCGAGCAGGTCGGCCGTGGAATCCACGCGCAGCGCGATGTGGTTGACCCATCCGGGCGTGTTGGGCGAGGGCTCGGCGGCGGTGTCGTCGCCCAGGTCGAAGAAGGCGATGTACGAGCCGTCGCGCATCTGGAAGAAGATGTGCACGTAAGGGCAGAACTCGCCGGTGCTCGGCACATGGTCGCTCTGGATCACATGCACCAGCGGCAGGCCCAGCAGGTCTTCGTAGAAGCGGCGGGTTTCCTCGCTGTCGCGGCAGCGCCAGGCGAAATGGTGCAGCCCGCGCACGGGCACGGTCGGTGTGGATGCTGGATGCGCGATCTCAACGCTGGTCATGGCTTTGTCTCCGGTGGGCTCCGAGCCGATTGGGCCCAGACTTTTCTTATGATTCAATCGAAATAATTTCATCGATTGATGAACCGAAGCCATGAATCTCACCCTGCGCCAGTTGCGCGCTTTCGCCGCCGTTGCCGACACCGGCAGCTTCACCGCAGCCGCCGCGACGCTGCACCTGACCCAGTCCGCACTGAGCGTGCTGGTGCGCGAACTCGAACGCGAAATGGGCGTGCAGCTGTTCGACCGGCACACCCGGCGCGTGCTGCTGTCCGAAGCGGGGCGCGAGTTCCAGCCTTCGGTGCAGCGGGTGCTGGCAGACCTGGCGGGTGCCGTGGCCGGCGTGACCGAGCTGCGCGAGCAGAAGAAGGGCGTCTTGCGGCTCGCGGCGCCGCAACTCATGGCCTGCACGCTCATGCCCCGCGTCATCGCGGCCTACAGCGCCCGCCATCCCGAAGTCGACGTTCGGCTGACCGATACGCTGCCGGAACATCTGCTCGCCGGCCTGCTTTCGGGCGAGGCGGAGCTGGCCGTCGGCCAGGACGTGGCGGTGGATGCGGCAACGGTCGCGCGCCGCACGCTGTTTCGCGATCGGCACTGGCTTATCTGCCCGCCCGAGCATGCATTCGCGCGTCGGCGCAAGGTGCGCTGGAGCGAGCTCGGCCCCTACACCTTCATCGCGCCGACGCGCGATTTTCGCCAGCGCGTGCTGCCCGAGCTGGAAGCCGATGCGCGCGCCTTCATGCAGCGGTCGACGACGCATGAGGTGTCGTACATGACGACCGCCCTCGGCATGGTGGCCTCCGACCTGGGGCTTACCGTCTGCCCGACCTATTCGGCGCCGCTGGTTCGTGCGCACGGGCTGCAGATGGTCCGGCTCGAGCGCCCCGACTTTCATCGCGAGGTCTGCGTGTACGCCGCCGCGCGCCGTTCGCTGTCGCCGGCGGCGGCCGGTTTCGTCGAGATGCTGGAGCAGTTCGTGCGTGCGCCGGGCCTCGCCGGATGACACGCGGCGGGCATCGTCGAAACCTACAATGACCCTTCGCCTCGTTCGGGGCATGCCATCTCCTCAGTTCCATCCACAACCACCCATGAACATTCTTCGATTCACCGACCTCTGTGCCGCAGGCAAGGTCGCCGGCCGGCGCGTGTTCATCCGAGCCGATCTCAACGTGCCGCAGGACGATGCAGGCCGCATCACCGAGGACACGCGCATCCGCGCCTCGGTGCCCTGTATCCGGCAGGCGCTCGACGCAGGCGCTGCGGTGATGGTCACTTCGCATCTCGGGCGTCCGACCGAGGGTCAGTTCAAGCCCGAGGACTCGCTGGCACCGGTCGCCGAGCGCCTTGGCGAACTGCTCGGCCGCGAGGTGCCGCTGGTGTCCGACTGGGTCGACGGTGTCGATGTGGCGCCCGGCCAGGTGGTGCTGCTCGAGAACTGCCGCCTCAACCAGGGCGAGAAGAAGAACGACGAAGCATTGGCCCGCAAGCTCGCCGCGCTGACCGACATCTATGTGAACGACGCCTTCGGCACCGCGCACCGCGCGGAGGCCACCACCTACGGCATCGCGCAGTACGCCGAGGTGGCCTGTGCCGGCCCGCTGCTCGCGGCCGAAATGGATGCGATCACCAAGGCGCTTGCGCAGCCCAAGCGGCCGCTCGTCGCCATCGTCGCCGGCTCGAAGGTCAGCACCAAGCTCACCATCCTGAAAAGCCTGGCGGACAAGGTCGACCAGCTGATCGTGGGCGGCGGCATCGCCAACACTTTCATGCTGGCCGCGGGGCTGGAGATCGGCAAGTCGCTGGCCGAGCCTGACCTCCTCGACCAAGCCAAGGCCGTCATCGAGGCGATGCGTGCGCGCGGCGCCGCTGTGCCGATCCCGGTCGACGTGGTCACCGCCAAGACCTTTGCGGCCGATGCCGCAGCCACCGTCAAGGGTGCGAGCGACGTGGCCGAGGACGACCTGATCCTCGACATCGGCCCCAAGACCGCCGACATGCTGGCCGCGCAGTTGCACGAGGCGGGCACTGTGGTGTGGAACGGGCCGGTCGGCGTGTTCGAGTTCGACGCCTTTGCGAACGGCACGGAAACGATCGCGCGCGCCATCGCGCAGAGCGATGCGTTCTCGATCGCCGGCGGCGGCGACACGCTGGCCGCCATTGCCAAGTACGGCATCGAGGACCGCATCGGCTACATCTCGACCGGCGGCGGGGCCTTCCTGGAAGTGCTGGAAGGCAAGACGCTGCCGGCCTTCGAAATCCTGGCCCGGCGCGCTGCCGGCTGAGGCCGCGACGGCACGTCCATCGCAAGATGGCGCCGGCTCGTCAAAGTGTATACAGTACAGAATACAAACCGGAGACTCCATGAGCACGCCCCTCCTTCCTCGCCACGGCACCAAGATCGTCGCCACCCTCGGGCCGGCGTCCAGCACGCCCGAATTGCTCGAACAGATGATCCTCTACAAGGTGAGCGTGGTGCGGCTCAACTTCAGCCACGGCACGGCGCAAGACCACATCAACCGGGCCGTGATGGTGCGCGAGGCGGCGCGCAACAGCGGGCGCGAGGTGGCGATCATGGCCGACCTGCAGGGGCCGAAGATCCGCGTCGGCAGGTTCGCGGAGGGCAAGGTCTGGCTGGAGCAGGGCTCCAAGTTTGTGCTCGACGCATCGCGCACCGAGCTGGGCGACAAGAACGAAGTGGGCCTCGACTACAAGGACTTGCCGCGTGATGTGAAGCCAGGCGACAGCCTGCTGGTGAACGATGGCCTGATCGTGCTCACGGTCGATGCCGTCAAGGGTGACAAGGTGCACACCACCGTGCGCCTGGGCGGCGAGCTGTCGAACAACAAGGGCATCAACAAGCGCGGCGGCGGCCTGACTGCGCCGGCGCTGACGGCCAAGGACATGGAAGACATCAAGACCGCGATGAGCTTCCAGGCCGACTACGTGGCGGTGAGTTTTCCCAAGAATGCGACCGACATGGAAATGGCGCGCCAGCTGTGCAACGTCGCCGCTGCCGAGTTCGGCCACAAGCCCGGGATGATTGCCAAGATCGAACGCGCCGAGGCGATCCCCAAGCTCGAGGAAATCCTGCGTGCGAGCGACGGCATCATGGTCGCCCGCGGCGATCTCGCGGTCGAGGTCGGCAATGCGGCGGTGCCGGCGCTGCAGAAAAAGATGATCCGCATGGCGCGCGAGATGGACAAGGTCGTGATCACCGCGACGCAGATGATGGAGTCGATGATCACCAACCCCGTGCCGACGCGCGCGGAAGTCAGCGACGTCGCCAACGCGGTGCTCGACGGCACCGACGCGGTGATGCTCTCGGCCGAGACCGCATCCGGGCGCTACCCGCTCGAAACCGTGCAGGAGATGAGCCGCATCTGCGAAGCCGCCGAAGCCGCCGAAGACCTGCAACTCGATGCCGACTTCAGCGGCAAGAACTACACCCGCATCGACCAGTCGATCGCGATGGGCGCGCTGTTCACCGCGCATCACCTGGGCGCCAAGGCGATCGTGGCACTGACCGAGTCGGGCTCGACGGCGCTCTGGATGAGCCGGCACCGGGCGCATATCCCGATGTATGCGCTGACCTCGCGGATCTCGACGCAGCGCCGCATGGCGCTCTATCGCAACGTGCGCCCGCTGCTGATGGATCCAGAAAGCGACCGCGACAACGCTCTGCTGCAGGCCGAGGCCCATCTGAAGAAGCGGGGCATCGTGCAGACGGGCGACGTGTATGCCATCACCTGCGGCGAGCCGATGGGCGCGCCGGGCGGCACCAACATGCTGAAGATCTGCCAGGTGGGTTGAGGCGGCCGCCTACGAAACCGGCGCCTGCCCGCATGCGTAATCGACGGATGAAACTTCCATTGATCGCTGCGGCCGTGATCGGCGCGCTCCTTCTTGCCGCCTGCTCGCCGCTCAAGGTCCTGAACGGACTGGTGCCGAGCAGCACCTATCGCCTCGAAGAAGGCGTCGCCTACGGCTCGCAAGCGCGCCAGCGGCTAGACATCTACCGGCCACTGGCCGAGCGGTTGCCGGTCGAGGGGCGCCGGCCGCTGGTCGTTTTCTTCTACGGCGGCACCTGGACCAGCGGCGAGCGTGCGAGCTACCGCTTCGTCGGCGAGGCGTTGGCTGCCCGCGGCGCCGTGGTCGTGATTCCCGACTACCGACTGGCGCCCGAGGCGACCTATCCGGTGTTCTTGCGCGACAGTGCCCTGGCGATGAAATGGGGGCTCGACAACGCGGCGCGGCTCGGCGCCGATCCGAAGCAGGTCTACGTCATGGGCCACAGTTCGGGCGCCTACAACGCGGCGATGGTGGCGCTCGATGCTCGCTGGCTCGATGCGGTCGGCGCCAGCCCGAAGCAGCTTGCCGGCTGGATCGGCCTCGCGGGCCCCTACGATTTCCTGCCGATCGAAAACCCGCAGGCGCAGGTGGCTTTCAACTGGCCCGAGACGCCGGCCAACTCGCAGCCGCTCGTGCATGCGTCTTCCGCATCGCCGCGCGCGCTGCTCATGGCCGTTTCTAAGGACAAGCTGGTCAACCCGCAGCGCAACACGGCGCAGATGGCCGTCAAGCTGCGGGCATCCGGGGTCGAGGTGCAGACCCGCGAATTCGACAACCTCAGCCACATCACGCTCATCGGTGCGGTCGCCAAGCCGCTCGAATGGCTGGGCGGCCCGGTGCTGCCGCCGCTGCTGTCGTTTCTCGGATTGCCGTCGGACCCGTCCCACAGGGGCGCTCGCTAGAATCGAGCGAGTTTTTTCCCTTCTTGTCTTCAGCTTTCCGCGAGGTATTTCCATGGCACTCGTTTCGATGCGCGAATTGCTCGACCACGCCGCCGCTAATGGCTACGGCATCCCGGCGTTCAACGTCAACAACCTCGAACAGGTACAGGCCGTCATGTCGGCTGCCGATGAGGTCGGCGCGCCGGTCATCCTGCAGGCCAGCGCCGGCGCGCGAAAGTACGCCGGCGAACCCTTCATCAAGCACCTGATCGAGGCCGCCATCGAGAGCTGGCCGCGCGTGCCGCTGGTGATGCACCAGGATCACGGCCAGAGCCCCGAGGTGTGCAAGGGCGCGATCGATCTCGGCTTCAGCTCGGTCATGATGGACGGCTCGCTGCAGGCCGATGGCAAGACGATTGCCAGCTACGACTACAACGTCGAGGTGACCAAGAAGGTCGCCGACATGGCGCACCGCGTGGGCGTTACCGTCGAAGGCGAGCTGGGCTGCCTCGGCTCGCTCGAAACCATGAAGGGCGACAAGGAAGACGGCCACGGCACCGATTCGACGATGACGATGGAGCAGCTTCTCACCGACCCCGAGCAGGCCGCCGATTTCGTCAAGCGCACGCAGATCGACGCGCTGGCCATCGCCATCGGCACCAGCCACGGCGCCTACAAGTTCACCCGCAAGCCCACCGGCGACATCCTGGCGATCAACCGCATCAAGGAGATCCACCGCCGCCTTCCCAATACGCACTTGGTGATGCACGGCTCTTCGAGCGTGCCGCAAGACCTGCTGGCAGAGATCCGCAAGTACGGCGGCAGCATGAAGGAAACCTACGGCGTGCCGGTCGAGGAGATCCAGGAAGCCATCAGGTACGGCGTGCGCAAGATCAACATCGACACCGACATCCGCCTTGCGATGACGGCCGCGATCCGCAGGTTCTTTGCGGAGAACCCCGAAAAGTTCGACCCGCGCGACTACCTGAAGCCGGCGCGTGAAGCGGCCAAGCAGATCGCCAAGCAGCGCTACATCCAGTTCGGCTGCGAAGGCCAGGGCCCCAAGATCAAGGGCGACACACTGCAGATCGTCGCCGCCCGGTATGCCAAGGGCGAGCTCGCGCAAGAAGTGGTCTGAGTGACCACCGTCCATACCTCGTCGATCCAGAGTCTCCCCCTGCTGGCTCGGGGGAAGGTGCGCGACAACTATGCCGTCGGCGACGACCGCATCCTGATGGTCGCGAGCGACCGCCTCTCTGCCTTCGACGTGATCATGGGCGAGCCGATTCCGGGCAAGGGCGTGATCCTCACGCAGATGGCGCTCTGGTGGTTCGACCGGCTCGGCCACCTGTGCCCCAACCACCTGACCGGCGAGGAGCCGGAGAGCGTGGTGACGCGGGACGAAGTGCCGCAGGTGAAGGACCGATCGATGCTGGTCAAGCGGCTCATGCCGATTCCGGTCGAGGCGGTCGTGCGCGGCTATCTGGCCGGCAGCGGCTGGAAGGAGTACCAGGAAAACGGGGCCGTCTGCGGCGTGCCGCTGCCCGAGGGGCTGACCAACGCCAGCAAGCTGCCGCGGCCGATCTTCACCCCGGCGGCCAAGGCCGAAGCCGGCGCGCACGACGAGAACATCAGCTATGACAAAGTGGTCGACGTCGTCGGCCCGGTGCTCGCACAGCAGATTCGCGAAACCAGCATGGCCATCTACGAAGCGGCCGCCGAAATTGCGCTGGGCAGGGGAATGATCATTGCCGACACCAAGTTCGAGTTCGGTCTCGACGATGCCGGCGCGCTGGTGCTGATGGACGAGGTGCTCACACCCGACAGCTCGCGCTACTGGCCGGTCGAGGGCTACGACGCCGCGCTCGCCAGCGGCGCCAATCCGCCGAGCTACGACAAGCAGTTCGTGCGCGACTGGCTCGAAGCCACCAAGATCAACGGCAAGCCCTGGGACAAGACGCCGCCGGCGCCGCGCCTGCCGGCCGAGGTGATCGAGAAGACGGCGGCGAAGTACCGGGAAGCGCTGGAGCGGTTGACCGGCTGAGGCGCGTTGCGCTTCAGCGCCCGCCGGCCGTGCTCAGCGTTGCAACCGTCCGCCCGCCCGCGTCCAGCAAAGCAAGCCGGGCCGACCCCTGCAGCCGATAGCTTGCGGTCGCTTGCAGAGCCGCGAAGAACTGCGTTTCGTTGATGTTGAGCGCCTCGCTGGCGCAGGCCATGCGGGTAGCGTTGAGTTGACGCAGCCTGAGCAAGCTGCCATTGCGTTCGTAGACGCCTGAGACGCGGTTGCAGCCGCCGGTTCCGGTCACCCGGCCGCTGTTGCGGTCGAACTGAACCTGCGGGTTGCGCTGCGGATCGCTGCTCGGCTCGATCAGTTCGTTGCCGAGCTGGTCGAGCTGCCAGACCGGTCCTTCGATCGGCTCGTCGAGAACGATGCCGGTGCCGCAACCGGTCGCCAGCGCGCAGGCGAGCACCGCCATGGTGAAGATCGAAGAACGCATGGCCTTGGCTTTCCTTGTGAAACGAGTTGAAGTACGCGCCATCGTATGCGAGGCCGCTCAGCGCGCCAATGCCACCCTGCGGCCCACTCGGCCTGCGTTGGTCAATTGGTCGACGATCATCAAACTGCTCAGTATCGGTAAATCGATCAGGATAAGAAGCAGCCGCGCCGAACGCAAGAAGCGACCCAAAAGTCGCTTTAAACGATAAATGAGTAGTTTGGTTAGCTCAACACGACACTGCTCAGACGGCGCCGGTAGCTCGCCACAGTCGGGTCGTCCGGCGGAATCTGCCCGTCAGCCACCTTGGGCTTCGGGAGTTCGATGATTTCCAGGATGGCGATGTAGGTCTTGCGCGCCAGTTCCTCGCTCCAGCTCTTGTCGCGCATCAGGATGTCGAGCAGTTCGTCCATGGCTTCGGTCCAGCGCTGTGCGTGCATCAGCAGCCGCGCCCGGTCGAATCGCGCTTCGAAATCGCGCTTGTTCGCCGAGATGCGAGCAACCGCATCGGCCAGCGTTGGTGCCGATCCACCAGCCGGAGGTTCGGCAAAGTCGATCGCATCCATCCACCGCTGCAGTGCATCCAAGCGGCGCACCAGCGTGACCTTGGCAATCACGGGTGCGAAAGCGACCTTGGCATCGTCCGTGCGGCCCTGCAACAGCAGCAGCTTGATGTAGTCGAAACGGGCATCGTCGTTCGTCGGATCGGTCGCCACCGCATGCTGCAGCCGCTCTAGCGCACCTTCGGTGTCGCCGTCGGCCAGTGCTTCGTGGGCAGCCGCTTCCTGCTCCGCGGCTTCTACTTCGGACGCTGCGGGCACATGCTTGTCGAGGAAGGTGCGGATCTCGGCGGCCGGAATCGCGCCGACGAAACCGTCGACTGGCTGGCCGTCCTTGAACATCACGCAAAACGGAATGCTTCGCGCGCCGAACATCTCGCTCAGCTGCTGCGAAATCTGCGGCACCTTGTCCGCATCGAGCTTGGCCAGCATGAAGCGCCCGGCATACTCGATCTCGAGCTTTTCGAGCACCGGCCCGAGCTGTTTGCAGGGCCCGCACCATTCAGCCCAGATGTCGAGCAGCACCGGCACGGTCATCGAGCCGTCTATCAGCTCGCTCTGGAAATTTTCGAGTGTGATGTCGATCATCGCGGGAATGTAGGGGTGAAACGTAAAATTGGAACCCATGAAGCAAGCAACTCAGGTCGGCGTGGTGATGGGCTCGGGCTCCGACTGGGAGACGATGCGCAGCGCGGTCGAGATTCTCACGCAATTCGGCATCGTCCACGAGGCACGGGTGGTGTCCGCCCACCGCATGCCGGACGAGTTGTTCGCCTATGCCGAAGGCGCGGCGGGGCGCGGGCTCGCGGCGATCATTGCCGGAGCGGGCGGCGCGGCGCACCTGCCGGGCATGCTGGCCGCCAAGACCACCGTGCCGGTGCTCGGCGTGCCGGTAGCGAGCCGCCACCTGCAGGGCGTCGATTCGCTCTACAGCATCGTGCAGATGCCCAGGGGCGTTCCGGTAGCGACCTTCGCCATCGGTCATGCCGGGGCAGCCAACGCGGCACTCTTCGCCGTTGCGATGCTGGCAGTGGGTGACCCGGCACTGCGCGCGCGCTGGACGTGTTTCGACAACGGCAGACCGAGGCGGCGCGGGCGATGACGCTGCCGCCCGTCGATGCCCCTGCCGCCTCGCCGTTCTCGCCGCAAGGCGGGGGCGCACTGTGAACCCGTCCTGCCCGGCGCCACGCTCGGGGTGCTGGCGGCGGCCAGCTCGGGCGCATGTTCGTGCACGCGGCGCAGCGCGTGGGTATTTACCGCGGTGCTCGACCCCGATGCCGACAGCCCCGCCGGCCGGGTGAGCCACCATCACATCCACGCCGACTTCACCGATGTCGACGGTCTGGCCCGGCTGGCTGGACTGGCCGATGCCATCACGACCGAGTTCGAGAACGTGCCGGCTGCCTCCCTGGAGCACCTGGCCGTCGCCCGGCCCCTGTCGCCTCCGCCCGGCGCCGTCGCCATCGCGCAGGACCGCATCCGCGAGAAGAGCCATTTCGTCGGCTGCGGCGTCGACTGCGCGCCCTACGCGATCATCGAGTCGGCCGACCACCTGGCGGTGCCGCAGAACCTGCTGCCCGGCATCCTCAAGACCGCGCGGCTCGGCTACGACGGCAAGGGCCAGCAGCGCGTGGCCAACCGCGACGAACTTGCTGCGGCCTGGGAGGCTTCGGGCGGCGTGCCCTGCGTGCTCGAAAAACTGCTGCCGCTCGACTACGAGTGCTCCGTCGTCGTGGCGCGCGGCGCGGACGGGCAGATCGTGCACTTCCCGCCGCAGCGCAACCTGCACCGCGACGGCATCCTCGCCGTGACCGAGGTGCACGCGCACAGCATGCCCGAGGCCCAAGCCGGGCGCGCAGTGGCCGCGGCTGTGTTGATCGCCGAGGGCCTCGAGTATGTCGGCGTCCTGTGCGTGGAGTTCTTCGTGCTGGCCGACGGCTCGCTGGTGGTCAACGAGATGGCGCCGCGCCCGCACAACAGCGGCCACTGGACGATGGACGCCTGCGACGTCTCGCAGTTCGAACTGCAGGTGCGCACGCTGGCCGGCCTGCCGCTCAACCCGCCGCGCCAGCACAGCGCCGCCATCATGCTCAACCTGCTGGGCGAGTTGTGGTTCATCGACGGCGATGCGGCGGTGGTGCCGCGCTGGGCCGATGTGCTCGCGCTGCCCGGCACCCACCTGCACCTCTACGGCAAGGCCGATCCACGGCCCGGCCGCAAGATGGGCCATCTCACCATCACGGGCGGCGACATCGACGCGGTCCGCAGCACCGCCGACTTCGCCGCGGCGCTGCTCGGCTTGCCGATCCCGCTCTCCGAATGATCCGCGACGGCCGCTCGCCCGATGCCATCGACGACGCGGCAAACGTCCTGCGCGCCGGCGGCCTGGTTGCGTTTCCGACCGAGACGGTCTATGGCCTGGGTGCCGACGCCACCAGCGACGCGGCGGTGGCCGGGATCTTTCGCGCCAAGGGCCGCCCGAGCGACCATCCGCTGATCGTCCATGTGGCGGCAGGCACCAAGGGCACCGAGGCGCTGTCGCGGTTTGCGCAGCCGTTGCCGCCGTTCGCACAACGGCTGGTGCTCGCGTTCTGGCCCGGCCCGCTGACGCTGATCGTCACACGCCAACCCGGCGTGGCCGCCGGTGCGGCCGGCGGGCAGGACACCATCGGCCTGCGCTGCCCGTCGCATCCGGTGGCGCAGGCGCTGCTGGCGGCCTGCGCCGAGCTGGGGGTGCCCGGCATCGCAGGGCCGAGCGCCAACCGCTTCGGGCGCGTGAGCCCGACCACGGCACGCCATGTGCAGGACGAGTTTGACGACGAGCTGCTGGTGATCGACGGCGGCCCCTGCGAGGTCGGCATCGAGTCGGCCATCGTCGACTGCAGCCGCGGCGCGCCGGTGCTGCTGCGCCCGGGCGCGATCACGCGCGCCCAGATCGAGGCGGTCTGCGGCGAGCCGCTACGCGATCCGCGCGATCTGGCACAGCCCGATCCGCACGCGCCGGGAACGCTGGAGTCGCACTACGCGCCCAATGCCAAGCTCCGGCTGATGGATGCGCGCGCCCTGCAGTCCGCGCTCGACGTGCTCGGCGCGCATGCCGCCCACATCGCGGTGTGGTCGCGCACCGTGCTCAAGAGCCGGTCGCAGCGCGTGCTGCAGCGGCGCATGCCGGACGACGCTGCGGCTGCGGCACAACAGCTGTTCGCGGTGCTGCGCGCCTTCGACGCCGAAGGCGTCAAGCTGATCTGGGTCGAGACGCCGCCGGCCTACGCCGACTGGGAAGGCGTGCGCGACAGACTGCAGCGCGCGGCGACATGAAACACCCCCGAAGCGCCTGCGGCGCCTCCCCCTCAAGGGGGCGATACCAGCCGCCCGGCAAAGCCGGTTCGGCGGTATCCCTGGCGTGAAGCCCCTTCAAAGGGCTGGCTTTACCGAACGGTATCGAAGAGCGCGCGGGCGCGGGCGTGGCAGAAGGGCGGCTCGTAGGTGCCGTGATAGGCGCCGGTTAAGGCCGGCGTCGTCGGGTCGGTGGGTGCCACGCCGCCGGGTCCGAAGGCGGCCTGCACCTGCGCATCGACGTCCACGGTCGTCACCGTGGTCACGCCGCGGGCATCGAAGTCGGCCTTCATCGGTGCCAGGTGCACCGCCGGCGGCACGGTCGGGTCGCCGGCGCCGCCGCACAGCAATGTGCGCGCGCGCGGGCTTCAGCCGAACATGTCGTTCTTCTTGGCATCGAGGAACAGCGCATTGTTCGGATTGGTCTGCACGTCGGTCAGGTAAGCGCTCTGGAACAGCGCGTCGCGCGCCTGGGCCGGCGTTTCGCCGTTGGCGCCGGGCAGCGCACCGGTAGTCACCAGCGTGGTGTAGTTCAGCGTCGGGCTCGGCAGCAGGTTCTCGATGCCCGCCGCATAGGGCGCCTTGAACACCGTATTCACGTTGGCATAGACGTCGCCGTAGACCTTTTGGTAAGAGGTGACGATGAACGGAACGAAGAACTGATAGCCAGCGATCGCGTTGGTGAGCTTGAACGAGCCGGACAGGTTGTATGGGCCGGCCAGGTGGGCGCCGGCCACCACGTCGAACTCCAGCGGGTTGTCGCGCTCGGCCGCGCGGTGCGCCGCCATGGACGAATGGCCGCCTTGCGAATAGCCGGTGAACATCACCTTGCCCGACAGCGAGCCACCAGCCGTCGAGCGCAATGCCGCACGCGCCGCGCGGATCGAGTCCAGTACCGACCGCGCCTCCGAGTCGGCATGCAGATACGGGTGGTACGTGAAAGCCGACTTGGCGTAGCCCAGATAGTCGGTGGCGACCACGGCATAGCCTTGCGCCGCGTACATCGCAGTCAAGAGGAACGTCTCGGAATCCTGCGGATTGGCAAGCGTGCGGGGCTTCTGCACGTCGGTGCCCTTGGCATAGGCCACCAGCGGCGCCGCATTGCCGCACGTGCCGGCCGGCATCAGCAGCACGCCGGATGCGTTGGTGCTTTCGCCTTTGGGTCCGACCGTGCTGTAGTTGAGCGCGACCACGTTGACATCGCAGCGGGCCTTGCCGCTGATGGCCTGCAAGCCGCTTTGCGCGGTGCCGGCGTCGATCTGCGCGGCGGTGAGCGTCGTCACCGTGACGGCCGGCTCCTGGAGCGCGCCGGTGCTCGGCGCAATGATGCCGCCGCCGCCGGAAAATCC
The DNA here is from genome assembly GCA_037720315.1 of Variovorax sp. Lineage (GTDB taxonomy): Bacteria > Pseudomonadota > Gammaproteobacteria > Burkholderiales > Burkholderiaceae_C > Variovorax. The sequence continues at coordinate 13,269 of JBBJMS010000011.1, read as the reverse complement.
ACCGCCATCACCGCCGCCACCGCATGCGGCCAGAAGGCTTGCCGTTGCAACGGCACTCAGGAAATGCAGACGCTTCATGGGTTGTCTCCGAAAGTTGTGATGGCCGCAGCGGCGCGCATCGATCGTAGGCGCGCGTCACGGCAGAAAGACAAGGGAAAGCCCCAGCGGCCTAGACTCCTGAGTCGCGTGCGCGACCTCAGTTGTCCTGCGATGCCCAGTCGACGAGCGCGTCGAAAGCGGGCCGAGCGGCAGGCGCATTGCCGTGGTTCGCAATGGCGACCACCACATAGCGGCGGCCGCTCGCGCCATGCACGTAGCCGGCAACGCCGGCCGCGTCGCGCAAGGTGCCAGTCTTCAGATGCGCCGCGCCGCCCGAGCGCAGGGCGCGCTTCCTGAGCGTGCCGTCGACACCGGAAGCCGGCAGCGACGAAACCAGCTCGGGCATCACCGGCGACGCCCATGCAACCTGCAGCATCTTCGCCAGCGCCGCGGCGCTGATGCGCTCATCGCGCGACAGCCCCGAGCCGTTGTCGAACACCGGCTGGCCCTCGCCCGTGCCGATGCGGTCGTTCCACCACTGGCGCATCGTCGCGCGTGCGCCGTCGAGCGTGCCGCGTTTCTTTTGCTGCAGCCCGAGCGTCAGGAACACCTGCTGCGCCATGACGTTGTTGCTGTACTTGTTGATGTCGCGAATCACTTCGGCGAGCGGCGGCATACCGCTTCGAACGCGGGCGCGAGCTCGCCGGAACGCGGCCTTCTGCACCTGGCCCTTCAGTCGCGCGCCCATTTCGCCCCACGCCCGGCGACCGCGGCGTAGCTGCGCGGGTCGGCGTAGGCCACCGACCACGTCTTCTCCCCGCATGCAACGGGATAGCTGCCGGCGAAATCGATCCGCGTCGGATCGGCGAAGGCCGGTGCCAGCGCGGCGCGCCAGTCGCCGCATTCCGCCGCCGACAGCGGCACCGTCGCCGGCGTCTTCACGCCCGCCAGGTAGGGCTCGAAGTTGACCTGCGCCGTCTGCGTGTCGCGGTTCGGCACGAAGGTCATGACGACCGACTTGAAGTTGATCAGGAGCGCGTCCGGCGCCGCGTTGTAGGGCCGCAGGCCTTCGCCGTCGAAGGCGCCCGGGTCGGTGTCCGCGACCTCGAAAGCGCTGCGGTCCAGCACGATGTCGCCATCGATGGTGTGGATGCCCAGCGCCTGCACGCGGCGCAGCAGGAGCCACAGGCGTTCGAGCACCAGCTTGGGGTCGCCCTGGCCCTTGATGTAGAGGTTGCCCGCGAGCACGCCGTTGCGGATCGGCCCGTCGACATAGACCGGCGTGGTCCAGCTGAAGGCCGGGCCGAGCAGGTCGAGCGCCGCATAGGTAGTGACCAGTTTCATGATCGACGCCGGATTGACCGGCACCTGTGCGCGCCATGCGAGCCGCGGCGGCCTCACGGCTTCTGCGTCGGCCACCAGCAGGGTCACCGCATCGCGCGGCACCTTGGCGCGGGCCAGCGCCGCATCGACTCCGGGCGGGAGGCTCTGGGCGGCTGCCGGCGCCGAGGAAAGCATTGCAAACGTCAGAACCAGAGCGGCGAGGTGGGGGGCGGAAGGCATCGGGCGATTATCCGGGCCGCACTCGATAATCGCCCGATGCCTTCCGTCCCCCTCGCTCCCCGTTTTTCCCCTCGCGCCATCGGCATCGGCGCAGCCGTCGTCACAGTTCTGGTGTGGACCGCCTTCATTGTCATCGCAAGGGCTTCGGCCGGCCGCTCGATGACGCCTTTCGACATCGCCTTTGCGCGCATCTGCGGCGCCAGCCTGGTGCTGATGCCCTGGGGCGCCTGGCTCGTGATGCAGGCGCGCAAGAAAGCGCCAGCCGAAAGCGGCTCGCTGTTCGGGCTGTCGCCGATCCCGCTGCGCATCACAGCCATTGCAGGCGTGTTCGGCGGCCTCGCCTACGCCATGCTTGCCTATACCGGCTTCTTCTACGCGCCCGCCACCCATGCCTCGGTGCTGATGCCGGGCAGCCTGCCGCTCTGGACGGCGGTGCTCGCGGCGATCGTGCTGCACGACCGCATCACGCCGGGGCGCGCGCTCGGGCTGGTGTTGATCGTCGCCGGCGACCTGCTGGTCGGCGGCGCCAGCCTGCTGCATGCCTTCGACGGCGGCGAGATCTGGAAGGGCGACCTGCTTTTCATGGGCGCTGCCTTCTGCTGGGCCTGCTACAGCGTGACGGTGCGCCGCCACGGGCTGGAAGCCGTGCGCGCCACCATCGCCATCACCGTGTTCGCCTTCGTGACGTATGTGCCGGCCTATGCCTTGCTCGTCGGCATCGGCGCGGTGGCGAGCCGCATCGGCAGCGCGCCGATCGGCGAGGTGCTGTTCCAGATGCTGTTCCAGGGCGTCGGCTCGGTTGTCATCTCGGGCATCACCTTCACGCGGATGATCCAGTACTTCGGCCCGGTGCGCTCGACCATGATCACGGCGGTGGTGCCCGGCCTTTCTGCGCTGGCCGCGGTCGTGTTTCTCGGCGAGCCGCTGCACTGGAACCTGCTCGCGGGGTTGGTGCTCGTGACCGCCGGCATCCTGTTCGGCGTGCAGCGTGCCCGCGCCGCGCGTGCCGCACCCGAGCGCGCCGCCGCAGGAGCCTGCGTCGATGTCTAGCGCGCCCAGGCTGCTCGCCTTCGACACCAGCACCGACACGCTCTCGGTCGCCGTGCGGCATGGCGGCCGGTTGCTCACGCACAGCGGCGTCGGCGGCGCGCAGGCTTCGGCCACGCTGATCCCGCTGATCCAGCAGCTGCTGGCCGAAGCCGGTCTGGCGCTGGCCGAGCTCGATGCGATCGCCTTCGGCCGCGGGCCGGGTTCCTTCACCGGGCTGCGCACCGCCTGCGCCGTGGCGCAGGGACTGGGCTTCGGCGCCGGCGTCCGGCTGCTGCCCGTGGACACGCTGCATGCCATGGCCGAAGAGGCCCGTTACCGCTTCGGCGCCGAGCGCGTGGTCGCGGTGCTCGATGCCCGCATGGACCAGGTGTACGCGGCGGCCTGTGCCTTCGACGGTGCAGCAGATGCCGGTGCGGGTGAAGCGTCGCTGCTAGCACCCGAGCAGGTCGACGTGCCGCCGGGTTGGGTGCTGGCCGGCAATGCCTTCGCGGCCTACGGCGACCGGCTGCCGTTCGCCGCCGCGCGCCCGAGGTGCTGCCGACGGCCGCCGCCATGCTGCGGCTGGCGCCCGGCTACTGGCGGCCGGCCGCACGGTTGCACCGGCCGGGCGTGGCCGCTTATGTACGCGATAAAGTCGCGCAAACCACCGAAGAACGCGCTGCCCTGAAGGCGGCCGCAGCGTCAACGCAGCAATGAGCGCAGTCCTGTCCCAGCCGCGAGAAGCCCGTCTCGAGCCGATTACCGCGGCGCGGATCGATGCCGTGTGCGCGGTCGAGCAGGCTGCCTTCAGCCATCCGTGGACGCCCACCAATTTCAGCGATTCCTTGACTGCCGGCTATCACTGCCGCTGCCTGGTGGTGCCAGCCGAGACGGACGCCGGCGCCGAGACGCTGATCGGCTATTTCATCGCCATGAAGGGCGTCGACGAGGTTCATCTGCTCAACATCACCGTCGCGCCGCCGTTCCAGCGCCAAGGCTGGGCGCCGCTGATGATGGAAGCGCTGGCGGGCTGGTCGCGCGGGCAGGGCGCGCAGTGGCTGTGGCTCGAAGTGCGCGCCAGCAACCTGCGCGCGCTGGCCATCTACGAACGCCTCGGCTTCCGGCGTGTCGGTTTGCGCAAGAGCTACTACCCGGCCGATGGCACTGATCGCGAAGACGCGGTCGTGATGAGCCTGCGGCTCAACGAATCGACCAGCGCGTGGGGTGCACTGAAGTGAGCGCGGGCACCCTGAAGCTGGACGCCCGGCAGCGCGCCATGCTTGACGAAATGGGCGTCAAGGTCTGGCTGCCGACCGGCGAAGTCGCGCCGCCGTCCCAAGTGCCTGCGGTGCCTGCGGTGCCGGCCGTGCGAGCCGCCGCGCCCGCGCCTGCTGCGCCGCCGGTTTCTGCGCCGGCGCAGGCGCAAGCGCCGGCATCCATGGTGCCCGTGCAAGGCGCGGGCGTGCTGGTCGAAGCGCCGCGGCGCATCTTCGGCGCCGGCGACATCGAGCAGGGCGGCTGGTTGATCGTCGCCGACATGCCGCCCGAGCCCGACGGCCGCCATGGCGACCCTTTCGCGGGCGATGCCGGGCGGCTGCTCGGCAACATGCTGCGCGCGCTCAAACTGCACGACGCGCCGACGCCGGTGCACCTGATGCGCACGCACCGCGGCGTCGCTTCGGGCCAGCCTTCGAGTCCGCGTCCGTTCGAAGAAGCATTTGCGGCGCCGGCCGCGGCGCTTGCCCCGCGCATCGTGCTGGCGATGGGCCCGCTGGCGGCGCAGGCCGTTCTGCAAAGCGGCGAGCCACTCGGCAGGCTGCGCGGACGCGCGACGCGGCTGTCGGCGTTTGCCGGCCTGCAGCGAGTTCCGGCCGTCGCCACCTACCACCCGGCCTATCTGCTGCGCAATGCGGCCGACAAGGCACGCGCCTGGTCCGACCTGTGCCTGGCCGCCGAGCAGTTTCTAGAATCCGACGCATGATTTTTCTGGACAAGCTGCGCGCCGCCGAGCGCCAAAATGCAAGCCTGCTGTGCGTGGGCCTCGACCCCGAGCCAGCCAAATTTCCGTCTCGCATGCACGGCGACGCCAGCAAGATCTACGACTTTTGCGCCCGCATCGTCGATGCCACTGCCGACCTGGCCATCGCCTTCAAGCCGCAGATCGCCTACTTTTCCGCGCATCGGGCCGAGAACCAGCTCGAACAGCTGATGGAGCACATGCGCCGCAATGCACCGCAGGTGCCGCTGATCCTCGACGCCAAGCGTGGCGACATCGGCGCCACCGCCGAGCAGTACGCCCACGAGGCTTTCGAGCGCTACGGCGCCGACGCCGTCACGCTGTCGCCCTTCATGGGCTTCGATTCCGTCGAGCCGTATCTGCGACGCCACGGCAAGGGCGCCTTCCTGTTGTGCCGCACCAGCAATCCGGGCGGCGCCGACCTGCAGATGCAGCGTCTCGCCGGTCTCGAAGGAGAACCTTTCCTGTACGAGCATGTGGCAAAGCTAGCCCAGGGACCGTGGAATCTGAACGGCCAGCTGGGCCTGGTGGTCGGCGCCACCTACCCGGCCGAGATCGAACGTGTGCGCTCGCTCGCGCCCACCGTGCCGCTGCTCATCCCGGGCGTCGGCGCCCAGGGCGGTGATGCGGTTGCCACAGTCCGCGCGGGCTGGCGGGCGGACGCGCCGATCGTGGTCAATTCGTCGCGGGCGATCTGTTACGCATCGAGCGGAGACGACTACGCCGAAGCCGCGCGGCAGGTGGCGATGCGCACCCGCGACGGGCTCGAAACCGCAAAAGCCTGAGCCCGGCGTCGCGACGTTTCCGGTCGCAAATAAGAATGCAGTTGTATCTGCGTGACGTAAAAAGTCACATTTTGGAACAATTGTTGTCGCACTTTCTGCATTCCAGCGTCTTCTCGGGGCCGTGGGGCCCGGCACGGCACTTGCCTTGAGAAGACCGGCGCACAGACGCCGAGGAGTGAGGAATTCATGGTTGAAGACATCGCGACCGGTCGCTTCGAAGCGACCGATGAACCGCTGCGCGCGCCTGAAGCGCCTGCAGCATCCGGGGCGGCAACGCCCCCCCACCGAAGCCTGTCCGCAGCGGCCGCGCTGGCCGCAACGGCCGCGCTCGCGGCCTGCGGCGGGGGCGGAAGCAGCAGCGGCGGCGCCGCCGCCGCACTGGGTGCGTCCAGCACCGGCGTGCAGGCCGGCTCGCTGACGCCGCTGGCCACCACGCCGACCGGGCAGACCTACGTCTATACCCAGGCCAAGACCGACGACGAGGCTGCGCGCTTCCTGCTGCAGACACAATTCTCGGTCTCCGAGGCCGAGATCGCCGCGGTGCGCAGCAAGGGCTATCTGCCCTGGCTCGGCGAGCAGATCGACCGGGCGCCCACCCAGGCGGGCTGGGACTGGATCGCCGCCAAGCCGCACGACAGCGTCAATGTCGACGACATGATCTGGAACCAGCTCATCACGTCGGAAGACGGCGTGCGCAAGCGCTTCGCCCTTGCCTTCACCGAGATCTTCGTCGTCTCGGCCAACGACCTCGGCTCCAGCTGGCCGAACCACATGATGGCCCAGTACTGGGACATGCTGGTTGGCGGCGTGACAGGCAACTTTCGCAAGCTGCTGGAAGACGTGTCGCTCAATCCGGCGATGGGCTACTACCTGAACACACGCGGCAACCAGAAGGAGAACGCGCAGGGCCGCCAGCCGGACGAGAACTACGCCCGCGAGGTGATGCAGCTCATGACGCTCGGACTGGTGCAGCTCGATGCGGACGGCACCGTCAGGACCGGCGGCGACGGTGCGCCGCTCGACAGCTATACGCAGGACGACGTGAGCAACCTGGCGCGCGTCTTCACCGGGTACGACCTCGACATCCTTGCTGCCGAACGCAACACCTTCACGCCGCCGGGGCAGACCTACACCATCGAGAGCAGCGCCTGGACCAAGCGGCCGATGGCGCTGACCGCATCCAGGCACTCGACGCTCGAAGCCAAGTTTCTCGGCATCACCGTGCCGGCTGGAACCGAGGGCAAGGCGGCACTCAAGATCGCGCTCGACGGCCTCTTCAATCACCCGAACGTCGGCCCCTTCATCTGCAAGCAGTTGATCCAGCGGCTGGTCACCAGCAATCCGAGCACTGCCTATGTGAAGCGCGTGTCCGACGTGTTCGCGGACAACGGCACCGGCGTGCGCGGCGACATGAAAAGCGTGTTCGCCGCCGTGCTGCTCGACAACGAAGCGCGCAGCCCGGCCGGCCTCTCCGACGCCAACTTCGGACGCCTGCGCGAACCGAGGCTGCGCCTGGTGCAATGGGCTCGCACCTTAGGCGCCGCGTCGACCAGCGGCAACTGGAAGGTCGGCAACTTGTCGAGTCCGAGCAACCAGCTCGGGCAGAGCCCGCTGCGTTCGCCGTCGGTATTCAATTTCTTCCGTCCCGGCTACGTGCCGCCATCGACGTCGATCGCAAGCGCGAAGATGGTCGCGCCGGAGTTCCAGCTGGTGAACGAAACCAGCGTGGGCGGCTACCTGAACTTCATGCAGGGCTTCATCGCCCAAAGCGGCAAGGATGTGAACGGCGCCTACCCGGCGGAGCGCGCGCTGGTGCTCGACCCGGCGGCGCTGGTGCGGCACCTGAACCTGCTGCTGACCGGCAATCAGCTTTCCGCGGCGACGCAGAAGATCATCACCGACGCACTCGCCTCGCCGACATTGACCGCGACCAGCAGCGACGCCAACAAGCTCAACCGCATCTATGCGGCGGTGCTGCTGGTGCTGGCCTCGCCCGAATACCTGATCCAGAAATAAGGAAGCGCGCGATGCATCTCATCAACCCTGCCGCCCATACCCGGCGTGCGTTTCTCAGGCGCTCGGGCCAACTCGCCATGGCTGGCTCCGCGCTGCCGTTCGCGCTCAATCTCGCGGCGATGGGCGAGGCGGCGGCGCAGTCCGCCGACGACTACAAGGCGCTGGTCTGCGTGTTCCTGTTCGGCGGCAACGACTACGCCAATACCGTCATTACCTACGACGACCCCAGCCACGCTGCCTACACGACGATCCGCGGCGCGGAGGCAGCCGGCGGCGTCGCCATCGCCAAGGCAGCCCTTGCAGCCACCGCGCTCAATCCAACCATTGCGCTGCCTAGCGGGCGCCAGTACGCACTGCATCCGTCGATGACCGAACTGGCCAGCATGTTCAATGCCGACGGCAAGGTCGCGGTGCAGCTCAACGTCGGTCCGCTCGTGGTGCCGCTCACCCGCGCCAACTTCAACAACAGCAACAGGAAGCTGTTCCCGCAGCCGCCCAAGCTGTTCTCGCACAACGACCAGCAGTCGACCTGGCAGTCGTCCTCGCCCGAAGGCTCGACCGTCGGCTGGGGCGGCAATCTCGGCGACCTGGTGATGTCGGGCAACAGCCCCTCGCTCTTCACCTGCATGTCGGTGTCGGGCAACGCGGTGTTCCTGTCGGGCGACAGCGCCCTGCAATACCAGGTCAGCAGCGGCGGCGCGGTCAAGATCAACAGCGTCAACGGCGGCGGCAATCCCTACAACTCGGCCACCGTGAAGGCGGCCATGGCGCAGCTGGTGCAGCAGGGTCGCGCGCACGCCTTGGAGAACGAATACAACAAGGTCACCAAGCGCGCGGTCGATGCCGAGAGCACGTTGACGTCCGGCATCGGCGCTCCGTTTGCCGCCAATACGTTTCCGAATACCGGACTGGGCAGCCAGCTCGCGATGGTTGCGCGCCTCATCCGGGGGCGCAGCACCCTGGGGGCCAAGCGGCAGGTGTTCTTCGTCTCGATGGGCGGCTTCGACCTGCACGACGACCTGATCGCACGCCAGCCCGCATTGATGAAGCAGCTGAGCGACGCCATGGCCGCTTTCCAGCGCCAGATGGTCGTCGAGGGCATGGCCGACAAGGTCACCTCGTTCACGGCGTCGGACTTCGGCCGCACGCTGGCGTCGAACGGCGACGGCTCCGACCATGGCTGGGGCAGCCATCACCTCGTGGTCGGCGGTGCAGTCAAGGGCAAGCAGATCTACGGCACGCCGCAGGTGGTCAGCATCAACAACAACTCGGCGCTGGCCGGTTACGAAGGCCACGTCGGCCAGGGCCGGTTGATACCGACCACCTCGGTCGATCAGTACGGTGCCACGCTGGCCAAGTGGTTCGGCGTTTCGGATGCCGATTTGCCGAGCATCCTGCCGAACATCAAGAACTTCGGCGGCGTCTATGCCGGCAACGGCATCGACTATCCGAAGAACATCGGGTTCATGACCTAGGCTTTCGCCGTACTCCTGGCTGCTACCCGGCGGCTGCTACCCTGCGCATGGGCGGCGTCGCCGTCCGTTTCATGTTCAACAGGGAGTTAAAAAAATGAGTGCAATGAATCTCTTGTGGTTTCTCTTGGTCGGCCTGATCGCCGGCTGGCTTGCCGGCGTGCTGGTGAAAGGCCGCAGCTTCGGCCTGGTCGGCGACCTCGTCATCGGCGTGATCGGTGCCTTGCTGGGCGGCGTGCTTTTCGGGTCGTTCGGTGTTTCGATCGGTGGCGGACTGCTCGGCAGCATCGTCGTCGCGACCATCGGCGCGGTCGTGCTTCTGCTGATCGCGCGCGCCATCAAGCGCGCCTGACAGCCCGGCCGCTCAAGCGCGCGCCGAGCCGAGCCGCTGCGACACCTCGCCAGCACAGAGCTTGAGCGCGCGCGCCGTGGCGCCGTTCCATTTCGAATCGAATATCCCGGCCGGTCCGATCGCCGTGAGCGCCAGCGCAATGGCGCCGGTGTGATCGAAAACCGGCGCCGACATCGCGCTCACGCCCGGCACGATCTCGCCTTCGGAGCGGCTGACGCCGTGGGCGCGCACCTCGTGCAATTGCGCCTCGAAGGTTTTCCAGTCCGGCAGCGGCGGCGGCAACGGGTAGCTGCCGCCTTTTGCGCGCCGGCGCTCGCTCTCGAGCAGGCGCTGCACCACCGTGGCGTCGAGGTAGGCGGCAAAGAGGCGGCCCGATGCCGTGCTGGTGAGCGAGAACACCGTGCCGTGCCGCATGCTCACATGCAGCGGCGACGGCGATTCGGCCACCCGCACGATGGTCGCGCCGCGGTCGCCCCACACCGCGATCGCCACGGTGTGTCCGATGCGCTGCGCCAGTTGGGCGATCAGCGGCGTGGCAATGTGCACCGGATCGGCCTGCTGCAGGCTGATCAACCCCAGTTGCAAAGCCAGCGGCCCCAGCAGATAGTGGCCGCTGATGCGGTCCTGCTCGATCAGCCCCAGCCGCCCGAAGCTGACCATGTACGGATGCGCCTTGGCGGGCGACATCTCCGCGTCACGGGCCAGGTCTTTCAGCGCCATCGGTCGGCCATGGTGCACCAGCGCACGCAACAGCTGCCCGCCGACTTCGATGCTCTGGATGCCGCGTTGCGCACGTTCGTTTTCAGCAGCCATGGCCTGTGCGTGGTTTGTTCAAGAAGAAGGCATTAGACATGAGCCAAGCTCGGAACTACACTTTGCGAATTCGTTTTACGCGAATGCGTTCACTTTAGACAAACACCCTCAAGGAGACCCGCGATGAGCCAGACCAAGGTTTTTGCCAGCCAGGCCGACCTGGAAGAAAAGAAGATCACCTTCAGCCAGATCTCCGAACATGCCTGGGCGTACACCGCCGAGGGCGACCCCAACACAGGCATCGTCATCGGCGACGACTGTGTGCTGGTGGCCGACACCCAGGCCACGCCCGCCATGGCGGCCGACGTGGTGCGCCGCATCCGTGAAGTGACCGACAAGCCCATCAAGTACGTCGTGTTGACGCACTACCACGCGGTGCGCGTGCTGGGCGCCGCCGGCTACAAGCCTGAGCACATCCTCGCCAGCCAGGACACGCGCGACCTCATCGTCGAGCGTGGCGAACAGGACAAGGCGAGCGAGATCGGCCGCTTCCCGCGCCTGTTCCAGAACGTCGAGACCGTGCCGCCGGGGCTCACCTGGCCGACCATGACCTTCACCGGCAAGATGACCCTGTGGCTGGGCAAGCTCGAAGTGCAGCTGATCCAGCTCGGCCGCGGCCACACCAAGGGCGACACCGTCGTCTGGCTGCCGCAGGAGCGCACGCTGCTCTCGGGCGACCTGGTCGAGTTCGACGCCACGCCGTATGCCGGCGATGCGTACTTCGAGGACTGGCCCCAGACCCTCGACAACATCGCCGCCCTCAAGCCGGCAGCCCTGGTGCCTGGCCGCGGCGCCGCGCTCACCACGCCCGAGCAGGTGGCCAAGGGCCTCGCCGGCACACGCGACTTCATCGCCGACGTCTATCGGAACGTGCAGGAAGGCGTGAAGGCCGGCCGCGACCTGAACGCGGTCTACAAGGACACCTACGCCAAGCTCAAGCCCAAGTACAGCCAGTGGGTCATCTTCGACCACTGCATGCCGTTCGACGTGAGCCGCGCCTACGACGAAGCCTCGGGCCACCGCGACCCGCGCATCTGGACAGCCGAGCGCGACATCGAGATGTGGAAAGCCCTCGAGAGCTGACGCCATGGCGGCCGTGCTCGCACCGACGGCGCAAGCGCCCGTCGACTACCAGTCCCTGCGCTTCGACTACCGGCGGCATGCCGACCAGGACGCGGCCTTGCCGGTGCGCCATCCGGTGGTGGTGGTCGGCGCCGGCCCCGTGGGCCTCGCGCTCGCGGTCGACCTGGCGCAGCAGCAGGTGCCCGTGGTGCTGCTCGACAACGACTGCACGCTCTCCACCGGCTCGCGCGCCATCTGCTTCGCCAAGCGCACGCTCGAAGTGTTCGACCGCCTCGGCTGCGGCGACCGCATGGTGGTCAAGGGCGTGTCGTGGAACGTCGGCCGCGTGTTCTTCAAGGACGAGCAGGTCTACGAGTTCAACCTGCTGCCCGAGCCCGGGCACGAGCGGCCGGCCTTCATCAACCTGCAGCAGTACTACGTCGAGGGCTATCTGGCCGAACGCGCGGCCGCATTGCCGCTCGTCGACCTGCGCTGGAACAACAAGGTGGTCGGCATCGAGCAGCATGCCGGCCATTCGCTCGTCACCATTGAAACGCCCGAAGGCAACTACCAGCTCGAGGCCGGCTACGTGGCGGCCTGCGACGGCTCGCGCTCCAACCTGCGGCAGCTGCTCGGCCAGGAGGCCAAGGGCCGCACGTTCCGAGACCGCTTCCTGATCGCCGACGTGGTGATGAACGCCGACCTTCCGACCGAGCGGCGCTTCTGGTTCGATCCGCCTTTCCATCCCCGCCAGAGCGTGCTGCTGCACAAGCAGGCCGACGGCATGTGGCGCGTCGACTTCCAGCTCGGATGGGACGCCGACCCGGTCGAAGAGCGCAAGCACGAGAACATCGTTCCGCGCGTGCGCGCCATGCTTGACAGCATCGGCCACGGCGGCGTGCAGTTCGACATCGGCTGGGCCAGCGTCTACACCTTTGCCTGCCAGCGCATGGAGCGCTTTCGCGTCGGCCGCGTGCTGTTCGCCGGCGACGCGGCGCACGGCGTTTCGCCCTTGGGGCGCGGGGCGCGAATTCCGGCGTGCAGGATGCCGACAACCTCGCCTGGAAGCTCGCCTCCGTGCACAAGGGGGAGGCGCCCGATGCGCTGCTCGACAGCTACGCCAGCGAGCGCGAATACGCGGCCGACGAGAACATCCGCAACTCGACCCGCGCCACCGACTTCATCACGCCCAAGAGCGACGTGAGCCGGCTGATCCGCGATGCGGTGCTGGAGCTTTCCAAGACGCAGCCCTTCGCGCGCGCGCTCGTCAACAGCGGCCGGCTCTCGCTGCCCTCGACGCTGCATGGCTCGCCGCTGAACACCGCCGACGTCGATGCGTTCGACAGCCGAATGGTGCCGGGCGCCGCCGCGGCCGACGCGCCGATCGCGCGCGCGGACGGCAGCACCGGTTGGCTGCTTCGCGAGCTGCCGGCACGGTTCACCGCGCTGGTGTTCGGTGACGACGAAGCGGCAGAGCGCAGCCTGCGGGCCATCTCGCAAGCCGACCTGCCGCTTTCGGTGGTTCGTGTCGCCGCCGCTGGCCCGGACGAACTTGCCGTGCAGCGCTACGACGCGCGTCCGGGTACCGTGTACCTGCTGCGCCCCGACCAGCATGTGTGTGCGCGCTGGCAGCAGCCGTCGCCGCAGGCGCTGCGGGCCGCCATGCAGCGCGCACTCGGCAAGGCAGGATGAAAATGACGCAACTGATCACCACCCCCAACCTCGACGCGCCGGATGATTTCTACGAGGCGCTGATCGAGGCGCACGAAGGCCTCGGCACCGACGAGAGCCATGCCTTCAACGCGCGACTGGTGCTGGTGCTGGCTAACCAGATCGGATCGCTCACCGTGCTGCGCGCCGCCTTTGCGGCGGCGAGCCCATTGAAGAGAACGCCATGACGAACAATTCAGCCGCCGAGCGGCGCTACCAGAGCGGCTTCGGCAACGAACATGCGAGCGAGGCGTTGCCCGGCGCTTTGCCCCAGGGGCGCAACAGCCCGCAGCGCGCGCCCTTCGACCTGTATCCCGAGCTTGTTTCCGGCACCGCCTTCACCGCGCCGCGGCATGAGAACCGCCGCTCGTGGCTGTACCGGCGCCAGCCCTCGGTGGTGTCCGGGCGCTA
>JBBJMS010000081.1:0-14714 GCA_037720315.1 Variovorax sp. | reverse complement strand
GCGCGCCGGTAAGCCGGCGACGCCATGAGCGAATCCCAAGCAGGTGCCGGTGCGCGCGGTAGGAGACTGCGCCGGCGCGCATCGCTTGCGGCATCCGGCTTCCAGCGTCCGTTGTCCAGGGCAATGGCAAAGCCGGCAAGTACTTCGTCCAGCACCGCGCCGTCGCCCACGCTCTGGTTGCACAGCAGCGCGAGGTCGCAGCCTGCGGCGAGCGCGGCGAACGCGGCATCGGTGTAGCTCAGCAGTTCGCCCTCGATGTGCCGCGCGGCCTCCATGCTGAGGTCGTCGCTGAACACGGCCCCGTCGAAGCCCAGCCGGCCACGCAGGATCTGCTGCAGCCACTTCGGCGAAAAGCCGGCCGGCCGTGCATCGACCTTCGGATAGATCACATGCGCAGGCATCACCGCCGCGAGCGTGCCGTTCAGCCAGTCGTAGGGGCGCGCGTCGTCGGCCAGGATGGCCTTCAGGCTGCGGCGGTCCACTGGAAGCGCGACATGCGAATCGGCCTTGACGAAACCGTGACCCGGAAAATGCTTGCCGCAATTGGACATGCCTGCCTGCAGCAAGCCATGCGAGAGGCTTCGGGCCAGCAGCGCGACCACGCGCGGGTCACGGTGAAAGCTGCGATCGCCGATCACGCTGCTTTCGCCGTGATCCAGATCGAGCACCGGCGTGAAGCTGAAATCGATGCCGCAGGCACGCAGCTCGGCTGCCAGGACGTAACCGCAGGCCACGGCCGCCTGGGTGGCGCGCATCGGGTCGTTCATCCACAGCGCGCCAAGCGCGCGCATCGACGGCAGCCGCGTGAAACCGTCGCCGCGAAAGCGCTGGACGCGGCCGCCTTCGTGGTCGATGCAAATCAGCATGTCGGGCCGGAGCGTCTTGATCTCGGCGTTGAGCGCGGTCATCTGTGCCCGATCGCGCCAGTTGCGCGCGAAATGGATCACGCCGCCCACGAGCGGGTCAGCCAGCCGGCGGCGATCGGCCGCGTCGAGTTCGGTGGCCGCGACGTCGATGATCAACGGCGCATGCAATGCTTTTTTGGTCATTGGTTGTGTTCGACGACGACGAAACTCGCCGCGTAATCGGTCTCGTCGGTCACGGTGACATGCGCCGTCAGACCTTGTTGTTCGAACCATTCCTTCAGCGCGCCGTGCAGCACGATGACCGGCTTGCCGCTGCGTTGGTTGGCAATCTCGCACAGCCGCCAGCTCATCGGCATGCGCATGCCGGTGCCGATGGCCTTGCTGAAAGCCTCCTTCGCGGAGAAGCGGGTGGCCAGGTAGCGCAGACCGCGTTTCGGCCAACGCGCGTTGCGCGACCGCCAGACGGCCAGTTCGGCATCGTTCAGCACCCGTTCGGGAAAGCGTTCGCCCTGGCGTTCGAGCGTGGCCGCGATGCGGCGGATATCGCAGATGTCGGTGCCGATGCCGTAGATCACTGGGCGAGTTCGATGCATCGCAGGTAGTCGCGCGTGGCCGCGGCATAGCCGAGCTCCAGCGCGTCCGAAACGAAGGCATGGCCGATCGAAACCTCGCGCACGCCCGGCACGGCCTGAAGGAATTCGGTGAGGTTCTCGCGGCTGAGATCGTGGCCCGCGTTGACCTCGAGGCCGGCGGCATGCGCGGCGCGCGCGGCCTCCACATAGAGCTGCAGCACCGCATCGGCGCGTGACGTTCCGCGGGAGGCGGCGTAGCCCTCGGTATAGAGCTCGATGCGATCGGCGCCTGCTGCTTTCGCTCCGGCCATCATGTCCAGCTCGGGGTCCATGAACAAGCTCACGCGCACACCAAGTGACCGCGCCTCGGCGATCAGCGGCCGCAAGCGCTCGGCATCGTCGGGAAAGCGCCAGCCGTGATCGCTGGTGGATTGCGTTTCGCTGTCGGGCACGAAAGTCGCCTGGTGCGGACGCAGCTCGCGCACGAAATCCATCAGGTTGTGGAAGGGATTGCCTTCGATGTTGAACTCGATCCGAGGCCAGTCCCTGGCCAGTAGCTCCGACAGATCCTGTACATCCTGCGCGCGGATGTGGCGGCCATCGGGGCGGGGATGCACGGTGATTCCCTGCGCCCCGGCGTCCAGACACAGCGCCGCGGCAAACACCACGCTGGGAATGCCGAGCTGCCGCGTATTGCGCACCAGCGCAACCTTGTTGAGGTTGACCGACAGGGAAGTGCTCATAGGGCTTGCAAGTCTCTCATCATCTGGCGCGTGCGCAGCGTCGACACGCCGCAATGGTAGTTGAGCAGCCTGCGCAACTGGTTGCGCAAAGCCGAGTTGGTGCCCGCGTTCATCATCGCGATCAGGCGCAGCGCGGCAGGAAAAGGCACGCGGTCGTCGAGCGCCTGCTGCAATGCCAGCCATTCGAAGCCGGTAAGCGCGGCCTCGTCGGTGTCTGCCTGCCGCAGGCCTGCTTCCGTCGCCAGCGCATAGCTGACCTCGCCCTGCAGCGGCGCCAGCGTGAGCGTCTGGGCGTTCAGGTCCGGCAGCAGGCCAACCTCCCGCAACAGGAAGAGCTCGAAAGTGCGAAGCGCCGCAGTCTGCGTGGCGCCCTGCGCACCGCCATGGTCGCCAGCCAGCACCTGCACCACGCCCGTGTAGACATCGAACAGCGCCTCGTGCGGGTCGTCTCGCGCCAGGAGCCGCAGCATCAACTCGTTGACGTAGTAGCCCGACAGCAGCGCCTCGCCGGTCGGCATCACATGGCCGCCCATCCACTCGGCGCTCTTGAGCGTGCGGATCTCGGCATCGCCGCCATAGTTGAGTTGAAGAGGCTGCAGCGGAAGGAGCACTGGCCGGAAATTGGAACTCGGCCGCTTGGCCCCCTTGGCAACCAGCGCGATGCGGCCATGATTGCGGGTGAACACCTCCAGGATCAGGCTCGACTCGCTCCAGTCGTAGCGGTGAAGCACATACGCCGGTTCGTGCGAAACGCGGTGCGCGGCAGCCACGTCAGCCTCCTGCGCGGGTCGACGACGCAGTCACTCGTAGCCGAAAGAACGGACACGCGCCTCATCGTCCGCCCAGCCCGAGCGCACCTTGACCCACAGCTCGATGAACACCTTGGCATCCATGAGCTTCTCGAGCTCCACCCGGGTTTCGGTGCCGATGCGCTTGATGCGGTCGCCCTTGTCGCCGATCACCATCGCCTTGTGCGTATCGCGCTCGACCACGATGGTTGCGGCAATGCGCAAAAGGCGCTTTTGGCCCTTTTTTTGCGGCGGCTCTTCGGCAAACTTGTCGATGATGACGGTCGAGGTGTAAGGCAACTCGTTGCCGGTGAGCCGGAACAGCTTCTCGCGGACCAGTTCGCTCGCCAGGAACTGCTCACTGCGGTCGGTGAGTTCGTCTTCCGCGTACCACCACGGCTGTTCGGGCAGGTATTTGTCGCAGATGCCGAACAGGCGTTCGATGTCCTTCGCGTTCTTGGCCGACATCGGCACGAATTCGGCAAAGCCGTGCTTTTGCTGCATGGTCTGCAGCCAGGGTGCGATGTCGCCACGCCGGTGCACGTTGTCGAGCTTGTTGGCGATCAGGAGCGTCGGAATGCCGGCGCCGAGCAACTTCAGCACACGTTCGTCGGCTGGCGTGAAGCTGCCGGCCTCGACCACGAACAGGATGAGGTCGACATCCGACACGGCGCCCACCACGGTCTTGTTAAGAGAACGGTTCAGCGCATTGGCATGCAGGGTCTGGAAACCCGGCGTGTCGACGAAAACGAACTGCGTCGCGCCCAGCGTGCGCATGCCAGTAATGCGATGCCGGGTGGTCTGCGCCTTGCGCGAGGTGATGCTGATCTTCTGGCCGACGAGTGCGTTCAGTAATGTCGACTTGCCGACATTCGGCTTGCCGACGATGGCCACGAGCCCGCAGCGCCGCGCAGGGCCGGAGCCGGCTGCTTCGGTGGAGGCGTCTGTGGGTGCCGGGACAGGTTTAGGGAAATCGTTCATTGAGATGCCTTTGCGCCGCGCGCCTTGAGCCGGATCAACATGGCGGCGGCGGCAGCCTGCTCACCCGCACGGCGCGAGCCGCCGATGCCGCGCTCGCAAAGGCCCAGTTCGGATACTTCGCACTCGACATCGAAAGTCTGTTTGTGCGCCGCGCCGAGCGTTCCGACCACACGGTACGCCGGCAGCTACATTTTGTGGCCCTGCAGCCATTCCTGCAATTCGGTCTTCGGGTCCCGGGCGGCGGCCTCCATCCGCGGAGTGATATCCACCGCCTGGTAGAGCCGGCGCACCAATGCGCGGGCCGGCCCATAGCCGGCATCGAGATAAACGGCGCCGATCAGCGCCTCGAGCGCATCGGCCAGGATCGAAGGACGGCTGGGTCCTCCGGAACGGGCCTCGCCCTCGCCCAGCCGCAAGATCGGAGAAAGCGCGAGCTTGAGCGCCAACTGATGAAGGGTTTCCTGCTTGACCAGGTTGGCACGCACCCGCGAAAGATCGCCTTCGGGCAGTTCTGCGAGGCGCTCGTACAGCAGATCGGACACTGCCAGGTTCAGCACCGAATCGCCAAGAAATTCGAGTCGCTCGTTGTGGTCTGCCGAAAAGCTGCGATGCGTCAGCGCCTGCTGGAGCAGTTGTGCATCCGAGAACACATGCTGAAGGCGCGCCTGAAGCGCGGCAAGCCCGCCTTCGTTCACGGTGCGCTCGCCCCACGAAGCCTGGGGGTGCGTCTCATCTAGCGCGACTGCCCCTTGTACTTGAGCACTAGGTAGGCCGGACCGAATAGGTGGATCTCCCGTTCATATGCATACGACACCACCACCTTGTCGCCGACCTTCTGAACGTCGAGATCCTTGCCGCTGACCGACTTGAAATCGTCGATGGCCTGCGCGCGGTCGAAGATAGCGCGGACCTCGGGAACGGTCGAGCCTTCCTTGGCCTTGTTGGCGGCCTTGTCGATAGCCTGGTACTCGATCAATGTCGGAATCACCTGCGCCGCCACCACGCCGGCGCAAGCGAGCACGATGGCCACGAACAGCAGTCCGATGAATGAAATGCCGCGTTGATTCTGCTTGGATTGATTTGCTCTCATGCCCTATTTCCCTCGAATGAAATCTCGATTTATTGGAATGCGCCGATGCGCTTGAGATTGCCGAAGTTCATCCAGACGAAGAAAGCCCGACCGACGATGTTCTTGTTTGGAACGAAGCCCCAATAGCGCGAGTCGAGTGAATTGTCCCGGTTGTCGCCCATCATGAAATAGTGGCCTTCGGGCACCTTGCACACCACGCCCTCGACACTGTAGCGGCAATTTTCCTGGTTCGGAAACGCCATGATCTCGGCTTCGGAAAGTCCTGCACGACGGTTTTCGTCGTTGAGCAACCGATGCTCCTTGCCATCGAACTTTTCGGTGTACTGCTTGAGGTAGCGCATCGTTTCCTCGTCGAAATACTCCGGTACCGACTGCTTCTCGATCGGCTGACCGTTGATGGTGAGCTTCTTGTTGAGATAGGCCACTTCGTCACCGGGCAGGCCGATCACGCGCTTGATGTAGTCCATGCTCGGCTTGGGCGGATAGCGGAACACCATCACGTCCCCGCGCGCGGGCGGCTTGCCTTCGGTGATCTTGGTGTTGATGACCGGCAGGCGCAGGCCGTAGGTGAACTTGTTCACCAGAATCAGGTCGCCGGTCAGCAGGGTCGGCATCATCGAACCGGACGGAATCTTGAAGGGCTCGAACAGAAAAGAGCGCAGCAGGAATACGGCCAGGATCACGGGGAACAATCCAGCGGTCCAGTCCAGCCACCACGGCTGCATGACCAGCCGCTCGCGCTTGGCGGGATCGACGGTGTCAACCTGCGCAATGCCTTGACGGCTCAGGTCTTCACGCCGGCGCGCTAGCGACGCATCGAAGGCTTCGGCCGCGCGGCGCCGCTTCGGCAAAAAATACAGGCGCTCCACCAGCCAGTAGATACCTGTGACAACGGTGGCCAGGAACAGCAGCAGCGCAAAGTTGCCTTCCACTAAGCCGAAATACCACGCACCGACATAGCCGGCGAAAGCCGCGAGGATGAAAGAGGTGAGGAACGCCATTCTTCTTAGTCTTCGACTTGCAGGATGGCAAGGAAGGCCTCTTGCGGGACCTCGACCGAACCGATCTGCTTCATTCTTTTTTGCCCGCTTTCTGCTTCTCAAGCAGCTTCTTCTTGCGGGTGATATCGCCGCCGTAGCACTTGGCCAGTACGTTCTTGCGCAGCGCCTTGATTGTCTCACGCGCAATGATGTTGGCCCCGATAGCCGCTTGGATCGCGACGTCGTACATCTGGCGGCTGATGATTTCCCGCATCTTGGCGACGACCGCCCGGCCGCGGTATTGGCTTTGGCTGCGGTGCACGATGATCGACAGCGCATCGACCTTCTCGCCGTTCAGAAGAATGTCGACCTTCACGACGTCCGAGGCTCGGTATTCCTTGAACTCGTAGTCCATGGAGGCGTACCCGCGGCTGACGGATTTAAGCTTGTCGAAAAAATCCAGCACGATCTCGCCGAGCGGCATTTCGTAGGTCAGCATGACCTGTCGGCCGTGGTAAGCCATGTTCATCTGCACGCCGCGCTTGAGGTTGGCGAGCGTCATGACCGCGCCGACGTATTCCTGCGGCATGTAGAGATGGACGGTCACGACCGGCTCGCGGATTTCCGACATCTTGCCGACGTCGGGCATCTTCGACGGGTTCTCGACCATCATCACTTCGCCGTCGTTCTTCATGACCTGGTAGACCACGCTGGGCGCGGTCGTGATCAGGTCCTGGTCGAATTCGCGTTCCAGCCGCTCCTGCACGATCTCCATGTGCAGCAAACCCAGAAAGCCGCACCGGAAACCGAAACCGAGCGCCTGCGACACCTCGGGCTCATAGTGCAGCGACGAATCGTTGAGCTTGAGTTTTTCAAGCGCGTCGCGCAGCGAGTCGTACTCGCTCGCCTCTGTCGGGTAAAGGCCGGCAAACACCTGAGGCTGGATTTCCTTGAAGCCGGGCAAGGCCTCGGTAGCCGTAGCGGCCGCACCGCCCGTGCCCGTTTTGATCAAGGTGACGGTGTCGCCCACTTTGGCGGCCTGGAGTTCCTTGATGCCGGCAATGATGAAACCCACCTCGCCCGCTTCGAGCGACTGGCGGACTTCGGTTGCCGGCGTGAACACGCCGAGGTTGTCGGCGTTGTAGGTGGCGCCCGAAGCCATCATCTTGATTCGCTCGCCTTTCGCCAGACGACCGTCGACCACGCGTACCAGCATGACGACGCCCACATAGGCATCGAACCAGCTGTCGACGATCATTGCGCGCAACGCGGCATTCGGATCGCCACGGGGCGCAGGAACCTTGGCGACGATGGCTTCGAGAATCTCATCGATGCCCATGCCCGTTTTTGCCGAGCAGGGAATCGCATCGGTCGCGTCGATCCCGATCACGTCTTCGATTTCTAACTTCGCGTTCTCGGGGTCGGCCTGCGGCAGGTCCATTTTGTTGAGCACCGGCACCACCTCGACACCGAGATCGAGCGCGGTGTAGCAGTTGGCCACCGTCTGCGCTTCGACACCTTGACTCGCATCGACGACAAGCAGTGCGCCTTCGCATGCAGACAGAGAGCGACTCACTTCATACGAGAAGTCGACATGGCCTGGGGTGTCGATCAGGTTGAGGTTGTAGACCTGTCCGTCGAGCGCTTTGTAGTGCAGCGCAGCGGTCTGCGCCTTGATGGTTATCCCACGCTCTTTCTCGATGTCCATCGAGTCGAGCACCTGCGCCTGCATCTCGCGGTCCGCAAGGCCGCCGCAACGCTGGATCAACCGATCCGCGAGCGTCGACTTTCCATGATCGATGTGCGCAATGATCGAAAAATTTCTGATGTGATTCATCAACGGAAACGCTTAAGTACTTGAAATGGCTTGTACGCAGAAGGCGACAGGCAAGAAAAAAGGGCGCGTCTACGAGAGACGCGCCCTGAACCAACAAGCAATGGCAACTGCAGTAGTTGGGACTTCATTGTAGGCAAAAAGGGCAGTGCGTACAGCCGGCCGGCCACACGTCGAACGGCGTTGCAGGTCAACAACATGCAACTTATCAACAGGTTATCAACAGGATCGGTGGACGGTTTGCTTAACAACTTGTGGGCGATCTGTGGAAGGCCGGTGGACGGCCGAGGGGTATCTCGCATCGTGAAGAACGCCGGAATGCTTATGCGGCTTGGCGCTGTCGGCAGCTCGTCATTCTACTCAAAACCGTTATTAGCCAGCGAATAAGTTAGTGAATACCCACTATCAAATGGTTTTAGCAATGCGGAAAAATCTTGCGAAACAATTCGGCCAGAGCAAAAAGAGCGAGAAAAAGGCCCCAAACCCGACTGACGGGTGGGGCCACTTGGGTTGATCGAAGGTTCAGCGCGGAGGCCGAATGAGCGCGTACTGCGCCCACTCGCCGCGACGGAAGAGCACGCTGACTGGCTTGCCTTTGTCTGCTTTCGCCAGCGTTGCATCGAACTCCTTGAGATTCGAAATCTCGACGTTGTTGAGGGCTAGCACGATATCTCCCTCGCGAAGCCCCGCCCGCGTCGCCGCATCGGTAGCGGCGTCGATCTTCACGCCGCCTTTCAGCTTCAGTTCTTTCTTCTGCGCTTCGGTGAGATCGCTGACAACCAATCCCATTGACTTCGCGGCGGCGGACGACGGGGCCTTGCTCGCCGCTGGCTCCTCTCGCTCGGCGGTCGGTTTCGCAAGCGCCTCCGGCTCGATCTCTGCGATCGTCACCGTCAAGTCGCGCGAACTGCCGCGCCGGAACACAGTGAGCAAGCTCTTCGTCCCGGGCTTGGTGTTACCGACCAAACGCGGGAGGTCGCTGGGTTTGTCGATGACCTTGCCGTCGAACTTGGTAATGATGTCGCCCGGCTCGATGCCGGCCTTCTCGCCCGGCGAGCCTGCCTCGACGCCTCGAACCAGAGCGCCCTGCGCCTTGCCTAGCCCGATGGATTCGGCCACCTCCTTGGTAACTTGATCGATTTGAACGCCGATGCGCCCTCGCGACACGCGTCCGGAGGTTCGCAATTGGTCGCTCACGCGAATCGCCTCGTCGATCGGAATTGAGAACGAGATGCCCATGAAACCGCCCGAGCGCGAGTAGATCTGGCTGTTGATGCCGACCACCTCACCGCGCATGTTGATCAACGGGCCACCGGAGTTGCCGGGATTGATGGCAACGTCGGTCTGGATGAAAGGCAGGTAGTCGCCGGTGTCGCGCTGCTTCGCACTCACGATGCCTGCAGTCACAGTGTTGTCTAGGCCGAAGGGTGAGCCGATTGCCATCACCCATTCGCCCACGCGCAGCTTGGAAATATCGCCGACCTTGACCGCCGGCAAGCCAATGGCGTCGATTTTCACGACGGCGACATCGGTGCGCTTGTCGGTGCCGATCAGTTTGGCTTTGAACTCCCGCTTGTCGACCAACGTCACCAGCACTTCCGAAGCGCCCTCGACCACATGTGCGTTGGTCATCACGTAGCCATCCGCAGTAAGAATGAAGCCGGAGCCGACGCCGCGCGGCCGCTGCTCCTCTTCCTGAGGTTGTTGCGGGCGATTCGGCCGCTGTCCTGGGCGCGGGACATTCGGCATCGGCTGTCCAAAGAAGCGACGGAAAAACTCCTGCATCTCTTCGTCCGCCTCGCCGCCACCGCTGCGTTGCGCAACCTTCTCGATGGTCCGGATGTTGACCACCGCAGGTCCGACCTGGTCGACGAGATCGGTGAAGTCCGGGAGCACACGCGCTTGCGCGGTGGCGGTCGAAACAGGCAAGAGCGCAGAGCTTGAAGCAAGCGCGAAAACGCAAGCCGCCAGGAATGAACGGATTTTGTTCCCTTCATTTTTGAACATCATCAATTTCCTTGGTTTGTGATATCTAAAGCAACGACCCATATGCGGTTCAACGGGTTCGGGCAAGGCTTTGCGCAAACGCGTCGAGCGTCTGCGGCGGTACTTCGCCAACGGCAGTCAACCACCAATCGCCGTCCTTGTCCGTGAGCCGGCGCGTCAACGTGTAGGTCGCGCCCAGCGCGACCAGCACTTCCCGCGAAGGGCGCTGTGGGTCGTATGGCTCGACAAATAGCGATACCAAGGCGAGCCCGTCCGAAAATGTCCACTGCATGGTATGGCCCAGAGCGCCGCTGGCCTGAGGGCCCATGTGACGACGGTAGCAACTGACGGGCTTGAAGCCGGCAACGGGCGCACGCAACGACCAGCCCTCCTTGACAGCCGTGGTGCGCTCGAGCTCTGACTTCTGGATCCGATAGCCCGCGGTACTGCCCATCATCTGCGCCAGAGCCTCGGCTTTGACGGGTGCATCGAGCTGAAGTTCCGAAAACGCTGACTGCTCGATCACCCTGCCTTCACCATCGAGCGTCTGCAATTTCACGACCAATCCCGAACCTCGCTCGCTCCAGACCCGATAGCCGAAGCGCAACCTGTCGCGCGGCTCCAGTTGCACCACGTCCGCATCGAAACCTGCGACGCGGTCCTTGCGCAATACGCGCGCAGCATAGTGATTGCCGATGGCGGAATCAGGCGTTCCTAGCAAGTTGGGGAAAAGCTCGAGGTTCTCGCGCTTTTCGCTTTTCACGACCTTCGCCTCAGGCAGAAATGTCATGACGTGGTCGTTTCGCCTGAACGTCGAGCGCGGCGGCCCTGACAAGACTTCGATGCGCTCCATTTGGAGATCGCCCTCGCGCACATGCCAGATGCGGGCGCTCGAAAGATTGCCGGAGGCAGACGAAACAACGAAGGTGCCTACATACGAACGCTCCCGAGAAGCCGTGTTCATGCGCCGCAACCAGTCCACGACTGTGAGGTTCGATGAATCGCCCGCTGCTGCTCCGGCCTGATGCTTCTTAGCGGATGCAGACGGCGCCGGGTCCTGCGCAAAGCTGGCTTGCGCCACGCACAACGCGGCTGCAAAAACGGCGGTTCGCCGTGTGGGCATCGGCATCGACACAGTCATTGCGGGGGAAGACGATGCGCCATCATCAGCGGGACGGCCCATCGAAAGTGGCGTTGCGCAAGAAGCTCGACGGCATTTGCGATGCGCCGCCCACCTGCTGGTGCGCCTCGAGGAGCTGGTCCAACCGCGCATCGCGCAGCATGACTTGTGGGCCGCCGTTCCCGACCACGACACGCATCGGCGCCAATGCGGGTGGTGCATCCTGCGAAGAATGAGACGCGGCGAGAACGGAACTGGACTGCTGCTGCGCCAACTGCGCACCGACGGGCCCGTCGGAAGGGCCGCCGATCCAGTTCCAGCCAATGGCCGCCGCGGCTGCGAGCGATGCAGCGCCGGCCACGAGTTTCCATCGGAACACCGGCTCGTTTGCGGCTTCGATATGTTGCGGGATCGGCTTCGCAGGCTGGGCAATGGTCACCGGCGCCGCCGGCTCCAGGGCTAGGCGTTGCTGAAGCCGCGAAACGAACCCTGACGTATCGCTGCAAACGCGGTGGCCGCCAGAGCGCAGCACATCGCCGACCACATGGTAGGTTTGCCAAGTTGCCCGCAATTGGCTCTCCGAACAGACGCGATCGACCAAAAGAGCGAATTCTTCGCCGCTCAAATGACCGTCCGCGAGCGCAGATACCTGCTCCTGAACTGTGACTGTGTTCGTATGCTTCATTTCATCACCTACTTACCAACGCTTGCCGGACTGGTTGTCCAGCATCGGCTTGACCTTGGCCGAAATAGCCTCGCGTGCCCGGAAAATCCGCGATCGAACGGTGCCGATAGGACAATTCATGACCTCGGAAATCTCTTCATAACTCATGCCATCGATCTCGCGAAGGGTCACGGCCTGCCGCAATTCGGCCGGCAGCGCCTCCATGGCCGCCTCGACCGCAGCCGCGATCTCGTTCGCCGCCATGATCGACTCGGGTGTCTCTTCGCTGATTGGTTCGTTTCCCGAGCGGTAAGTTTCATCTTCGTCGTCAGAAGACGAACGCAGCGCACTCTCGGAGATCGTCGGGTCGCGTTTCATGTCCACCAAGGCTTTCTTGGCGGTATTGACAGCGATCCGATAGAGCCATGTGTAGAACTGTGCCTCCCCTCGAAACTGGTGCAGCGCGCGGTAGGCGCGAATAAAGGTTTCCTGAGCAATGTCCTCGACAAGGTTGACGTCGCGGACCATGCGACCGATCAGCCGTTCGATGCGGCGTTGATACTTGATGACCAGCAGCTCGAACGCCTTCTGGTCACCCGCCACCGTGCGCTGAACCAGTTGAAAATCGACCTCTCCGGGTCTCGGCTCTGCGGCGGGCGCATCGGTCAAACCGGCGTCCGAAGGCGGCGCGGGCGGTGGAGAAGCTGTCATGAAGATGGAGAAACCGGATCCGTCGGCACAGCGTGCCGCGGGGCAGCAACAGAGTCCGCCAACGGGGCGCGCGAATATACCGCACGGCGCAAATCCTGCCAGCGTTCGGGCAGGTCGCTCCGATCAAGCCATATCCACCGCCGCGCGGCGTTTGCTTCGGCCAGATAAACGAGCAGCGAGAACTGGATGTCCAGCGCGACCTTGACCTCTGCGGCCCCGAACCCGTCCGCACCGACGAGCAACCAGTGCCGACCATCGAAGGTCAGTTCGGCGCTGGATTTGCGCGTCCAAGGAGCCCGCCATGCAACTGCCCCCGCAAAGAGGACGCTCAGAACCATCAGCCCGCTTCGCCAATCGACCCGAGGGGCTGAGAATAAAGCTGCCGCTGCGGAACCGACGCCACTTGTCCAAAGGGCCAGCAAAAGCAAGCGCGCATTGCGCGAGCGGCCCACCGGATAGCTCACCGAGGGGGCGCTGTGCATGGAGAAAAAGATCTCAAGCGCGCTTGAAAACCAGCGTGCCGTTCGTGCCGCCGAACCCGAAGTTGTTCTTGACCGCGACATCGATCTTCAGATCGCGCGCCTCGTTGGCGCAATAGTCGAGATCGCACTGCGGATCTTGATTGAAGATATTGATCGTCGGCGGGCTCTTCTGGTGATGCAGCGCCAGCACGGTGAAGACCGATTCGATGCCGCCGGCGCCACCCAGCAAGTGGCCCGTCATCGACTTGGTGGAGTTCACCACTAACTTTTTCGCATGCTCGCCAAAAGCGTTCTTGATTGCGTTCGTCTCGTTGAAATCGCCAATCTGCGTCGACGTGCCATGCGCATTCACGTACTGCACCTGGTCCGCGTTCACACCGGCGTTTTTGAGAGCCATTTCCATTGAACGGCGTGGGCCGTCGACATCCGGTGCGGTCATGTGAAATGCGTCGGCACTCATTCCAAAGCCGGACACTTCCGCATAGATCTTGGCGCCCCGCGCTTTAGCATGTTCGTATTCCTCGAGCACGAGCACCCCAGCGCCTTCTCCGAGCACGAATCCGTCACGATCGCGATCCCACGGACGCGATGCGGTGGCCGGATCGTCATTGCGCGTCGAAAGCGCCCGTGCCGCTGCAAAGCCACCGATACCCAGCGGCGACACTGTCGATTCCGCGCCACCTGCAATCATCACGTCGGCGTCGCCGTACTCGATCATTCGTGCAGAGGTGCCGACTGCATGCAGCCCCGTGGTGCAGGCGGTGACGATCGCAATGTTGGGGCCCTTGAAGCCGTACTGGATCGACACATGGCCCGAAATCATGTTGATGATCGATGCCGGGACGAAGAACGGCGACACGCGGCGAGGCCCGCGGTCAACCAGTTCACCATGGGTGGCTTCGATCAGCGGGAGTCCACCGATGCCCGAGCCGATATTGCAGCCGATGCGGACTGCTTCTTCGTACGGCAGCGCGTCGCCGGTCGGCAAACCGCTGTCCTGTACCGCCTGCATTGCGGCTGCAAGGCCGAGATGGATGAAGCGATCCATATGGCGCGCCTCCTTCTCGGAGATGTACTGCGTGATGTCGAAGCCTTTGACCTCGCCGGCGAACTTGCAGGCGAAGGCGCTCACATCAAATTTGGAGATTGTGTCGATGCCCGAATTCCCCGCCAAAAGATTGGTCCAGGAGTCGGCGACAGTGTTTCCGACCGGGGCAATGCAACCGAGTCCGGTCACGACGACGCGGCGTTTGGTCATGCCGGCAAACCTTTCTGAGAGCACCGAGGCCGCCGTGCCGTTCGCGCCGGCGAAAGCGCCGCGGGCGGAGACGGGCGCTCGATGTGGCCGATGTCAGGCCTTTTGATTCTTGGTGGCGTAATCGACGGCGTTCTGCACCGTGGTGATCTTCTCGGCGTCCTCGTCGGGGATCTCGATGCCGAACTCGTCTTCGAGCGCCATCACCAGTTCGACCGTGTCGAGCGAGTCTGCACCGAGGTCTGCCACGAAAGCCTTTTCGTTGGTGACCTGGGACTCTTCAACGCCGAGTTGCTCGGCAATGATTTTTTTGACACGTGCTTCGATATCGCTCATTTGGTTCCCTCTGAGGGTTGTAGGTAATCGGTGGATTTTAGCCGGCCGGATTTGGCATTCGCCTCATGCGGTGCGGAAAGGAATGCGGTTGCTTGCGTTACATGTGCATGCCGCCGTTGACGTGCAACTCCTGCCCGGTCACGTAAGCGGCCTGGGGGGACGCCAGATAAGCGACCGCGTGCGCAATGTCAGCCGGCTTGCCGAGATGACCAAGTGGAATCTGTGAAAGCAGGGCCCGCTGCTGAGCTTCGGGCAGGCTGGCCGTCATGTCGGTTTCGATGAAGCCGGGCGCCACGCAGTTGACCG
>JBBJMS010000080.1:0-14741 GCA_037720315.1 Variovorax sp. | reverse complement strand
CGTCAGCACTTCGACCAGCAAGCGCTGCGTCGCAAAGCTCGCATACCAGGGTGCGGCCACCAGCACGGCGACCAGAAGCCCGCCGAGCGCCCAGCCGGTGCCCTGCGGCCATTTGCCATACGCACCGGACGCGATCGCTGGAACGTTGATTGCAGCTTTCATCGTTCGGATGCTTTCGCGAAGAGTCCCTGCGGTCGTGCGATCAAAGCAATCAGGAAAACGAGGTGACCGAAAAAAGGGCCGAGTCCGGTGTCGATCTTCGTGCCCAGTACTTGCGCGACACCGATGATCAAGCCGCCAATGAAAGTACCCCAGAGGTTTCCCAGTCCGCCCAGCACCACCGCCTCGAACGCATAGAGCAACCGTTCCGGGCCCGCACTCGGAGTGAACGGCGTTCGAATGCCGTACAGCACCGACGCCAGCGATATGACGGCAAGGATGAAACCCGTCATGAGAGCGAAGAGCCGCTTGTCCTGGATTCCCACGAGCCGCGCGGTCGATGGATCGTCCGACACCGCCCTCGCCTGGCGGCCCCAATGGGTGCGGGCCACGAGCGCGTGCGTGCCCGCATAGACCGCCACGCTGACGGCACTGATCAAGAGCGGAAGCACGCCGATCGAGACATCGCCCCACTGCAAACCGCGCAACCCGAGATCGCCGGAAGGCAGGCTGCGCGTATCGGCGGTGAAGATCTGCTGCAGCATGTTCTGCACCACCACCGACAGGCTGAAGGTCACCAGCAGAGGTGCCAGCGGGCTTGCACCCACCACGCGGTTGAGCAGCAGCCGCTGCAGAAGCCAGCCGATCGCGAACATGGCGGGTACGACAAGGCCCAGAGAAGCGAGAGCGCTGGCGCCGGTACTCAAGATGACGACGCTGGAAAGATAGGCGCCCAGCACGATCAGATCGCCGTGCGCCAGATTGATCATGCGCATCACGCCGAGGCTCAGGCTCAACCCCAGTCCGAAAAGGGCATAGAGCGCGCCCAGCATCAAGCCGTTCAGCAGGGTTTCGACTGCGGTGGCGAACGTCATCTCAGGCGCCGAAATAGGCTTGTGCAATCACTTGCATGTCTGCCCTCGCCGATGAGCCTTCGAATACGACGCGCCCCTTCTGAATGCACGCATAGCGACCGGATTCGGCGACGGCACGCCGCACATCCTGTTCGACCAGAACGATCGCCATGCCATCCGCTCTGGCCGTCGCCAACAGGCGGTACGCGTCGTCGACGGCGTGCGGAGACAGGCCGAGGGACACCTCGTCGCAAAGCAGGAAGGTCGGATTGGTGACCAGCGCCCTTGCGATCGCGACCAACTGCTGCTGTCCGCCAGACAACGCCGTACTCGGGCGGTCCGTCAACGCGCGCAGCGACGGCAGTGCGTCGAGCACCCGCCGCACGTTCCACGGCCCGGTGCGGCCGTTGTGCGCCGCCACAAGCAGGTTTTCTTCCACGGTCAGGCTTGCAAAAAGCCGTCGGCCTTCTGGAACCAGCGCGATACCGCGCGCGAGTTGCTTGCGTTCTGGTTCGCCGCCGATCGGCTCGCGGTCAAGGGTGATGCCGTCGCGCCGCACTACAAGCGCGCCGGCTATCGCTTTCAGGAGCGTGCTCTTGCCGGCACCATTGGCGCCGATCAGCGCCACCGTTTCGCCTCGTGCGATTTCGAGATCGACGCCGAAGAGAGCCTGGAAGAAACCGTAGAACGCGTCGAGTTTTTCAATGCGCAGCACGTTCAACCTCTTGCGACAGGACATCTTCGGAGCCGATGGAAAACTTGTCACCCAAGTAGGTCTGGCGCACCGCGCTGCTGGCCAGCACCTCGTGCGGCAGACCGTCGGCAAGCAGCGCTCCGTCGGAGAGGACGACCAAACGTTTCACCACTGACACCAGCGCATGAACGATGTGTTCGATCCATAGCACCGTCACGCCGCTTTGATGGATCGAGGTGACGAGATCGAGAAGTTGCGAAACTTCGCCGTCGGTCAGGCCGCCACCCACCTCGTCGAGCAGCAGCAGCCTCGGCCGCGTGGCCAGTGCGCGTGCCAATTCGAGGCGCTTGCGGTCGAGCAGTGACAAGGTGCCGGCTTGCCCATCGGCGCGATGCACAAGCGCGCAGCGCTCCAGCACGTCGCGCGCCATGAGGCTCGCAGCTTTGCCGCGCAGTCCGGCACCGAAGGTGGATGCGACGAGCGCGTTCTCGTACACGGTCATGCCGGCAAAGGGCTGCGGAATCTGAAAAGTCCGGCCGATGCCGGCCTTGCAGCGCGCAGCGGCATCGAGTGCGCTCACGTTCGCGCCGTCGAGCCGCACCTCGCCCGAATCACAGGCCAGGCTGCCTGCGACCAAGCCGAAGGCAGTGGTCTTGCCGGCGCCGTTGGGGCCGATCACGCCGACGAACTCGCCCTCGAGGACGTCAAGGTCGAGCCCGCGAATCACCTGCACCGCGCCGTAGCTCTTTCGGACTTGATGCAGTTGCAGCAGCATGGGGCTCAAGCTGTCTTGAGCAGTTCGAACTTGCGCTGCACCGCGATCTCGGGCGCCGTGCGATTGTTGGTGACGAAGATTTCCGGCTTGCCGCCGGCGCCAAGATGCCACTGGCCGCCAACAACCCGCATCTTGGAAACGTTCTTGATGCCGGAGCCGGCGAAGTCGAGTTGCCCGATGACCGTTTGCTGCTTGAGCTTGCGCAATGCATCGGCAACCGTCTTCGGGTCTTTCGGGTTGCCGCTCGCCTTGAGCGCTGCAATGCCGGTTTCGAACAGGGCATGCACGACGCCGATCGGCTGCGTCCATTCCTTTTTGGTTGCGGCCTGGTACGCATCGGTGAGTTGCCGCGCGGTCTGGCCCGTCAGGCTGGAGGAGAAAGGATGCGCCGGCGTCCACCAGATCTCGGTGGACATGCCTTCGGCCTGCGACCCCAACGCTGCGACGCCGCCGGGGAAGAGCAGCGCCTTGGCCACGGTGGCCACCTTGGGCTTGAAGCCCATCTGAGCCGACTGCTTGAGGAAGCTCGCCCATTCCGGAGGATTGAACAGGCCCGTGACGATCTCGACGCCTTCCTTCTTAAAGGCCTGAATGTAGGCAGAGAAATCGTCCGCGCCGAGCGGGAATTTTCCGATGTCGACCACTCTGTACCCAGCCTTGGCAAACTGCCCGGGCATACCCAACTTCATGTCGCCCATGGCGTTGCCGGGCAGGTCGTTGCTGAACACGCTGCCGACCTCCTTGTTGGTCGGCAGATCTTTCCAGAGGTCAAGGTAGACATCGCCGATGTCGTCGATGCCCCAGAAGAAGTGGAATGCGCTCTTGAAGCCCTTGGCAGGGTCGCTCTTCATCGGGAACATCCAGGCCTGCCATGGCGTCATCGTCGACACGCTCGGCACGCCGTTGAGTTCGCATTGCTGCGACACACCGACCACCGTCAGTGCGCCTTGGGACAGCATCAGGTCGACGCCATCCTTGTTGATCAACTCGGCGGCGAGATTCGAGGCCCGGTCTTCGCGGCTTTGGTCGTCTCGCGAAAGAATTTCCACCTTGTACTTCTTGCCGCCGATCGAAAGGCCGCTTGCAACGACCTTGCGCACTTCGGAAAGGATGAACTCGTCGGCTTCGGCAAAAGGCGCGAAAGGACCGGTCTTGGGGCTGACGTAACCGATGCGCAGAACGTCATCGGCAGCCAAGGCCGATTCCGTGCCGAAGCCGGCAGCGGCGGCCACCGCGGCCGACCGCTTCAGGAAATCGCGGCGCGAGGCGGGGCTTTGCGGCAGAGTCGGATCGGCGTTGTTCATGGCGTGCTCGTGGGTAGTTGCGGGGGCGCCGGACACGCTGCGAAGGGCGCCCGTCGGTGCTGCGCAGAGTAGGCGCTGGACCGTTGCAACGCTTGACTGAAACCGGCGCATACCTTGACCGTCAGCGGCGTTGCCGATGCGGCGCGGGCCGTGCCGCAAGAGTCGTTTCAGTCAGCGGGATGGGCGGCCCGGTAATAGCCCAACTGAGCGACGTTGCGCACGCTCAGCTTGCGGCGCAGGTTGTCGCGGTGAGCGCGCACCGTGTTCGGGCTGATGCCCAGTTGCCTCGCAATCAGCTTGGCGGTCAGTCCGCGGGCGATCAGGTCGAGAACCTCGGTTTCCCTCGGCGTCAGCACGATCGGTGCCCCGGCTGGCGCGAGTGCGTGGGTGTGCATTTGCTTGTCTCCGTCGTATGGATCATTTGGATGGCGCTTCAGGCGCCGTTTCGCCGTCGAGCAGGCTGGCAATCCCTGCGGCCAGCATGGCGTTTTCGACGACGAAGAAGAGCCCGCCGCGTCCGTTCTGGCTGACGCTGCAGTCCGGGCCCGACAGGCTGCCAGTCTGGTTCATGTCGCCGAATACCGAGAAGCGGCGTGCGCTGCCAACAGACACGCCGATCTTTGCGTGGTTGAAGTTCGACCCGGGACCGCCGCGCAAGCCGAAGGAACTGCCCATCCACTGCCCCGTGGTCGCGATCTCGACCGGCCCGGACGGCTGCAGGCTTTCATCCCAGCATGCGATCGGGGTGTCCGCTTGCGTGGTGTCGATCTTGGGTGTCGTCCACCAGGTTGCGCTACGCAGCGCAACGCCGCCGAGCAGCGAAGAAACCATCTGCCACGGCGGTACGTGCAAGGCCGAAGGCTTGGAGATCAGGGCGACGCCCGTAGACAACCGAACCTTCAGCACCACCGTGCTGCGCGACTTCTTGCCCAGCCCGGCTACCAGGGCGCGAATATGCGCCGGGCCGCCGTTGTGCACGATCTGCCGATTGGCCGGATCGGTCGCGACGCTGGCGTTCTGCAGCCCGTGCAGCACGGCCACGACATCGTCCGCATTGAGCCGCAGCGAGAAGAAATGCTGGCTGACCTTCACGTCGTCGTCCCTGACGCAACCCAGCGTGTTGCCGTCCGTCTTGCGTGGGAACTGCTTCGATCCTGCAGCCGGCCAGCTGGGCGTAGTGACCTGCAAGACGAAGCCTTCGCCGGCATCGTTCCATGCCAGCATGCCTTTCGAATGGCCCCAAGGACTGGCGCACATCATGGTGCATCCGGCGATGAAGGGATCGCCATAGAACTGGTCGTTCCAAAGCACGTAGTAGTAGTGGCTTGCGTTGTAGACCTGGTCGAAGGTGGCGCCCAAAGGTCCCTCTGTCGTTTCACCGACGCAGCCGCCGCCTTTCTGGAGCGTGGGCTCCTCGCTGCTGCCGTACAGGAACTGTTGGCCGAAGCGGTAGTTCTGTACTTCGCCGCCGAAAGGGCATGCGCGGTCCGGTCCGCCGCAACCCGGAAAGGCCGAGGTGTTCAGCTTGAAGACGAACCACCAGTCCACCGGCTTGCCTGTTCTCAGCAAGGGCGCGGGCGCCGCGATCGACGACGTCGCGCTCGCGGGCGGCGCGGCTTGCTGCTGCGCCTGACCGTGGCCGCCATACAGCGCCAGCGCTGCGCAAGCCATGCGCAGCAGCAAGGCGTTCCAATCGATCCGAAAGCCGATGCTCATTTCTGTCTCCCTGTTCACGGTGTGTCTGATCGGCTGGATGCCGGGTCGGCCAAAGCGTCCTGTCGAACGCCGTTGCGGGCTTCGCGCAGCGTCTCGGGGAACCGGTGCGCGACGTAGGTGCCAGAACTCAAGCCCAGCAAATAGAGAAGGTCCGGCCTGAAATCGGGCATGGTCAAGTCGTAATAGACGCCGGACACGAAGAACGCCGCGAGCACGACCGTCCAGGCCACCATCTGGAAGCGATAGATCGAATAGCCGTCGCTGTCCGTGAGCAGGTCTCTGAAGAACTGCCGCGCCGGAGGACTCGCCTTCAGGCCATCGCTGGCGATGGAATCGACCGATCCACCGTGCGCGACAAGCTCATCGGCCCGCCCCTCTCGCGTGCTCTTGATGTAGGAGTCGCCGAGTGCGGTGCCCGCGCTGATCCCAAAGATGGCAACGATGGACGCATTGATCGTGTCGTAGTTGCCGGTGGCGAGCCAGATGACGATGAAGGCGCCGAAGACGACGAAGAACCATACCGCCAGCTGAACCTTGGCGAGACTGAAGCGCAGCGAAGCATCGCCGCTGCGCAAAGCGCCCCGTTCCATGAGGAACGACGTAGCAGCAGCGAGCCAGGTGAAGGCCAGTGCAAACGTTGCACCCGTCGCCAGCGCCGCCACCGCCCAGCCCGGCTCGATCACGGTAAGCGTCGCCGGGTTCTGCTCCAGCGTCAGCGCCGTTTCGAAAGGGTCCTGCAGTTCGAGCCCGACGCTGAACCGCACCTTCCTGCTCAATGTGGGCGGGCTCAGGACGTTGTTCCACGAAGCCCGGCTTTCGGGCGTCACGCGCAGGAAGAACTGCAGCTTGCCGGTGCGCAGGTTCACCGCCACGGGATACAGCCCGCTCAGCGATCTGCCGTCGAGATAGGGCACCAGCCGCCACGGTGCATGGCCCGCGCTGAGGCTCCAATCGCGCAGACCGTCGACGGTCACTTCGATGATGTCGTCGAGCTCCAGGTTTCCACCCAGCGCGATCACGCGCGGCTGAGCGACGGGCGCCAAGTCGACGTCTTGGCTCGATGCGCAAGCGCTCGTGAACAGACCAGCAGGAGCGCGGTCACCGCCATTGCGCGCCTGCAGACATTGCGCGCCGCGTTCATGGCGTGGCTCCCAACACGCGCCTTGCCCGGCGCCAGATGTCGCTTCGCTCGCGTACGCCCAGGAGCTCGCCGTTGATCGCGACGGTGAGCCGATCGAAGCCTTCCTGCGTGTCCCGATCGGCGAAGCGATTGCCGTCGATGGTCGACCAGTACCACGCCGCCGATCGTGCGGCGTGCTCGGGCAGCAAGAGAAGATCGGGATCTTCCAGCAGATTTAGGCCCATGGCCTGACCTGCTTCTGCGTAAGCACTTCGGCCCGTGAGCTGCATCAGCCCGCGGCCGCGGAAGCGCCAGCCATCGCAGCTCGCGGCATGCCCGTTGCCCATGCGGTCGGCGTAGACCAGGTTGGCAAGCGCCTCGGGCCGATGCGCGTACTGCGTCGCATCCTGCCGGCTCGACGAAACTGCCGGCGGCAGAAAGAAGTGCCGCGGCCAGACCTGCGCCAGCCGCGCGGCCGAGTAGTGCAGGTTCTCCTCGACGCGGCTTAACGCGTCCGACTCGTGAACAACCTGCCCCAGGAACGCGGCGACGCGCGGCAGCGTGTCGATCTCCTGGCTCAGCATCGCAGCGACCAGCGGCGTGCACCACGACGCCGCCACGGCTTCGGGGCACTGCGCGATCTCGGACAAGGCGTCGATGGTCAGATACATGGCGGGGCTCCGCTGCCTCAAGGCTTCGGAAGATCGCCGCCGGTAACCACGCTCCTGCCGAGGCGATGGACGATGTCGTCGTAGTACAGCTCTGCGACCTGGGTGCCGTATTTCACGACCGACGGCACGGCCTGCACGTCGAGCATCTGGGCGCGCAGGAAGAACCCGACGCCGCGGCGGGCGGGGCTGCGCTCCAGCTTTCCGTCCTTTCGCTCGGCGATCTCGAAGGTTCCGTCGTCCGCGATCCAGGCGCTGGCCTCCGGCGTTTGCCCTTCGGGGCCGCCTTCGTCGTGGCTCGCATAGGGGTCGCTGAAGACGAAGTCGCTGTTGACGATCGATCCCTGCGTCAGCGGGGACGGGTCGTCGCCGAAGCGCGTTGCCAGTCCGGCCGTGTAGCAGAGGAAGCGATGCTTCTTCTGTTGCGCCTTGTTCTCGTAGTCGAAACTCGAGACCTCGAAGCCGTCCTTCCAGACGGGCGTCGCGTCCGGCGCAATGCGATGCAGATCCAGTGCACCCGCCGCGTGCATGGCCAGCAGGACCTTGCCGGAGATGGCCGGCATCGGCGCAAAGGCCCAGAGCCAGTTCGAGTTGTACTTCGCGTCGAAAGCCTTGCGGTCCGCGGGCGTGAAGTTGCGGTAGAGCGGCCTCACCACCGAAAAGAGCGAATGCATCACCTGATACCACTGGACATAGCCCCGGTCCGGCGCGCTTCCGTCACCGTCTTCCGCCCATTGGATGTCCTCCTTGAGATAGGTAAACGGGTCGCGGTGCGGCGCGTCCGGCTGGCTCAAGGGATCGGCAAGTTTCCCGACCGTGACCGGCTTGCCCAACTGCTTGGTCAGCTCCAACTCCAGGGCTGCGACAAGCTCCGCCAGGGTCATGTGCTTCTTCCAGTGCGACCGCCACCACTCCAGCGCGCCCGGGTTCAGGATCTCGAGATCGAGGTCCTTGTTCGACTCTGGCCTGACCTTGGAGAAGAGGCCCTTTCTCGAATAGCAGGTGACCTTGGTGGTCGGGTGCCCGCTGGCGTCCTTGTGCAGGGGCAGGTAGGTCGGCTTGTTCCCCTCCCAATGCAGCGTGCCGACCTTCTTGTTCAGGAGAATGGTGAAGATCGCATCGACCGCTGACAGCGAAGATCCGATCACCGCAACGTCGCCCGGCATGTCGAACATCTTTGCCTTCTCGAGCGCGTCGCCGTTGTCCGGAAAGACGATGGCCTTGTCCGCGTCGTCGAGGTAGGCGAGCTGGGGCGGCTTCTTTGCAGCCTCCTTGAAATGCCCGGTGGTGTAGTAGATGAAGTTGGCGCTGACCTGGGGATGGGTCTTCCCATCGGTTTGTATGAGATGGCCGCCGCTCTTCGCGTCCGGCGCGACCCCGGTCACTTCGGTGTTCGGATACTCATGAACCTCGATGCCGGCCTGCTGCGCCGCCTTGATCCATTCTGCGAGTCGCTGCTTCATGTAGCTCCCGTAGACCACGCGCGGATAGAAGCCGTCGGCGCGCGCAGACGGCACGCAAAGGCCGATCTCCGCAGCGATGCCGAGCTTTTCCTTCAACTCGCCCCTGAGTTCGAGTTCCTTGAGCCAGAGCACGAAGTCCAGCGGCTGGTCGGCATCGATGCTCATGCCTGCCGCCGCGATGTTCAGGATCGATGCGGGCCCGTTCAGCTGCGGCGCGTAGGGGGTTCCCAGCGCCAGTTCGGCGTTCCTGTCGAACAGGTGAATGGCCGTGCTCTTGAGAAAGTCGACGCCGTACCGCTTGCCGCTCCAGATCAGGCGCTTCACGAGCCGAATGAACATCGCCGTGCCAGCGGGGCCGACGCCGACGATCGCCAGCGTGGAGTGCCCGCGACCCACGCGCTTGCTTCGCCCGGCCTCCATTTCCTGCATCAGCTCCTGGAACTGCTGCTCGCGTGCAATCCCCACGGCGGTCTTGCCGCTCAGGTCCCGGTGGTACCACCAGGTCTGCAGGCCGGTGTGCTTGTAGAGCGCTTTGTAGAAGACCAGGTTGTTGTTGGCCGTCGCCCAATGAAGCGCGGTGCGCCCGGCAAAGAAGTCGACAGCCTGGATGAGCTCGTTGTCGTGGCCTTCGAGCAATGCATCCACGATCGCGGGGCAGCGCTGCTCGTAGGCCTTCGAATGCATGTCCTTGTGCAGTGCAAGCTTGATGAGCGGCGTGTGGCCGGCTGGCGCGTCCCTGGCCTGCGCGGCACCTTTGTCTTTCTTGATCGCGGCCTTCACGGATTCGAGGTCGAGCTTCTGGATGGCTTCGAAAATGGTCATGATTTCTCCTTGCGTCGGGGCTCAGCGCGAACGTTGTTTCAATGGGGATGGCGATGCGGGCCGCATTCGGGCCCGAAACTCAATTGCTCGACGAATCGCCGGACTCGCCGGCGCTGCCGGAATCCGACGGCGCGTCTGCGGAAGCCGCGCCGCCCGCGCCTGCCGCGGGGGCTCCGGGCCTCGGGCTGTCGTCGCCGGAGATCGCCATGTACTTGTTCGGGTAGTACTTGGACATCCACATCTGGGCCAACTGCGAACGCGTGATGGGCTTCAGGTAGTAATTGATCGGCACGCCGAAGCTGCCGCCCTTCGCTGCACCGGCGCGAAGCACGTAGTCGTCGAAAGCCAGCATCATCGAATTGACATCCAGCATCTGGTTGGAAGTCTTCTCGATGTCGGCCAGGCCGGAGAGCACGCTGGTGACGGTGCTCTTCTGCATCGCCACCAGCTGGCCGCCGGCGCGTGCTGCGGCCGCGGACTCTCCGACGGTGCTCTTCTCGCTCTGCGTGAAGTTCGCAAGCGCGGCCAGCTTCTCCATCATCTTGTCGGGCGAAAAGTCTGCAAACTCCTTGACGCCCTGCGCGACCGCGGTGGACTTGATCGTCGGAATGAAACCCATGGTGAGAAGCGAGACGTGCGACGTGATGCTCGATGTGCTCAGCATGTTCTTGATGTCGTTGGCGAACGTGCTGTCCAGGCCGAATCCGCCCGACGCCGACGAGAACCAGTTGCCTGCTTGCGCCGCCGTCTGCAGGCTGTTGGCCACCGATTCCATCTTCTGGTCGGTCAACGTCTGTTCGTCGCGAAGAACGTGGACCATGCCCACGAAGCTCGAGCCGAAGGTGGCGCCGGAGAGGATGTTGAACGACAGTTCGCGCGAAGTTCCCTCCTCCGCGGCGATCTGCTCGATCACCGAGCGGTTGCTGACGACGATCTTGTCCTTGTCGCTGGGGAACATCCTGTTCCACACATGGATGGCCTTGTCGACATCGAGAATGAAGGGCGCCAGCAGCAAGGCATCGCGGTGCGTGCACGACGCCGTGATGATCAGCGTGCCGGCGATGTTGTGCATCTGGCGCTGCTGATTGATTTGCGAAACCGCCGAACTGCCCATCGACGAAGAAAGACTGCCGCTGGCGCCACCGAAGATCGCGCTGAGCGGGCCGGCGCTTCCACTCGTCGCTGCAGTCACGAACTTCTTGATGGTCGAGATCGTGTTCGATGCCTGCTGCTCGTTCTCGTCGAACGAGAAGTACTGCGCATCCATCTTCAACGAGTCGGCCGAAAGCGGCATGGACTTCGTGCGCGTGCGCACGTAGTCGATCGGGCTTTCGAGGCTCTTGCTCACCGTTCGCATCCTGGCGCGCAGCGGCTGGATCTTGGTTTCCTGCTCGATGCGGATGGTCGCGTAGTCGGCCGCTGCCTTGGACACGGACTTGTTGATTTCCTCCCGCTTCGCGACGAGTTCGGTCGCGTTGATCTCCATGCCGGTCAGCTCGTCGATCGTCATGTCGATGCTCTGCTTCATCGAGATGAAGGAGTTCATCGTCTCCTGTGCCATGTCGACCGGCGCCAGCAGCGTGGAGATTGCGAGCAGGTTGTCCAGGGCGTCGGCTTCGACGATGTTGCCGAGCGTGAGCGAGGGGTCGTACGGTATCGAGGTGGGCATGTGCAATCCTTGGTTTGACGGTGGTTGGAAAGGGCTGCAACTCGAAGCCCTGGAATCAGTGTCTAGTTCCATGGTCTTCGGCACAGTGACCAAACAACGACCAACTCGCGACCGGGTCGGGCCTCCTCAGAGCCTGTTCGCGGCAAGTGGAATGCAGCTGCCCCAAAGCAAAAAGCAGCCGACGTGCGGCTGCTTCGTTGAGGGGCGGTGCAATCGACTCGCGGCTCGCATCCGCGCCGTGGATCACGCTTCCCGCGGCTGTTCTTTGGCTGTGTCTGGCGGGTACTTCGCCAACCACATGGCTGCCAGATCGGCTTTCGAAAGCGGCTTGACGAAATAGGTGATCGGCACGCCTGAGCACGAACCCTTGCTCACCTGCTCGATGTAGTTGTCGAAAGCAGTCACGAGCGAGTTCAGGCCGACGACCGAGTTCTTCTTCTCGTCTATCTCGTCCAGGCCGACCATGAGGCTGCTCGTCTGGGCGCCCTTCATCGACGTAAATTTCTTCGCGTTCTTCGCGTCGTCCGCCGCCTGTCCGACACTGCCGAAGCCATGCGAAGGCGCCAGTCCGGCAAGGCCTTCCATCATCTCCTTCGCGTCGAGCTTGGCGAATTTGTCCACGCCGGCGGCCAGTTCGTTCGACTTGATCGATGGAACGACGCCCATGGTGATCAAGGTGACGTGGGTTGAGAATTCCTGCTTGCTCAGAAGCCGCTTGATGTCCTGGACAAAGCCGGCATCGGCACCGAAGCCGCCGCTCTCGCCTTCCAGCCAGGCAGCGACCTTGAACTTCTCCTGCATGCTCTCGGCGACTTCCGTCAGGCTCTGGTTCGAACCTGCGGATTCGCCGGCGTCCGTCGCTTCGTTCTGGAGCATGTGCACCATTCCAACAAAGCTGGAGCCGTAAGACGCGCCCGTCAGCAGTTGAAGCGTCTGCTTGTTCGCGTCGCCTTCGGCGGCGGCGGCGGCGATCATGCCCGCCGGGTCGGCAGCCCTCAGCCTGTCGGAGGGGAATGCGTGGTTCCAGATGCTAACGGCCTTGTCGACATCGATGACCAGCGGCTGCAGCATCGCTGCCTTCCTGTGCGTGCATGCGGCAGTCACCACCAGCGTGCCGACGATCTGGTGCTCCTTGCGCTGCTTGGCGATCTGGCTGACGCCGGCCGTCGCCACTTCCGTCGCGGCGTCGGCGCCGAGGTGAGAGGCTGCGCCCGCAATAAGCGCCTTGATGCCCGACATGCTGTTGGCGACCCCTTGATCGTTCTGCTCGAACGAAAAGTACTGCGAGTCCATCTTCAGCGAGTCCGCGGCGATATCCAGTCGCAAGACTTTGCTCTTGTCGTAGTCGACCGGACTTTCCAACGCCTGATGCACGCCATGCACCTTCGCCTTCAGCGGCCGGATCTTGGCCTCGTTGTCGATCCGGAGTTCCGCGTACGAAGCTGCAGCCGCGGACACCTCCTTCTTGATCTCGTCGCTCTTGGCCTTGATGGCGCTGGGGTCCACTTCCATGTCGACCAGTTCGTACATGGTCATGTCGATGCTGCGCTTCATCGAGATGAACGCGTTGAGATTGTCCTGCGCCGCATCGATCTCCGCGTTGAGTTCGGAGATCTGAGTCAGCGTCGTGAACGCGGCAGGATCGACGATGGCGCCCAGCGCCAGCGATGGATCGTAGGGAATGGTGGAAGGCATGTTCTCTCGATGGTTGGTTGGGCTGGGCGCACTGCGCACAGACTTGCTCGGAGAACAGTCTGTTGCGGGCGTGCGCCGCCGAGGCTGACCAAACAGCGACCAGGAAATGACCAAGGCGTGGGTTCCGGCTCTTTCGCCGGTGCGCGCCTCAGGCTTCGGTGAGCGTCTGCGCGGCGACCACCGCTTCGGTGCGGTTGCGCACGTTGAGCGCCCGGAAGATCGCCGCCAGATGGATCTTTACCGTGCCTTCGCTGATGCCGAGCGCGCGCCCGATCAGCTTGTTGGGCTTGCCCTGCGACAGCAGTTGCAGCACCTCGACCTGCCGGTCGGTCAACACGTCGCGCAGATGCTCGAGCGTCTGCGCGGCTGCCGAGCCGCGCTGGGCGGTCAGGGCAGCCCCGCTGGCAACGCCCGCTACGATGCCGGGCGGCACGGCCGACAGCATCATCGGCGGCACGTAGACGCCACCGGCCAAAACCAGCCGCACTGCCGACAACATGACCTCGGGTGAGTACGCCTTGGGGATGAACCCGAGCACGCCGCGCTCCAGCACGCCGCGCATCACTTCGGGGTCTTCGTAACCCGACAGCACGATGACCGGAACCGCCGGGTGGCGGCGGCGGATCTCGTCCACATGTTCCTGGCCGCGCGCACCCGGCATGTTCAGGTCGATCACGGCAAGGTCGACGTCATCGCCGGCGCCTGCGAGCAGTTCGTCGACGCTCATCGCCAGGACGAACTCGATGCCCGGCTCGAGCTCCGCCAGCTTGGCCTTGACCGCTTCGATGACGAGCCGGTGGTCGTCGGCGATCAGGATTTTCATGGCGCGCCCTATCGTTGTGAACTCAGCGGGCGAAGATAACTTCGTTCGAAGCGCACGGCAAGTTCACCAGCCACACCAAAGGCATAGTCCCCAAGCGATATGGCGGCGCCAGCGCGGGTTTGAAGAATGCTTGATGGCTCGCCTGATCGACTGCTTCCGCGCCCTGTTTTCATTCGGCCTCGAACTCGACGCCCCAGCTGACGCCGCGCATTCGGCCACAACGTCCGAAGCGGCGCAGCGCCGCGCTCTCGACCTGCTCGAAGCAGCGCGCGATGCGGCGCACTCGCTAGGCGCAAGCGCATCGCAGGTGGAGTCCGCGTCGTTCGCGGTGATTGCCTGGCTCGACGAGATCTTGGCGCGCAGAGGGGGCCCGGCAGCCGGCACGGCAGCGTTGCAGCGGCATCTCTTCAACTCGAGCAACGCACACAGCGAGTTCTTCCATCACCTGTCGGCCCTTGGCGCCGGCGACGACGAGGTGCGAGAGGTCTACCGGCATGCGCTGGCACACGGCTTCAAGGGGCAGTACTACTTCGAGGATGGAGATGACGGCGAACTCGGCCGGCTGAAGGATCTGCTTGCCCGTCGATGGCCGGCGCCAGCGGACACGGCGGGCGTTCCGCTCGAAAGGCGCCTGGCGGTGCCGCAGGTGGCGCAACGGCGCGAAGACCGCGTACGGCTTCGCACCGGTGCTGCCCTCGCGATCTCGCTGGCGTTGGCTCTTTCGCTGGCACCCACCTGTCTGCTGTGGCTCACGAAGGACCGCGCGCGCGAGGCGCCGCCGACCCTGGCGCAGCGCGTCGAGCAGCGCCTCCACACCTTGGCCTGCGCCGACCTTGCCGCCGCCTCGGACGCCGACGGCGCGACGCGGGTGACCGGCTTCGTGGCGCAGGAGGCCGACCTCGCCCGCGTGGCGCGCGAGGTCCACTCCACGGCGGGCGTGACCGCCGCCAGCTTCGACATCCAGCTGCGCGTCTGGCCG
>JBBJMS010000239.1:0-3915 GCA_037720315.1 Variovorax sp. | reverse complement strand
AGTCCAGCGTCCACAGCTGGAAGCCTGACCGTGAAGACGCTGCCCGCGCCCGGTCCGTCGCTCGCCACATCGAGCGTTCCGTTGTGCATCTGCGCCAACCGCCGCGAGAGCGCCAGGCCGATGCCGAGCCCGCCCTGGTTGCGCCCGCTGTCCCGGTTGCCGCGGCTGAACATCTCGAACAGGCGCGGCAGCATGTCGGGCTCGATGCCGATGCCGTTGTCGGTCACGCTGATGGCGGCATTGCCGCTGCTCTCGCGCCAGGCGCGCACGACGATGCGCCCGTTGTTCTCGGTGTACTTCGCCGCGTTGTTCAACAGGTTGGCGACGATCTGCGCCAGCCGCACCGGGTCGCCTTCGAGCCACATCGGTTCGTCGGGCAACTCCACCACCAGCGCGTGGCCGGCCGCCTTGACGAGCGGGTCGCTGGTTTCCAGAGCGTTGCCGACCACGGTGGCCAGTGCGACCCGTTCGCGGCGCAAGGACAGTGTTCCGCGGCTGATGCGCGACATCTCCAGCAGGTCGTCCACCAGCCGCACGAGATGGGTGATCTGGCGGTCCATCATCGCGTGCAGCCGACTCGATTTCTCGTCGGCCGTGCCGATCCTGCGCAGCAGCTCGATCGCGGTGCGCAGCGGCGCCAACGGGTTGCGCAACTCGTGCGACAGCGTGGCCAGGAACTCGTCCTTGGCCATGTCGGCCTGCGCCAGGCGATCGGCCTGCTCGCGCACCGACTGCTCGGCCGCCTGCCGCTCGGTGATGTCGCGCGTGGTGCCGGCAACCGCCACCACCTCGCCATGCGCGCTCAGCACCGGCGCGAAGATGTATTCGTACATCCGCGTCCCGTTGGTGCCGGTGAAAGGAATTTCGCCGCGGATCGGCGCGCGGGTGGCGATCACGGTTTCGATCTCCGCATCGTGCAGGTCGGCCTGCCATTGCTCGTAGCCGAGCTCGGTCCAGCGTCTGCCGAGTACCTCGTCGACGCCCCAGGTCTTCAGCAATGCATCGTTGGCGTACAGCGCGCGATGCTCCAGGTCGAACACGTAGACGAAGTCGGGCGTGCTGTTCAGTGCGGTCTCGTAGATCCGCTGCTGCCGTTCGGATTCGGCCAGCAGCCGTTCGCGCTCGGCCTCCAGCGTCTTCTGCTCGGCCGAGCCGACCGCATTGCGGTCTGGCTTGGCGCTGTGCTCGTCGACGCGATGGACGATGTAGGCGACCGTACCGTCTTCCGCGAGCACCGGCGCGCCGTCGGTGGTCGGCACATGCTGCAGCGATGCGCCCAGGTTCTGCATGCCGTCGCCAGCGGGCGCAAACACGTCGAACAGTGCGCGGCCGTAGATCGACTCGTCCGTGTGCGTCGCGCGCAGGAAGTCGGCGCTGGCGGCGGCAATGGTGAAGGCCGCATCCGGCTTCAAGACGAGAAAGAGGCCCGGCATGGCCCGAAAGATCCGCTGGATGTCTGTCTCGTTCAACATGGCTGTGGATGAAGGTTCGCTGAAAATCGCCCGGCCGACGCATCCCCATTCTGCCCTCGGGCAAGCGCCTTGAGCCGGCCAAACGGCAAGTGGAAAGCGGGTTCGAACTCGGACAGAATGCCGCTGCGTTGGAAAGCGCGAACCGACAACAACCTGGAGTTTCGACAGTGACCCTGAACACCCGTTTTTCCACCCTGGCCGCGACGGCCGCCATCGCATCGCTGATGGCCGGTTGCTCCACGCAACTCCGCTCGCCCTTCGTCAGTGCAGCCCCGGCGCCAGCACCCGCACCGGCTTCGGCTGCGGCACCAGCCGCGCCGCCGGCACCGCCGCCGCCCGCTCCCCGGCAACCTGAAGGCATGGGCTATGCAGAGCTGAACGGGATGATCGGCGCCGGCACCGACAGGCGGACGAAGCAGGACCTGGTCGGCAAGACAGTGACGCTGAACCTCGCCAGGGCAATGGGGCGCGACGCGCCCGCCGGTCTGTACGTCGCGGCGGATGGCGATTCGACCTACTTCCGCTGCAGGTCGGCGGCCGGCGGCTTCGCAGGCGGCGAGGTCACCACCCAGGTGAGCGACTACCGATACGTCAGCCGCGGCAAGCAGAAGATCGTCGACCTCGACCGCTGCGCCACGGTGACGGCTGTCGCCGAGCCGGCCAGGCCCGCCGCTGCTCCTGCGCCTCAATCGGCTGC
Organism: Variovorax sp.; assembly: GCA_037720315.1. Taxonomy (GTDB): domain Bacteria; phylum Pseudomonadota; class Gammaproteobacteria; order Burkholderiales; family Burkholderiaceae_C; genus Variovorax. Next base: position 1,746 of record JBBJMS010000239.1, on the reverse strand, counting down.
ACCTGCCGCACCTGCCGCCGCTTCCGGAGGCAGCGCCAAGGCCGGCATGGATGCACGGGGCAACGTCGTCGATTCGTCCAAGGTCGAGGCCGGCAGCGGCCGCACGGTGAAGGGCTTGAACGATTACGAAGGCGAGATCACCGGCAACCCGGCCGCCAACGGCAAGTTCGCGAGGCTGCAGATCGGCATGCCGGTGCGGCAGGTGACCGACATTGCGGGCCCGCCCACCGACCAGGGCGCCTACATCACTGGCAAGGCCTGGATTCCGTTTTATTTCGGCGCCGACCGGCACCGCTTCGAGATGACCTACAAGGGCCAGGGCCGCCTCATCTTCGCCGGCGGCGGCATGGGCGACTTCGGCAGCGGCTACCTGATCTGGATCATTCACAACCCGAACGAGGCGGGATACCGCTAAAGGCTCGTCCGAGATGCAGGCGCGCTGACATTCAGAACCGCCGCATCCGAGGCCGTCAACCGCTCGAACACACGCAGCAGCTGCCCGCCCGCATCGGCGAGCTCGCCGTCGTTGTCGATCCGCAGCGCTTGCGGCGGCGCATGGAAAGCGGCCGCGCGCTGCACCCGCGCTTCGACGTTCTCGGGGTTTTCGCGGCCGCGCGCGAGCAGGCGGCGCCGCAGGGTATCGATGCCGGCGCCGATGTAGACCACCTTCATGTGCGGGGCCTTGACCAAGGCTTGGGACAGGTAGGCGCGCGAGCCACTCACGATCACCCATGCGTCTGCGCCGCGTGTGCGCAGCTCCTCGTTGCGTACGCCGTAGTCGAGGCCGTTGGCGTGCCAGTCGAAGGCGAAGGCGCCGGCCTCGCGCAACTGTGCGAAGGCCTGCGGCGTCACGCTCTCGTGTTGCTCGTCGCCGGCATGCACCGCCCTCGTGACGGTGCGGCGCGCCATGTGCACCGGGGGCTGCGGCGGAAGATGCTGCAACAGCCACGCCAGAAGGCTGTCCTTGCCCGCGCCGGACGGGCCCATCACGTAGACGATTCGCGCGCTCATGCGCCGAGCGCCATCTGCTCGACCAGCGCGAAGTCGGCGCCCGCCGTCGGCTCGGCAAAGAGCGACAGTGCATCGAAACGCATGGCGGGCAGCGCGCCGAACAGGGCTTCGGCGGCACGCTCGATGGCCTCGACCTCATCGGGCGCTGCGTCGGCGAGCGCGCCGGTAAGCGACATGTGGAAGCGAAAGCGCTCCAGCACGAACGGATAGCCCCAGCGCAGCAGCAGCGCGTCTTCTTCCGGCGTGAGCCCGGCCTTGCGCCGCCGTTCGAGTTCGGCTTCGGAGAGCGCCGCCGCCAGCGGCTGCAGGCGCTTGACGCAGGCGGCGGCGAGCGCGTCGATGGCGCTGCTGTCGCCGTCGTCGGGCACCAGGGCCAGAAAGTCGTCGACCTGCGCTACCTTCATGCGCGGCATCTCGAAGGCCGCATGCGTGCTGCAGATGTCGCGCAGCGCGGCCTGCAGCGGCCGCATGCCGGCCGACGGCGCCAGCGCGAAGGGCGCCTTGAGCGTGGCGTGAAAGCCGTAGCGCCTCGGCGCGCGCGTCAGTTGCGCTTGCACCGGCGCAGGCACGCCGGCGATTGGCGGCTGCGTCAGCGTACGGCCCTGCGCCGCACAGCGCCCGAGCCATTCGCTTCCGGCCTGCCACCACGCGCTGTCGACGGGCGGCGCGAAATAGATCGCATGACGGTACGCCGCATCACTCATCGTGAGCCACCGTGAGCGTGACGCGGTCGCC
>JBBJMS010000238.1:0-3942 GCA_037720315.1 Variovorax sp. | reverse complement strand
AATGCCCGGAAAGAACGAGATCCAGTAGTGGCCCGACAGCATGAACTCGAAGCCGTTGGCGATCAGCATTCCCAGCGACGGCTCGGTCACCGGCACCCCGACGCCCAGGAACGACAGTGTCGATTCGAGCGCGATCGCATGCGCCAGGTCGATGGTCGCGATGACGATCAGCGGCGGCATGCAGTTGGGCAGCATGTGGCGAAAGAGCACGCGCGGCCAGCCGAGCGACATGCACTGCGCCGCCTCGATGTATTCCTTGGCGCGCTCGACCAGCGCCGCGCCGCGCGCGGCGCGCGCGAAATAGGCCCACTGCACGACGATCAGCGCGACGATCACCTTGTCCACGCCCTTGCCCAGAATCGCCAGCAGGATCAGCGCGACCAGGATCGCCGGGAACGACAGCTGGATGTCGACGATGCGCATCAGGAACGCATCGACCCAGCCGCCGAAGTAGGCCGCCGCCAGGCCGACCGCGCTGCCGATCGCCAGCGCCGCCGCCACCGAGATGCCGCCCACCATCAGGCTGGTGCGCAGCCCGTACAAGATGGACGAGAGCAGGTCGCGCGCCTGCCCGTCGGTGCCCAGCCAGTAGGTCATGGTGCCCGCGGCATCCTTGCTGCCGGGCGGCAGCTTGGAGTCGAAGATGTCCAGCGTGCCGATGTCGTAGGGGTTCTGCGGCGAGATCCACGGCGCGAGCACCGCCACACCCACGGCCAGCAACAGCAGGACCAGGCCGAACACCGCCAGCTTGCTCGCCATGAACTCGCGCCGGAAGCGCTGCCACGGCGTCTCCGGCGGCGGCAGCAGCACCGGCCCCTCCGCCGACAGCGATCGAATCCGCATTGCGCTCATGCTTTTGCCCCCTGCAGCCGCACCCGCGGATCGAGTACCGAATAGAGGATGTCGACCGCGAGGTTCAGCATCACGAGGAAGAAGACGATCAGGATCAGGTAGGCGACGACCACCGGGCGGTCGAGCGTGATGATCGAGTCGAGCAGCAGCTTGCCCATGCCGGGCCACGCGAAGATGGTTTCGGTGACCACTGCGAAAGCGACCACCTGACCGAACTCGAGCCCGCACACGGTGACGATCGGGATCATGATGTTCTTCAGCAGGTGCACGCGCAGGATGCGGCTCCAGGCCAGCCCCTTGGCACGCGCGAACTTGATGTAGTCCATCGGCAGCGCCTCCCGCGTTGCGGCCCGCGTGACGCGGATGATCAGCGCCGCCTTCGCCATCGCGATGGTGGCGGCGGGCAGCAGGAGGCGCGACCAGCCGTCCAGTGTGAGTACGCTCAGGTCGACCGGCCCCACCATCACCGTGGCGCCGCGCCCGCTGGCCGGCAGCCATCCGAGGTAGACGGCGAACACCATGATCAGCATCAGCCCGACCCAGAAGTTCGGCAGCGAGAAGCCCAGCACCGAGCCGGTCATGATGCCGCGCGTGCTCAGCGCCTGCGGCTTGAGGCCGGCCCAGATGCCGAGCGGCACGCCGACCAGCACCGACAGCAGCATCGACACGCAGGCCAGCTCCAGCGTGGCCGGCATGCGCTCCAGGATCAGGCCCATGGCCGACTGCCCGGTGAGAAAGCTCTTGCCGAAATCGAGCCGCAGCGCATGCGACATGAAGATCGCGTACTGCTCCCAGAGCGGCTTGTCCAGGCCGAATGAACTGCGGATTTCCTCGCGCTCCAGTTCGGTGGCCTCGGCACTCGCCATCATCGACACCGGGTCGCCGACCACGTACAGCCCGACGAAGACCAGGCCGGACATCACGGCCATGACGAGCAGCGCCTGCAGCAGCCGACGGATGATGAAAGCCAGCATCGAGACGCGCCGCCGATTTCTTACCTGGCAGGCACCGCGTACTGCACCATCGTCTGCTGGTCCGCGCGGCCCTTGAAGCTCACGTCCTTCTTCATGGCCCAGACCGAATGCTCGAAGTGGATCGGCAGCATCGCGAAGTCAGCCATTGCGATCTCGCTGGCCTTGGCCAATGCGGCGGCGCGCTTGGGATCGTCCATCAGCGTCGCGGACTCGGCGACGTACTTGTCCATCTCCGGGTTGGAGTAGCGGCTGCGGTTGGTAGTGCCGACGCCCTTGTCCTTGTTGGGCGTGACCAGAAGCGAGTTGAGCGTGTTCGACATCTCGCCGGTCGCCGTGCCCCAGCCGGCCAGGTAGGCGCTGTAGGCATAGCTGTCGCGGTTCTTGAAGAACACGGCTGGCGCGTTGGCATCGATCGATGTCTTCACGCCGACGCGCGTCCACATCGCGGCCAGCGTCTGCGCGACCTTGCTGTCATTGATGTAGCGGCCGTTCGGCGTGCCAAGCACCATGTTGAAGCCGTTCGGATAGCCGGCCTCCTTCAGCAGCGTCTTGGCTTTTTCCACATCGACTTTCGGCGCGGTGACCAGGTTCTTGCTGGCACCGAACATCGGGAACGGCAGCAGTTGTGCGGCCGGCGTGCCGACGCCACCCATCGTGCGCGCCACCAGCGCCTGCCGGTCGACCGCCAGCGACAAGGCCTCGCGCACGCGCTTGTCGAGCAGCGGGTTCTTGCCGTTGGTGCCTTCGATGCCCGGCGTCTGCTCGCCGTTCTGGTCGAGCGCCACGTAGATGACTCGGTTCGACGCCTTGGTCTCGACCGTCAGCTTCGGCTCCTTCTTGAGCCGCTCCAGGTCGTCGGTCGGCGGGTCTTCCACCAGATCTACGTCGCCCGCGAGCAGCGCCGCCACGCGCGCGGCCGGATTGCTGATCGGCCGATAGATGACCTTGTCCCACGCCGGCGCCGGGCCCCAGTAATGCGGATTGCGCTCGAAGATGATTTCGGAGCCGCGCTTCCATGACACGAACCTGTAGGGGCCGGTGCCCACCAGGCCGCTGCCGGAATTCAGTTCGGTGGTGGTCTTGCCTTCGGGCGCCGCGCCCGCGGCCGCCTTGGCCGACATGATCGGCAGCCCCACCATGTTGACCGCCAGCAGCGGGTACGGCTCGGAGGTCGTGATGCGAACGGTCAGCGGGTCGGGCGCCTCGATCTTCTCGACCTTCTGCAGGTAGACCTTGAACGACGACGGGCTGTTGGGCACCTTGCGACCCGGTCCATCGTGAACACCACGTCGGCCGAAGTCATCGCCGAGCCATCGGAGAACTTGACGTTCGGGCGCAGCTTGAAGGTCCAGACCTTGCCGTCGGCGCTCCATGATTCTGCGAGGCACGGCGTCGAAACCAGCTCGGCATCGGCACAGACCAGCGGATCGAACAAGGTATGCGACAGCTGGATGTTGGGCGTCAGCGCGTGGTACTGCGGGTCCATCGACGTCGGCTCGGTCTTCAATGCCACCACCAGATCGCGCGCGATTGCGCCGCCGGAGATCGCAGCGCCGGCGGCGATCGTGGCGCACAAAAGCCAGGGCGCAGTGGGACGGCGGAACAAGTTTCCTTGCATGGGTAGGTTTCTCCAGGGCGGTTCAAGACAAAATGGCTTCGGCGTGCCGAGCGGGTACGCAAGAAGTGCACCACTTCAAGCCGAATCCGGCGGACGGGTGCCGCAAAGGATAGGGTTGGCGCGGTCCCGCAGTAACCCGTGCTAACCCGCTCGCGCCGGCTTGGCGCGCGTTGTCACAGGGCTATGCTGGCGGCCTCATGCCCTCGCTCGAAGCCTTTTCGCCCATGCCGTTGCCCATGCCGTGGCGGCACATCTTAGTTGCCGGTTTCGCACTCGGCGCGATGCAGGTTTGCAGCGCCTCGGCCTGCATCGACACAGCGACCGAAGCCGCATCGCCGTCGCGCGCTTTGGCCTTCGCTGCCGCCGCACGGCAGGAGCATGCGGCTTTCGGCGCGCAGACGCTGGACGCCGAAGGCCGGCTCGTCAAGGCCGGCTATTCGGAGGCCGAAGACACCGGCGCCCGGCTGCGCGCAACGGCGCCGTGGCAGCGAGTGCTTG
>JBBJMS010000079.1:0-14861 GCA_037720315.1 Variovorax sp. | reverse complement strand
CTGCGCCTCGGTCAGGCCAACGTCGGCCAGCGCGGCGAGCGACCTGCTCCGGCGCGCATCGACGTCGAGCTCGGGTGCATGCACGGTCAGGCCTTCGCCGACGATCTGCTCGACCGTCATTCGCGGCGAGAGGGACGAAAACGGGTCCTGGAACACGACCTGCATCTGCCGGCGCAGCGCCCGGTCGCCGGCACTGCTTTGCGACCACTGACGGCCCGTGACTTCCAACGTGCCGCCATGCCGCAGCAGCCCGAGCGCGGCCAGCGCCAGCGTCGACTTGCCCGAACCGGACTCACCCACCACGCCGAGCGTCTCGCCGGGCGCTATGCGGAAGTCCGCGCCCTGCACCGCCACGAACTCGCCCCTGCGGAACCAGCCGGCCATGCCCGGGAGGGTTACCGGATAGCTCACCCGCAGCGCCTGCGCCGCGAGGACCGGCGGCGCGTCCGGGAGTGCCTCGGCCGGCGCGAGATCGCGCGTGGGCCTGCTGTCGATGAGCTTGCGGGTGTAGGCATGTTGAGGCGCGTCGAACACGGTGGACACCGGCCCGTGCTCGACGATGCGTCCGTCTTCCATCACGGCCACCCGGTCGGCGAAGCGGCGCACCAGGTTCAGGTCGTGGGTGATCAGCAGCACCGCCATACCGTGCTTGCGCTGGAGGTCTGCGAGCAGGTCGAGAATCTGCGCCCGAACGGTCACGTCGAGCGCAGTGGTGGGCTCATCCGCAAGCAGCAGGCGCGGCTTGCAGGCAAGCGCCATCGCGATCATGGCGCGCTGCCGCATGCCGCCCGACAACTGATGCGGAAATGCCCTCGCTCTTCGCGACGGCTCTGGAATTCCGGTGTCCGCCAGCAGCTGCACTGCGGCTTCCTGCGCTGCGCGCGACGACAGCCGCTCATGCAGCTCGAGCACCTCCGCGATCTGGTCGCCGACGCTGTAGAGCGCGTTCAGGGCGGTCATCGGCTCCTGGAAGATCATCGCGATCTCCTTGCCGCGGACGCCGCGCAGTTGGCGCTCCGGCAGCGCCAACAGGTCGCGCGCTGTGCCGTCGCCGGCACCGGCGAAACTGGCGATGCCCGAGACCTCCGCGTTCTGCACTAGACGCAGCAGGCTCAGCGCGGTCACCGTCTTGCCCGATCCCGATTCGCCGACCAGCGCCAGCTTTTCGCCCTCGGCGATGGCGAAGTCGATGCCGTGCACCACTTCCTTGCCGGCGAATGCGACACGCAGCCCTTGCACGTCCAGCAGGGCGGCGCTCATTTCTCGGCCTTTCGCGGGTCGAGCGCGTCGCGCAGCGCATCGCCCATGAAGGTCAGCAGCATCAGCGTGATCACGAGAACGGCAAAGGTCGACAGCGATATCCACCAGGCATCGATGTTCGCCTTGCCCTGGCTCAGCAACTCGCCGAGCGACGGCGTTCCTGGCGGCACGCCGAGCCCGAGGAAGTCGAGCGAGGTCAAGGCCAGGATGGCCGCGCTCATGCGAAACGGCAAAAACGTGACGACCGGCACCATGCTGTTGGGCAGGATGTGGCGCCACATGATCTGCAGGTTGCCGACGCCGAGCGCGCGAGCGGCCCGCACATAGTCCATCTGCCGGTTGCGCAGGAATTCGGCGCGCACATAGTCCGACAAGCCCATCCAGCCGAAGAGGCTCAGGAGCACCAGCAGCAGTGCGACGCTCGGCGCAAAGATGGCGCTGAAGATGATCAGCAGGTACAGCTCGGGCATGGAGCCCCAGATCTCGATGAAGCGCTGGAAAGCGAGGTCGGTCTTGCCGCCGAAAAAGCCCTGGATCGCGCCGGTAACGATGCCCAGCACCACGCCGATGAAGGTGAGCGCCAGGGCGAACAGCACGCTCACCCTGAAGCCGTAGATGAGCTGAGCCAGCAGGTCGCGGCCGCGGTCGTCGCTGCCGAAGAAATTTTCGCCCGACGGTGCAGCCGGATTGGGCGATGTGGCGAAGTAGTTGAGCGTCTTGGGGCCGTAGGGGTTGGGCGCATACAGCGCCCAGTTGCGCCCGCCGGTGATGCGCTCCCGGATGAAGGGATCGAGGTAGTCGGCGGGCGTCTCGAAGTCGCCGCCGAAGGTGCTTTCAGCGTAGTCGCGCAGCACCGGAAAGTAGGTCTGGCCTTCGTAGCGCACGACGAGCGGCTTGTCGGTGGAAAGCAGCTCGGCGAACAGGCTCAGCACCACCAGCACGACGAAGAGCACCAGGCTCCAGAAGCCGAGCCGGTTGCGCTTGAAGCGCTGCCAGGCGCGGCGCCCGGGTGATGCAGCAGGGGGTGCGCTAGTCAAACTTGACTCTCGGATCGACCAGCACATAGCAAAGGTCGGAAATGAGCTTGGTCGCGAGCCCGATCAGCGTAAAGAGATAGAGCGTTCCGAGCACCACCGGATAGTCGCGCCGGATCACGCTTTCGTAGCTCAGGAGACCGAGGCCATCGAGCGAGAACAGTGTCTCGATCAGCAGCGAGCCGGTAAAGAATGCGCCGATGAAAGCCGCCGGAAAGCCGGTGATGATGGGAATCAGCGCATTGCGGAACACATGCTTCCACAGCACCTGCCGCTCGGTCAGCCCCTTGGCGCGCGCGGTCAGCACGTACTGCTTGCGGATTTCCTCGAGGAACGAATTCTTGGTCAGCATCGCCGTCACGGCAAAGCTGCCGAGCACCATCGCAGTGACCGGCAGCGCGATGTGCCACAGGTAGTCGACCACCTTCGCGGTCCAGCTCAGGCTCTCCCAGTTCGACGACGTCAGCCCGCGCAGCGGAAACCACTGCAGCTGGCCGCCGAAGATCACCAGCAGCGCCACGCCGAGCACGAAGCCCGGAATCGCATAGCCGATCAGCACGAACAACGTGGTCACGAAGTCGAAGCGCGAACCGGCCCGCACCGCCTTGGCGACGCCGAGCGGCACGGCAATGAAGTAGCTGATGAAGAAGGTCCAGAGGCCGAGGCTGATGGAAACCGGCAGTTTTTCCTTGACCAGGTCCCACACGGCCTTGCGCTGGTAGAAGCTGGTGCCAAGGTCGAAGCGCGCGTAGGACTTGAGCATCTGCCAGAAACGTTCGAGTGGCGGCTTGTCGAAGCCGTACAACTGCTTGATCTCTTCGATGCGTTGCGGGTCCAGCCCCTGCCTGCCGCGATAGCCGGCACCGCTCACAGCCGCGCGCTCGCCGCCCGAATCCCGACCCTGCAGCTGCGACACCATCTGCTCGACCGGCCCGCCCGGCACGAACTGGATGACCGCGAAGGTCAGCAGCAGCACGCCGAACAAGGTCGGCAGCATCAGGAGCAGGCGCTTGAAGATGTAGCTGGCCATCGGTGCGACCTCACTTGTTGGCGGGCGATGCCCACCAGGTGCTCATGGCCCAGGTGTCGGCTTGGTAATAGGGCGGGATCGACGGGGGCAGCACGAACGGTGCGGGGCGGTAGCCGATCAGGAAAGCATCGCCGTAGTACTGCGGAATGGAGTAGTGACCATGCGACAGCACGCGGTCGAGCGAACGCATCGCCGCGCCGAGTTCGGGTCGGGTCGTCGCGCCGACCACCTTCTGCAGCAGCGCATCGACCGCCGGATCGGCAATGCCCCAGATGTTGGACGAACCGGTTGTTGCCGCCGCCTCGGAGCCGAACAACTGAAGCAACTCGCCGCCCGGCGCTGTGGTTCCGGGCAGCCGGATCGTGGTCATCTCGAAATCGAAGTTGTCCATGCGCTGCTGCGACAAGGAGAAGTCGACGGTACGAAAGCTCATCTGGATGCCGAGCTTCTGCAGCGAGGTCTGGAACGGCGTTGCCACCCTGATCAGCGAGGGCTGGTCGTTCAGGAACTCGATCGTGAACGGCTCGCCCTTGTCGTTGCGCAGGGCACCGTCGCGATAGGTCCAGCCGGCCTCGGCCAGCAAACTGCGCGCGCGGCGCAGGTTCTCGCGCAGGCTGCCGGGCGGCGCGGTGCTCGGGGACCTTGCCGCCGGGCCGAAGACCTCCGGGCGCAGCTTGTCGCGCAACGGCTCGAGCAACGCCAGTTCCTCCGGCTTGGGCATGCCTTCTGCGTGGAACTCGCTGTTCGGAAAGTAGCCCTGCACGCGCTTGTAGAGGCCGTAGAACAGCTGCCGGTTGAGCCACTCGAAATCCACCGCGAGGCCGATCGCCTCGCGCACCCGGATGTCCTTGAACTTGGCATTGCGAAGGTTGAAAACATAGCCCTGGAAGTCCCCCGGATTGCGGTTCTCGAACGCGCGCTTGAGGATGTCGCCCGAGCTGAACTGTTTGCCGGTGTACTGGCGCGCCCAGTTGCGCGAAGTGAACTCCCGCATGAAGTCGTACTCGCCAGCCTTGAGGCCCTCGAAGCGGGAGGTGTCGTCGAGATAGATCTTGAAGCTGACGCGATCGAAGTTGTAGAAGCCTTTGCGTACAGGCAGTTCCGCGCCCCAATACTTCAAGTCGCGCGTGTAGGTGATGTCGCGTCCCATCCGAGGATTGGCGATGATGTACGGCCCTGAAGCGATCGGCACGTCGGTGGTGATCTGGTCGAAGGGCTTGCCCGCACCCCACGCACGGCTGAACACCGCCATGCCGCCGACCACCAGCGGCAGTTCCGGGTTCGGGCTCGCGAAGTCGAAGCGCACCGTGCGCTCGCCAATGGCCGTGGCGGCTTTCACCTCGGCATAGATGGTGCGGAACTGCGGCGCTGCGAGCTTGCTGGTGAGTGTGGTGAACGAATGCACCACGTCGGCCGCAAGCACGGGCGAGCCATCGTTGAAGCGCGCCTCGGGATGGATGCGGTAGGTGGCGGAGCGCTTGTCCGGCGCCACCTGTACATCGTCGGCGAGCAGTCCGTAGGCGGTGGTCGGCTCTTCGGAATTGCCGGTCAGCAGGCTCTCGAACATCAGCACGCCCAGCCCGTACGGCGCGGTGCCCTTGAGCGTGAACGGATTGAGCTTGTCGAAGTTCGTCGGCCGCGTGGGCGGCACCATGCGGATCTCGCCGCCCTTCGGCGCCGAGGGGTTGACATAGCCGAAATGGGTGAATCCGGGCGGGTATTTGATGTCGCCGAACTGCGCGTAGGCATGGGCGGCCCACGAGGGAGCCGCCGAGAGCGCCAACACAAAAAGCAGCCAACCTCGCATGCGAGAATTCTGCACAAGATTTTCACGAGGTCGATCCATGGGCTTTCTTTCCGGCAAAAAACTGCTGATCACGGGTGTGCTGAGCAACCGTTCCATTGCATACGGCATCGCCCGCGCGTGCCACAACCAAGGTGCGGAACTCGCCTTCAGTTATGTCGGCGAACGCTTCAAGGACCGCATCACCGAGTTTGCTGGCGACTTCGATTCCAAGCTCATCTTCGATTGCGACGTGGGCGACGATGCCCAGATCGACAAGCTCTTTGCCGACCTGTCGCAAACCTGGCCCACCTTCGACGGCTTCGTGCACAGCATCGGCTTTGCGCCACGCGAAGCGATCGCGGGTAGTTTTCTCGACGGCCTGTCGCGCGAGTCGTTCAAGGTCGCGCACGACATCAGCGCCTACAGTTTTCCGGCCATGGCCAAGGCCGCCCTGCCCTTCCTCAACGAAAAATCGGCGCTGCTCACGCTGACCTACCTGGGCGCACTTCGCGTGCTGCCGAACTACAACACCATGGGCCTGGCGAAGGCCTCGCTCGAAGCGTCGGTGCGCTACCTGGCCGAATCGCTCGGGCCAAAGGGCATGCGCGTCAACGGCATCAGTGCCGGGCCGATCAAGACGCTCGCCGCCAGCGGCATCAAGGGCTTCGGCAAGATCCTGTCGGTGGTGGCCGAGGTGTCGCCGATCCGGCGCAACGTGACCATCGATGAAGTCGGCAACGTGGCCGCTTTCCTGATGAGCGATCTGGCGAGCGGGGTGACTGCGGAGATCACGTATGTCGACGGTGGCTTCAGCCATGTGGTCGGCGGTATCGCCGAACCCGCCGGCAACTGATCGACCGCCCGTGGCGACTCGCCGATCATTGCTGCTCGGCGCGGGAGCACTCGCCTTCGCACCTTCGCTGGTTTTTGCCAAGGCGGGTGCGCCGCCGCTTATGCTGGCCGCGGTCTATCGCCGCGGCGTGCCACTCGACGACTACTGGATCAGCGAAAAGTACGACGGGGTACGCGGCTACTGGGACGGTCAACAGCTCTGGACGCGCGGCGGCGAACGCGTGATCGCGCCGGCGTGGTTCACCGCACCCTTGCCTGCCGTCCCGTTGGACGGTGAACTCTGGGCGGGGCGCGACCGCTTTGCGCTGGCGGTATCGACCGTGCGCAGCCAGACACCGAGCGACGCGGCCTGGCGCGAGATGCGCTTCATGGTGTTCGATCTTCCTGCGCAGCCCGGCGACTTCACCGCCTGCCTGGCCGAATTGCGCCGCAGCTTCCACTGCCCGCGGCATCGTGGGTCGTGCCCGAGCCGCAGGTGCGCGCAACCACCCATACGGCGCTGCAATCCTTGCTCGACAAGACGCTGCGATTAAAGGGCGAAGGATTGATGCTGCACCGCGGTGCTTCCCACTACCGGGCAGAGCGAAGCGACGACCTGCTCAAGGTCAAGCCCTACGACGATGCCGATGCGCGCGTGCTTGCGCATGTGCCCGGACGCGGCAAGCACGTCGGAAGGCTCGGAGCGCTGCTGGTGGAGACGCCGGAGGGAAGGCGCTTCAAGCTCGGAGGCGGCTTTACCGACGCCCAGCGCGAAACGCCACCCGCCATCGGCACTTGGGTGAGCTACCGCCACAACGGCACGAATCCCGGCGGGCTGCCGAGGTTCGCGCGTTTCATCCGGGTCCGCAACGACATCGCGTCCTGAGCGGACCCGTGCCGTGGTCCGTGCCCTTACTTGGGCAGCAGGACCTTGTCGACGACGTGGATCACGCCGTTCGACTGGATCACGTCCGCAATCGTCACGGTGGCGGTGCCGCCGTTTTCGTCCGTCACCATGACCTTGCCGCCGGCGGCCTTGGCCGTCAGCGTGCCGCCGGAAACCGTCTTGAGCGAAGCCATGCCCTTGCCGTCCATGACTTGCTTGCTCAGGGCTGCGGCATCCAGCTTGCCGGCCACGACGTGGTAGGTCAGGATGGTCGTCAGCTTGGCTTTGTTCTCAGGCTTGAGCAGTGTGTCGACAGTGCCGGCGGGCAGCGCGGCGAACGCTGCGTTGGTCGGCGCGAACACCGTGAACGGACCGGGGCCCTTGAGCGTCTCGACCAAACCGGCAGCCTTGACGGCGGCGACCAGGGTCGTGTGGTCCTTCGAATTGACTGCGTTGTCGATGATGTCCTTGCTGGCAAGCATCGGCGCGCCGCCGACCATCACCTGCGCCGTGGCGGCAAATGCACCCACCGACAGGGCGGCTGCAAGCGCAACCGCGGCGAGGCGGCGAGTAGAGATTGAACGGGTCATGAGAAGTCCTTCTTGATCGATGGGGGCCGCCGCAGAAAGTGCGACTGCTGCCATCAGTACGACCCGCCCACGGACCCGGATTCGTGTGCTGCGCGCAATGCTGCGTTTCGCAAACGTGCGTATGGAGTTCAGCGGCGTACGCAGTCCGCGTAATAGCGTCGCTTGCCGCTCTCGTCGATGCGCGCCACCAGCCCGTGGATGTCGGTTTCGAAGCCCGGGCATTCGGAATTGAATTCGCGCGCGAACCGAAGGTAGTCGACGATCTTCTTGTTGAAGACCTCGCCCGGGATCAGCAGTGGAATGCCGGGCGGGTACGGCGTGATCAAGCTGGTGGTGATGCGGCCTTCGAGCTCGTCGATCTCCACGCGCTCGGTCTTGCGGTGCGCGATGTGAGCAAAGGCATCGCTCGGCTTCATCGCCGGCGTCAGGTCGCTCAGGTACATCTCGGTAGTGAGCCGCGCCACGTCGAAGCGCGCGTAGAGCTGGTGGATGTGCTGGCACAGATCGCGCAAGCCGAGGCGCTCGTAGCCCGGATGCTGCTGGCAGAACTCCGGCAGGATGCGCCACATCGGCTGGTTGCGCGCGTAGTCGTCCTTGAACTGCTGCAGCGCCGTGAGCAGCGTGTTCCAGCGGCCCTTGGTGATGCCGATGGTGAACATGATGAAGAAGCTGTAGAGCCCGGTCTTCTCGACGATCACGCCGTGCTCGGCCAGAAACTTGGTCACCACGCTCGCCGGTATGCCGGTATCCGCAAATCTGCCTTGCAGGTCGAGGCCCGGCGTTACGATGGTCGACTTGATCGGGTCGAGCATGTTGAAGCCGTCCGCCAGCTTGCCGAAGCCATGCCAGTTGCGCGCCGAGCTCTTGGTCTTGCGCTCGCTGCTGCCCTCGCCTTTCATGATCCAGTCGTCGGCGCGGCCGATGCCTTCATCGACCAGCTTCTCGGGGCCCCACACCTTGAACCACCACTCGTCCTTGCCGAACTCGGCTTCGACTTTGCGCATCGCGCGGCGGAAGTCCAGCGCTTCGAGAATGCTCTCTTCGACCAGCGCGGTGCCCCCGGGCGGCTCCATCATGGCGGCCGCCACGTCGCAGCTCGCGATGATCGCGTACTGCGGACTGGTGGACGAGTGCATCAGGTAGGCCTCGTTGAACAGGTCGCGGTCGAGCGCCCGGTTCTGCGAATCCTGCACCAGCACATGGCTGGCCTGGCTGATGCCGGCGAGCAGCTTGTGCGTCGACTGGGTCGCGAAAACGAGCGATTCCTTCGGCCGCACGCGGCGCTTGCCCATCGCGTGGTAGGCGCCGTAGAAGGGATGGAAGGCCGCATGCGGCAGCCAGGCCTCGTCGAAATGCAGGGTGTCGACGTAGCCGTCGAGCATGTTCTTGATGATTTCGGTGTTGTAGATCACGCCGTCGTAAGTCGACTGGGTGAGCGTCATCACGCGCGGTTTGACCTTGTCGGGATCGACATGCGCGAGCAGCGGGTTGGCCTTGATCTTGGCCTTGATGGCCGACTGCTCGAACTCGCTTTTTGGGATGGGGCCGATGATGCCGAAGTGATTGCGCGTCGGCTTCATGAAGACGGGGATCGCGCCGGTCATGACGATCGCATGCAGGATCGACTTGTGACAGTTGCGGTCGACCACCACCACGTCGTCCGGCGCCACCGTGTGATGCCACACCATCTTGTTGCTGGTGCTGGTGCCGTTGGTCACGAAGAAGCAGTGGTCGGCATTGAAGATGCGTGCGGCATTGCGCTCGCTGGCGGCCACCGGGCCAGTGTGGTCGAGCAATTGGCCGAGTTCCTCGACCGCATTGCAGACGTCCGCGCGGAGCATGTTTTCGCCGAAGAACTGATGGAACATCTGCCCCACCGGACTCTTCAGGAAAGCCACGCCGCCTGAATGCCCGGGGCAATGCCACGAGTACGAGCCGTCTTCCGCGTAGTCGATCAGTGCCTTGAAGAACGGCGGCTGCACGCCTTCGAGATAGCTCTTGGCCTCGCGGATGATGTGGCGTGCCACAAACTCCGGCGTGTCCTCGAACATGTGGATGAAGCCGTGCAGTTCGCGCAGGATGTCGTTGGGAATATGACGCGACGTGCGGGTCTCGCCGTAGATGTAGATCGGCACATCGGCGTTCTTGCGGCGCACCTCGCCGATGAAGTTGCGCAGGTTCAGCACCGCAGGGTCGAGGTCGGGCCCGACGGTGAACTCTTCGTCGTCGATCGACAGGATGAAGGCGCTGGCGCGGCTCTGCTGCTGCGCGAACTGGCTCAGGTCGCCGTAGCTGGTGACGCCCAGCACTTCGAAGCCTTCCTTCTCGAAGGCTTGTGCAAGCGCGCGGATGCCGAGGCCGGAAGTGTTCTCGGAGCGGAAGTCCTCGTCGATGACGACGATCGGAAAGCGGAATTTCATGAGCGGGCTCCGGACGGGCAAATAGGCGCGAAGTGTACGGAATTCACAAGACGAAAGCAGTCGGGTTTGACACAGAATGCGTGGCGTTCAATAAAGAGGAGAGGTCATGGCGAGTTCGGTTGTCTGGTGGCTGCTTGCAGGCGGTGCCATCGTTCTGGAACTACTTTCCGGCACGGTCTACCTGCTGCTGCTCGGTGCGGGTTTTGCCGCTGCCGCGCTCTCGGCGCATGCCGGCGCGGCGCTGCCGCTTCAGGTGCTGGTCGCTGCGGTGGTCGGCGTCGGCGCGGTGTTCGCCTGGCACATGGTCCGTCGCGGCCGGCCTGCCGAACCGCCGAGCGGCGCCAATCGCGACGTCAACCTGGATGTCGGCGAGAGCGTCTTCATCGACGCGTGGAACGCCGACGGCACGGCTACCGTGCGCTATCGTGGCGCGCAGTGGACGGTTGTGCCGCGCACCGGAAGCACGCCGTCGATCGGAGAGCATAAGGTGACCCAGGTCATCGGCAGCCGCCTGGTTGTCGACAAGGTCCAGTAAGAAGAAATCACAGAGAAGGAAAACATCGCATGGAACTCGCAGTACCGCTCGTCATCCTGGTCATTGCCGTCATCTTCATCAGCCAGTCGGTCAAGTTCGTGCCGCAGCAAAACGCGTGGGTGCGCGAGCGGCTCGGCAAGTACCACGGCACGATGACGCCGGGCGCCAACTTCCTCATCCCGTTCATCGACAAGGTGGCCTACAAGCACAGCTTGAAGGAAATACCGCTCGATGTGCCAAGCCAGATATGCATCACGCGCGACAACACGCAGCTTCAGGTTGACGGCATCCTGTATTTCCAGGTGACCGACCCGATGCGGGCGAGCTACGGATCTTCCAATTACATCGTGGCCGTCACGCAGCTCGCGCAGACCTCGCTTCGCAGCGTGATCGGCAAGCTCGAACTCGACAAAACCTTCGAAGAGCGCGACATCATCAACGCGCAAGTGGTGGCCGCGATCGACGAGGCGGCGCTCAACTGGGGCGTGAAGGTGCTGCGCTACGAAATCAAGGACCTCACCCCGCCGAAGGAAATCCTGCTTGCCATGCAGCGCCAGATCACCGCCGAGCGCGAGAAGCGCGCGCTGATCGCTGCATCGGAAGGCCGCCGCCAGGAGCAGATCAACATCGCGACCGGCGAACGCGAGGCATTCATCGCGCGTTCCGAAGGAGAGAAGCAGGCGCAAATCAACAACGCCCAGGGCGAGGCGGCGGCCATCACCGCCGTGGCCGATGCAACCGCCGACGCCATCGAGCGCGTGGCCGCGGCGATCCGCCAGCCCGGCGGCGAGCAGGCGGTCCAGTTGAGAGTTGCCGAACGCGCGGTCGAGGCCTATGGCAAGGTCGCAGCGGACGCCACAACCACCCTGATCGTGCCGAGCAACATGACCGAGACCGCAGCGCTCATTGCCTCGGCCATGCGGATGGTGCAGGCGGGCAAGACAACGCCTGGCGCAAGCTGAATCGCCCGGGGCCGCTGCTACAATCGCGCGCTTCGGAGCGGTGGATGAGCGGTTTAAGTCGCACGCCTGGAAAGCGTGTGAGGGTTAATAGCCCTCCGCGGGTTCGAATCCCGCCTGCTCCGCCAGTGATGGTTCCAACATCGCACCATCTCTGCCCTTGAGTTTTGATGAATGCCCCGCGTGCCGGGGCTTTTTCATTGCATCGGTAAGCAGTACGATTGCATTACTTTTTCAGATCTCCAAAAGGAGCCCGGATGCCCGGACGTCGCCCCCCGCATCGCGCAGCCGCGCCGCTGGATCAAACCTTGGACAAGACGGAAGCGATCGCCGCCGACGTGCAACGCGCGTCCGAAGACCTCGCCGTCATCAACACGGTGCTGGACCAGGAACTCCCGAAAGACGTGCAGGTGGGCGATGTGGCCCAGGCCATCGAACACACGGGCGAACTCGAGAAAAAGCTGGCCGACTGGGCTCAGCAAGTGGCCGAGGTCAGCGCAGCCTTGGCGCACGAGATCGAAAAGCAAGGCAACGCCGTCGAGCACGAAGAGCGCTGAGCGGCGCCCGCCGCAGCGCCCGACCGGTTTTTCCTACATCGCGCCGGGCCGCTGTCGCCGGCACTCTCCTGTTGTCGATCGGTACGGTCCATGCCTTCTCAACGGCAAAAACACGCATGGCCCTCTTCACGTTCGTGGTCGAAGACAGCAGAACGATTCGAGACAACCTGATTCCCGCGCTCGAGGATCTGACGGACGCGACGGTGTCGGGGTTTGCCGAGACCGAAAGGGATGCGCACGGCTGGCTTGTCTCGCATCCCGGCGAATGGCAGTTGCTGATCGTGGACCTGTTCCTCAAAGAAGGTTCGGGCCTGGGCGTTTTGAGGCGCTGCAGGGATCGCCTGCCGCGGCAGCGCGCCGTGGTACTCAGCAACTACGTGAATGCCGACATCCGCGCGCGCTGCATGGCGCTGGGTGCCAACGCAGTGTTCCACAAATCGAAGGAGCTGGATGCCTTCTTCGAGTATTGCAAAGAAGAGGCGCATCCGCAGTCATGAAAAAAGGGGCCGAAGGCCCCTTTTTGATTGTCGTGCAGCGCCTTCAGCGCACGACAGCGATCTGCGTGCGCGCACCACCCTTGTAGGTGTAGATGGTGAGTGCACCGTTCTTGATGTCGCCCTTTTCGTCGAAGGCGATCGGGCCGGTCACGCCCTTGTGCTGGATCTTGCCGAGTTCGGGCAGGTATTTCGCCGGATCCGAAGAACCGGCCTTGACCATCGCCTGGGCCAGCACATTGACAGCGTCGTACACGTAAGGTGCGTAGATCTGGACGTCCACGCCGTTCTTGGCCTTGAACTTGGTCTTGAAGTCTTCCAGAGGCTGCTTGAACTCTCCATCCACGCCGCCGGCTTCGGCGCACACGACCATCTCTTCGCCGATGGCATCGCCAGCCAGCTTTGCCAATTCGCCGGTGCACAGGCCGTCGCCGCCCATGAACTTGACGTTCATGCCGAGCTGCTTGACCTGCTTGAGCATCGGGCCGCCCACGGCGTCCATGCCGCCGAAGAACAGCACGTCGGGCTTGGTGCCCTTGAGCTTGGTCAGGATGGCATTGAAGTCGGTCGACTTGTCGGTCGTGAATTCATGGCCGACGATGGTGCCGCCAGCAGCCTTGACGGCCTTCTCGAACTCTTCCGCCACGCCCTGGCCGTAAGCCGTGCGGTCGTCGATGACAGCGATGTTCTTACCCTTGAGCGTCTCGACCGCGTACTTGCCGAGCGTGCCGCCAAGCTGAGTGTCGTCAGCCACCACGCGGAAGGTGGTCTTGAAACCCTGGCGCGTGTACTTGGGATTGGTGGCCGAAGGCGAAACCTGCGGAATGCCGGCATCGCTGTACAGCTTGGACGCTGGAATGGTGGTGCCTGAGTTCAGGTGGCCGACCACACCGTTGACCTTGCTGTCGACCAGTTTCTGCGCCACAGCGGTGCCCTGCTTCGGGTCGGCTGCATCGTCTTCGGCCAGCAGTTCGAATTTGGCAACCTTGTCGCCGATCTTCAAGTTCTGAGCATTGAGGTCTTCGATGGCCATGCGCGCGCCGAACTCGTTGTCCTTGCCGAGGTGGGCGATGGCGCCGCTGGTCGGGCCGACGTGGCCGATCTTGACCACCAATGCATCGGCTGGAGGCGCGGCGGGTGCAGGCGCCGCGGCGGTCGGTGCGGGAGTAGCGGCCGGTGCAGCGGCTTCTTCCTTCTTGCCGCAAGCCACGAGCGTGAGAGCGGCCAGCGCGACGGCAGTCCATTTCAATTGCATGGGAAACCTCCAGAACATTGATGAGTGAGAGTGGATAAGACGGTCTTTCGATCCGCATTCAAGTCCTGAGCAAGTTTCACGCCGCAGGACCGGCAGCGCCTGTCGCGCTTCGACCCGGCGCGCAGTTTAGCCCAAGGTTTCTGCACCAAAAGCTGGCGTAGACCCTGTGTTGTCAGAAAGCTCCTGGGCCAGCGCTTCGATGACGAGACTGCGCAGAACACTCTCGATTTCGGCGCGCAAAGCCGGGATCATGGTGTCGAGCTGTTGCTGCACCGCGGCGGACACGGTGTCGCTCAAACGCTCTTCCAGAGAAAGATCGATGCGCTGCAGCACGCGATGCAGCAACTGCTCTTCGAGCCGAAAGGCCTCGGCTTCGGAGAGCTGGGCGCCTGGGTCGAGCGCGATCGCTTGCAAAGGTGCAGAAGCAGCGATGGCTTCCGCTTGCGCCTCCGGTGGCGCGGCTTGCGCGACGGTCGGGGCCTGCGCGGATTCCACCACCATCGTCAGCGTGGGCACGAAACGTGGTGGAGTGCGTTGTGGGCCGGTCATCAGGAGGCACTTTCCGCAAGTCGTGGCGCCGGATCGCATAGCCGCGATCTGCATAGCCGCCAGCGGCGGCGGGCGGCCAGGCGATCGTGCCGTCAGCGGTCACGACGTCGATCAGACGTTCGAAGCGCTCGAAGCCGAGGGCAGGTCGATGCCGAGATTCACCAGCACCCGCTGATGCGGCAGCGGCCCGACGCCGCCTCGGCAAGCACCACGGGCGAGCGGGCGACGGTGTGCGGCTCGCTGCTGCCGGCGCTGCTGCGGCAATGCGCGACGAACTCCGTCGGCGCACAAGTCCAGAGGGCCAGGTCAACCGCGTCCAGCATGCTTGCATCCGCCACGACAACGACGCGCGCGCCCCGCGCGCCCACCGCCTTGCGCAGCAAGCGACAGGCGTAGTTCACCTTGTCGGGTGTGTTGAAGTGGAAGTCGATCTCGGTCATGCGGCGGAGCGGACGCTGCGGGTCTTGCGCGCGCCTCGGGCGCCGGCGGGTGCTGCCTTTGCGGCCTCCTGGCGGGCGCGATTCATCAGATAGTTCAGCAGCAAGCCGACAGGCCGCCCCGTCGATCCCTTGGCAGCGCCGCTCTTCCATGCCGTGCCCGCGATGTCGCGGTGGGCCCACTTGAAGTCGCAGGCAAAACGCTGCAGGAACTTGGCCGCAGTGTCCGCGCCGCCGG
>JBBJMS010000237.1:0-4057 GCA_037720315.1 Variovorax sp. | reverse complement strand
GTACTGCGCTGGAGCCGCTTCGTGCAGGGCGACATCGACGCCTACATGGCGAACGTGAAGAAGTTCAGCGATGCGACCGGCATCGAGGTGCGGGTCGACAACGAAGGCTGGGAAGACGTGCGGCCCAAGGCCGCGGTGGCAGCCAATACCGGTGCCGGGCCGGACATCATCTTGTCGACCAACGACGACGCCAATCTCTATCCGGACAAGCTGCTCGACGTCACCGACCTGGCGGAATACCTGGGCAAGAAGTACGGCGGCTGGTATCCCGCGGCCGAGGCCTTCATGCGGCCGGATGGCAAGAAGTGGATCGGCCTGCCGCTGGGCGCATCGGGCTCGCTCATCGTCTACCGCGAGAGCATGGTCAAGGCGGCCGGATTCGACACTTTCCCGAAGACGACCGACGAGTTCCTGAAGCTCTACAGGGCGCTGAAGGAAAAGGGCACGCCCGGCGGCATGGCGCTCGGCAATGCCACCGGCGATGCGACCTGGACCAACTGGCTGGTGTGGTCGCACGGCGGCAAACTGGTCGACAAGAGCAGCAAGGTCGTCATCGACAGCCCCGAGACGCTGAAGGCGCTGGAGTACGCCAAGGAGCTGTATGCCAACTTCATCCCGGGCACGCTGTCGTGGCTCGACCCGAACAACAACAAGGCCTTTCTCGACAGCCAGATCAGCGTCACCAACAACGGCATCTCGATCTACTACGCCGCCAAGAACTCGCCCGACCCGAAGGTCAAGGAGCTGGCTGCGGACATCAACCACGCCGTATTCCCGATCGGTCCGGTGGGCGTGCCGACCGAGTCGCATCTGTTCTTCAACCAGATGGTCATGAAGTACACCAAGTTCCCGCAGGCCTCCAAGGAGTTCCTGCGCTTCATGATGGAGAAGGAGCAGTTCGACCCCTGGCTGCAGGGCGGCGGCGGCTACGTTGCGGCGCCGCTGCGGGCCTACGAGGCGAGCACGATCTGGACCTCCGACCCCAAGCACATGCCGTACCGCGACTCGGTGAAGAACCTGCGTCCGGCCGGCTTCGACGGCAAGCTGGGCTATGCGTCGGCCGGCGCCGCGGCCGACTTCATCATCCCGAACATGGTGGCCGAGGCCGCGAGCGGCGCGAGGACGCCGAAGGAAGCCGCCGAGCGCGCGCAAAAGCGTGCCGAGCGCTACTACAAGCTCTGACCGGCACTCACGATGCTGCTCGCGAAACTGCAGAACAGCCGCAACGCCCTCGGCTTGTTGTTCATGGCGCCGGCGGCGCTGCTGCTGCTGCTGTTTCTGACCTATCCGCTCGGCCTTGGCACCTACCTGGGCTTCACTGACGCCAAGGTGGGCCGGCCGGGCGAGTGGGTCGGGCTCGAGAACTACGAGTACCTATGGGGCGACGCGGTCACGCGGCTGGCGCTCTTCAACACGCTTTTCTACACGACGGTGGCGAGCGTGTTCAAGTTCTTTCTCGGGCTCTGGCTCGCTGTGCTGCTCAACAAGAACATCCGCTTCAAGACCTTTTTTCGCGCCGTCATCCTGCTGCCCTACATCGTGCCGACGGCGCTGTCGGCCATTGCCTTCTGGTGGATCTACGACTCGCAGTTTTCCATCATCAGCTGGGCGCTGGTGAAGATGGGGCTGATCGACACCTACATCGACTTCCTCGGCGATCCGTGGAATGCCCGCTTCTCGGTGATCGCCGCCAACGTGTGGCGCGGCGTGCCCTTCGTGGCGATCACGCTTCTCGCCGGCTTGCAGACCATCTCGCCCTCGTACTACGAAGCCTCGGCCATCGACGGCGCCACGCCTTGGCAGCAATTCCGCCACGTCACGATGCCGCTGCTCACGCCGATCATCGCGGTGGTGATGACCTTTTCGGTGCTGTTCACATTCACCGACTTCCAGCTCATCTACGTCATCACGCGCGGCGGGCCGCTCAATGCCACGCACCTGATGGCCACGCTGTCGTTCCAGCGCGCGATCTCCGGCGGCGCGCTCGGCGAAGGCGCGGCCATCGCCATCGCGATGGTGCCCTTCCTGCTGGCTTGCGTGATGTTCAGCTTCTTCGGCCTGCAGCGCCGTGCCTGGCAGCAGGGCGGTTCGGACAAATGAGGGCAATGCAATGAGCAAGGAAGGGCAGGTCGACACCGCCGGCATGGGCTATCTGGAGACGGTGCCGCGCAAGGCGGTCACCGTGTATGCGCCGCTGGTCGCGTTCCTGATCGTGCTGCTGTTCCCGTTCTACTGGATGGCGATCACCTCGGTGAAGCCCGACGCCGAACTGCTCTCGCGCGACGGCAATCCGTTCTGGGTCATCGGGCCGACGCTGGCGCACTTCCCGGCTGCTGTTCGAACGTCCTATCCGCGTGGCTCTGGAACACGGTGCTGGTGTCCGTGGTGGCCACCTTCTTCTCGCTCGCGGCCTCGGTGTTCGCGGCCTACGCCATCGAGCGGCTGCGCTTTCGCGGCGCCAAGCATGTGGGGCTGTCGATCTTCCTGGCCTACCTGGTGCCGCCGTCGATCCTGTTCATTCCGCTCGCGAACGTGGTGTTCAACCTGGGCCTGTTCGACACCCGCGGGCGCCATCCTCACCTACCCGACTTTCCTGATTCCGTTCTGCACCTGGCTCCTGATGGGCTACTTTCGCTCGATCCCGGCCGAGCTCGAAGAGTGCGCGCTGATCGACGGCGCAAACCGCTGGCAGATCCTGGTGAAGATCGTGCTTCCGCTGGCCGTGCCCGGGCTCATCTCGGCCGGCATCTTTGCCTTCACGCTGTCGTGGAACGAGTTCATCTACGCGCTCACCTTCATCTCGTCGTCCGAGATCAAGACGCTGCCGGTCGGCGTCGTGACCGAGTTGGTGCAGGGCGACGTCTACCAGTGGGGCCCGCTGATGGCCGGCGCGCTGCTCGGCTCGCTGCCGGTGGCCTTCATCTATTCGTTCTTCGTCGAGTACTACGTGTCGGGGCTCACCGGTTCGGTCAAGGAGTAGCACTCACCGTTTCCGCCGCGAGCATCCGGCAGCTGCCGAACTCGCAGCGCACGGACAGCTCGGCACCCTCGGCGCATGGCACCCGGTGCAGTTCGTAGCCGCCGCCGCGTTCGACGAGAACGGCACGCGGCGTGGCGCTGCAGTCGTAGAGCCTGTGCTCTCCGGCCACGAGCGTGATCCAATCCGGATACGCATAAGCTGCGCCCGTCAACTGGTCGATGGTCGCGCTGACGAGCCCGCCCACCGCCAGACTGACGAGGCCCAAGTCCGCGCGAGACGATCTTCGCCGTCGTCACCACCTTGCCTTGCGAGATGCCCGTCGGGCGGCACTCGAGCGCTTCGATGGCTTTTCCGGACGGCGAAACCGCGTCGACCCGGATGTTTTGCTGCGTTCCACGCACCACCAGCGCGCAGCCTGACACCGCCGCCAATGCCAGCGCAGCCGACAGCGCGCACGTCAAGCGGCGGCGCATCGTGCGCGGCTTCATGTCTGCGCCTGGATCGAAGCCAGCAGCCGCTGCAGCCCGTCGATGTCCGCCGGCTTCACCAGATGGTGGTCGAAGCCCGCCTCGGTTGCGCGCCTGCGGTCTTCTTCCTGGCCCCAGCCGGTGAGCGCCACCAACGCGGGGCGGGGCTGCGAACCACGGCTGCGAATCGTGCGCGCCACTTCGTAGCCGTTCATGCCGGGCATGCCGATGTCGAGCAGCACCACCGACGGCTGCCACGACGCGGCGATTTCGAGCCCGACAGCGCCGTCGTGCGCCACACGCACCTCGGCGCCCAGCGAATCGAGCAGCAGGCCGAGGCAGTCGGCAGCGTCGCGGTTGTCGTCGATCACCAGCACGCGGGTTCGAGCCAGGCCCGGCTTTTCGACCGGTTCGGCAACCGCTTCGAGTCCGGCGTCCACGGCCGGAAGCCTGACTGTGAAGACGCTGCCCGCGCCCGGCCCGTCGCTCGCCACATCGAGCGTTCCGTCGTGCATTTGCGCCAGCCGCCGCGAGAGCGCCAGGCCGATGCCGAGCCCGCCCTGGTTGCGGCCGCTGTGGCGGTTGCCGCGGCTGAACATCTCGAACAGGC
>JBBJMS010000078.1:0-15079 GCA_037720315.1 Variovorax sp. | reverse complement strand
CGTCGAAACCGACCAATTTCATGTCGCGCATCACGCGGGTCCAGAAGCGCGCGTAGAGCAGGTGCAGGATGGCGTGCTCGACGCCGCCGATGTACTGGTCCATCGGCATCCAGTAGGCGGTGCCGGCTCCGACCATGGCGTCGCTCTTCTGCGGGTCGCAGTAGCGCATGTAGTACCAGGCGCTGTCGACGAAGGTGTCCATCGTGTCGGTCTCGCGCCGGGAGGGCTTGCCGCAGACCGGACAGACCACGCCGGCATGGAAGCCTTCGTGCTTGACGAGCGGGTTGCCCGAACCGTCGGGTACGCAATCGGTCGGCAGCACGACCGGCAGATCCTGCTCGGGCACCGGCACCGCGCCATGTTCGTCGCAGTGGATGATGGGAATCGGCGTGCCCCAGTAACGCTGCCGGCTCACGCCCCAATCGCGCAGGCGCCAGGTTGTCTGCGTCTCGCCCAGGCCCTTCTGCCCGAGCGCATGCGCCACCGCCTTGACCGCCTCGGCATGCGACATGCCGCTGAAGTTGTCGGAATTGATGGTCACGCCGCGCTGCTTGTCGCCATACCAGTCCTGCCAGCGGTGGTAGTCGAAATGCGGTTCGTGGTCGACCAGCACCACCTGGATGATCTCGATGCCGTATTTGTTGGCAAAGGCGAAGTCGCGTTCGTCGTGCGCCGGCACGCCCATCACCGCGCCGTCGCCGTAACCGATCAACACGTAGTTGCCGACCCACACCGGCACCGGCTCGTCGGTGATCGGATGCCTCACTGAGAGGCCGGTGGCGACGCCCTTCTTTTCCTGCGTGGCGAGTTCGGCCTCGGTGGTGCCGCCGCCCTTGCATTCCTCGATGAAGGCGGCGACTTTCGGATCGGTCTTCGCCGCATGCAACGCGAGCGGATGCTCTGGCGCCACGGCGCAGAAGGTGACGCCCATGAGGGTGTCGGCGCGGGTGGTGAAGACGTACATGCGCCCACCTTGGATCGGCTGGCCGTGCTCGTCCTCGATGTCGTGGGGGAAGGCCAGGCGCACGCCTTCGCTCTTGCCGATCCAGTTCTCCTGCATCAGCTTGACGCGCTCGGGCCAGCCCGGAAGCCTGTGCTGCGTGTGCTCCAGCAACTCATCGGCATAGTCGCTGATCTTCAGGTAATAGCCGGGGATCTCGCGCCGCTCGACCGTGGCGCCGGTGCGCCAGCCCTTGCCGTCGATGACCTGCTCGTTGGCCAGCACGGTCTGGTCGACCGGGTCCCAGTTGACCAGTTGCGTCTTGCGATAGGCGATGCCTTTTTCGAGCATCTTCAAAAACAGCCACTGGTTCCACTTGTAGTAGGCCGGCTCGCAGGTCGCGATCTCGCGGCTCCAGTCGATCGCGAGGCCCATCGCCTGGAGCTGCTGCTTCATGTAGGCGATGTTGTCGTGCGTCCACTGGGCCGGCGGCACGCCGTTCTTGAGCGCCGCATTCTCGGCCGGCAGGCCGAAGGCGTCCCACCCCATCGGCATCAGCACGTTGTAGCCGCTCATGCGCAGATAGCGCGTGAGCATGTCGTTGATGGTGTAGTTGCGCACATGGCCCATGTGCAGCTTGCCGCTCGGATACGGCAGCATCGAGCAGGCGTAATACTTTTTCTTTCGCGCGTCCTCGGTCACGCGGTAGGCGTCGGCGGCCGTCCAGGAGGCCTGGGCGGCCGACTCGACGTCGCTGGGTTTGTAGCTGGGGTTCATTGGGCTTCGGGCAGGCCCGGCGGCAGGCGGCCGGGAGAAGGCGGATTATCGCGGGTACGGCCGCGGCCCGCCTGGGCGCACCGGGCTTGCGAACCGACACAGATGCGCGCCCCCAAGTACGGTAGCCTTTCGCGCTCAACTGTTTTCCAAAG
This sequence comes from Variovorax sp., assembly GCA_037720315.1. GTDB lineage: Bacteria > Pseudomonadota > Gammaproteobacteria > Burkholderiales > Burkholderiaceae_C > Variovorax. Next base: position 13,210 of record JBBJMS010000078.1, on the reverse strand, counting down.
CTGCCATGCCCATCAAGGACTTCGCCTACGACCACCCCGACCGCGACGTGGCCGCCTTCAAGCGCGCCGTCGCCAACAAGCTGATCTACGCCGTCGGCAAGGACCCGGTCACCGCCAGCCAGGACGACTGGCTGCACGCAACCACCTTGGCCGTGCGCGACCAGCTGGTCGAACGCTGGATGGCCACCACGCGGGCCAACTACGCACAGGACCAGCGCGTCTACTACATGTCGATGGAGTTCCTGATCGGGCGCACGTTCACCAACGCGCTGCTCGCGGTGGACCTCTACGACACCGTGCGCGATGCGCTGGCGGACTTCAAAATCGACCTGGAGGCGATCGCCGAGCGCGAGCCCGATGCCGCCCTGGGCAACGGCGGCCTGGGGCGGCTGGCCGCGTGCTTTCTGGATTCGATGGCCACGCTCGGCGTGCCGGGCTTCGGCTACGGCATCCGCTACGAGTACGGCATGTTTCGCCAGAAGATGGTCGACGGCCAGCAGATCGAGACGCCGGACTACTGGCTCACGCGCGGCAATCCGTGGGAGTTCCAGCGCCCCGAAGTGACATACCGCGTCCGCTTCGGCGGCGATGTGGTGCAACGCGACGGAGCGCCCTGCTGGACCGATTCGCACGACGTGCTGGCCATGGCCTACGACACCATCATTCCGGGCTATGGAACTCTGGCCACCAACACCCTGCGGCTGTGGTCCGCGCGCGCCACCGAGGAGATCGACCTGTCGGCCTTCAACCGCGGCAACTACATGGCCGCCGTGGAGAGCAAGAACCATTCGGAAAACGTCTCGCGCGTGCTTTACCCCGACGACTCCACGCCGTCCGGGCGCGAACTGCGGCTGCACCAGGAGTACTTCTTCGTCAGCGCCAGCGTGCAGGACCTGCTGCGCCGCTACCTGCGCACCCATGAGAACTTCGACAAGCTCCCGGAGCGGGTGAGCATCCACCTGAACGACACGCACCCGGTGCTCGCCGTGCCAGAGCTGATGCGCCTTCTGATCGACGAGCACGGCCTGATCTGGGACGCAGCCTGGGCGCTGACCGAAAAGGTGTTCAGCTACACCAACCACACGCTGATGCACGAAGCGCTGGAAACCTGGCCGGTCGAGCTGATGCGCCGGGTGCTGCCGCGGCACATGCAGCTTCTCTTCGAGATGAATGCGCGCTTCCTCGCCGCCGTGCAGCGGGAGGTCGGCCCCGAAGTCGAACTGCTGCGCCGGCTCTCGCTGATCGATGAAACCGGCGAACGCCGGGTGCGCATGGCGCACATTGCGGTGCTGGCGAGCCATTCGATCAACGGCGTCTCGGGGCTGCATTCCGAGCTGATGACGCAATCCATCTTTGCCGACTTCGCAAAGCTTTATCCAACGCGCTTCAACAACAAGACCAACGGCGTCACGCCGCGGCGCTGGCTGGCGCAAGCCAACCCGCCGCTCGCATCGCTGCTCGACCGGCGCATCGGCCGTGGCTGGCGCCGCGACCTGACGCAGCTGGAGGCACTGCGGCCAATGGCCGACCAACCGGCATTTGCGCGCGCGTTTCGCCACGCCAAGCGCGAGAACAAGCTGCGCCTGGCCAACTGGGTCGAGCAGAACCTCGGGATCGTCCTCGACACCGACGCCATGTTCGACGTGCAGGTCAAGCGCATCCACGAATACAAGCGCCAGCTGCTCAACGTGCTGCACGTGATCGCGCGCTACCAGCGCATCGTCGACGCGCACGAGGCCGGCCGCACGGCCGACGTGGTTCCGCGCGTGGTGGTGTTCGCGGGCAAGGCTGCATCGGCCTACGCCGTAGCCAAGCAGGTGATCCGCCTCATCAACGATGTGGCCGCCGTGATCAACGGCGACCCTCGGGCGGGCAAGTTGCTGAAGGTGCTGTTTCTGCCGAACTACAGCGTGAGCCTGGCCGAGATCGTGATTCCGGCGGCCGACCTTTCCGAGCAGATATCGACCGCGGGCACGGAGGCGTCGGGCACCGGCAACATGAAGTTCGCGCTCAACGGCGCGCTCACCATCGGCACGCTCGACGGCGCCAATGTCGAGATGAAGGAGAACATCGGCGACGACAACATCTTCATCTTCGGGCACACCACACCGCAAGTGGCGGAGATTCGCGCCGCCGGCTACCGGCCGCGCGACATCTACGAGGCCAATGCCGAACTGCGGCGCGTGCTCGACGCCATCCGCGACGGCGCCTTCTCGCCCGGGGAACCCGGGCGCTATCACGCGATCTTCGAGGCGCTGGTGAATGACGGCGACAAGTACCTGCTGCTGGCCGACTATGCGGGCTACGTCGAAACGCAGGCGCGCGTCGACGCGCTCTACAGGGACGCCGACGCCTGGACGCGCATGGCGATCATGAACGTCGCGGGCATGGGCGCGTTCTCTTCGGACCGGACGATCGCGGAGTACGCGCACGACATCTGGCGCACCAAGCCAGTGACCGTTTGACGAGGCGCTACTTGGGCGGCGCCTGGGTCACGAAGCCGATGCGGCTCAGTCCGGCCTTGTTGGCGATCGCCATCAGTTCGACGATCGTGCCGTAGGGCACGGTCCGGTCGGCACGCAGCTGCACTTCGGTGTCGCGGTTCCCGGCGGCGGCGCCTGCGAGCCGGACTGCGAGTTCTTCGGGCGTGACGGCCTGGTCGTTCAGGAACACCTTGCCCGCCGCATCGACCACGACGCTCACGAACTTCGGCGCGTCGGCGGACCGCCCGGCGTCGGTGCTCGGCAGGTCGAGCTTGATCGAACTCGCCATCAAGGGCGCGGTGATGATGAAGATCACCAGCAGCACCAGCATCACGTCGACCAGCGGCGTGACATTGATGTCGGACATCGGGCGCTGTCCGCCTGCGCCGATCGCAAGCCCACCCGTGGCGCTGCTGGCGAGGTTGGTGCGACCGAAGGCCATGCTTGCGCGTCTGCTGCTAGACCGGCATGGGTCGTGCGGGCGCGAGCGGCGTCTCGCGCCGTGCCGGCTCGCCCAGCGTGCCGAGCAGGTCGTGCGCAAGCCTTCGAGCTCGGCCTCGATGCGGCCGGCCACCCGGCCGAACACGTTGTAGGCGAGTACGGCCGGAATCGCGACCGCCAAGCCGAGCGCCGTCATGATCAGCGCCTCGCCGACCGGGCCGGCCACCTTGTCGATGGTGAATCCGCCGGTTTCACCGGCAATGCCGGCCAGCGCGCCGTAGATGCCCCAGACGGTGCCGAGCAACCCGACGAAGGGCGCCGTCGCACCGACTGTGGCCAGCAGGATCTGCCCGGCCTGAAGCCGCCGCAAAGCGGCATGCAGGGCGTCGCGCAGAGCGCGCGTGAGCCGGAGGTTCCGGTCGCCGGCGCTGCCGAGCGTGCTGCCGTCGGCCACCGCCGCAAGATTTTGGACGGCGCGCACGGCGGGCCAGACCAGCGCCGCGCGGTCGAACGCCTTCAGGCGCTGCTCGGCGTCCGCTAGCGACGGCGACTGCCAGAAGGCGGCGATGCTGCGCACCACGCTGCGCGTGCCGCCGCGCAGGAGCCATGCTTTCCAGACGATCGCCACCCAGGTCGCCACCGACATCAGCAGCAGCAGCACCGCCACGGAACGGCTGATGCCGTCGCCCTGGGTGAGCAGCAGCAGAACGCTCATGCCTCTAGCGCAGACCCAGCACGTCGAACATGTCGAACAGGCCGGCTTTCTTTGCCGCGAGGAATCGCACGGCGCGCAAGCTGCCCTGCGCATAGGTCGCCCGGCTGGCCGACTTGTGCGTGATCTCGATGCGCTGCCGGTGCCGGCGAACAGCACTGGTGGTCGCCGACGATATCGCCGCCCCGGATGGTCGCAAAGCCGATGCTCGACGGATCGCGCTCGCCGGTCACGCCTTCGCGCGCATAGACCGCGCAGTCCTTCAGGTCGCGGCCGAGCGCATCGGCGATCACCTCGCCCATCTTGAGCGCGGTGCCCGAAGGTGCATCGACCTTGTGGCGATGGTGGGCCTCGACGATCTCGATGTCGTAGCCGGTCGAAAGCGCCTTGGCCGCCATCTCGAGCAGTTTGAAGGTAACGTTGACGCCGACGCTCATGTTGGGCGCCATCACGATCGCGATGTCTTTCGCGGCCTCGGCGATCTGGGCTTTCTGCGCGTCGCTGAAGCCGGTGGTGCCGATCACCATCTGCACGCCGAGTTCGCGGCACACGGCCAGATGCGACAGCGTGCCCTCGGGCCGGGTGAAATCTATCAGCACCTGCGCGCCTTCGAGCCCCGTGCGCAAGTCGGCTTCAATCGAAATGCCGCTGGTGAACCCGAGAAAGGCCGAGGCGTCGCTGCCCAGCGCAGCGCTGCCCGCAACATCGAGAGCGCCGGCGAGCCGGCAATCCTGCGCGTCGCGCAAGGCCTCGATCAGCATGTGTCCCATGCGTCCGGAAGCGCCAGCCACTGCAACCCGGCGCGGCGGGGATGAAGAAGAGGATTCAGTCACGCGTCACGACCTTGAAAATTTGCAGCCGGCCGCGCCGGCGCATTGCGCTGCTAGCGCGCCGACTCGAGCGGCGGATAGCTCGCGGGCAGCGGCGGCAACGGATTCGACGCAGCCGCCTTGGCCTGGTCGGCCGAGGTCGGCTCGAACTTCTTGAGCTGGTCTTCCGGCGCCACGAGCACCGGCACCTTGCCGCTGCGCTTGCGGGTATCGAGCGTGGCCACGAATTCTTCCTCGCTGGGCATCGTGTCGCCTTCGAAGCGGTCGAGTGCCTCGCCCTTGAAGAACAACGTCAGGAGGCGCTGCTGCGGCTCGACGCCCTGCCTGCGGATGGTGAACACGTAGTCCCAGCGGTCCGAATGAAACACGTCGGTGAGCAGCGAGGTGCCGAGGATTTCACGCACCTGCTGGCGCGGCATGCCGGGCTTGAGCGCCTCGACCTGCTCCTTGGACACGAAATTGCCCTGAACCACGTCGACCTTGTAAGGCGTGACCGCGGAAAGCGCACTGCGCGAGCGCTCGGTGATGCTGCCGCAAGCACCCAGACACAGGCTCGCGGCGACAGCGCCGGCGAGCAGCCATTGGCGGCGATGTGAAAATTCAGGCATGGGGCAGAGGCACGGAGGGGAGCGATATGATCGGCGATTGTAGCGGCTGGCCCCGGGCGGGCCCTCTGCCGCACGGCTCGCGCAGGAACCACCATGGCCAACATCGACGAACTCAAGAACACCGGCCTCAAGGCGACGCTGCCACGCCTCAAGATCCTCGAAATCTTCCAGCACGGCAGCCAGCGCCACATGACGGCGGAAGACGTTTTCCGGGTGCTGCTCAACGACCATTCCGACATCGGCCTGGCCACCGTCTACCGGGTGCTGACGCAGTTCGAGCAGGCCGGCATCCTGGAGCGCAGCCATTTCGAAAGCGGCAAGGCCGTCTACGAACTCAACGAGGGCAAGCACCACGACCACCTGATCTGCACATCGTGCGGCAAGGTCGAGGAGTTCTACGACGCCGAGATCGAACGCCGCCAGCAGATGATCTCGACCGACAAGGGCTGGATCCTGCAGGACCACGCGATGTCGTTGTACGGCCTTTGCGGCGACTGCGTCAGCAAGCGCTAGGCGCTGTCTTCTACTCGTCCAACCCGCTTTCCATTGCCTTGTGGTGGCGCGCCACGAAATCGGCGTAGGTGTCGATTCCGCGCAGCTGCAGGATCGAATTGCGCACCGCGGCTTCGACCAGCACCGCGATGTTGCGCCCCGCCACCACCTGGATGATGACCTTGCGCACCGGAATTCCCAGCACGTCCTGCGTGAGCGGTGTCGAGGGCATGCGCTCGTAGTCGCGCTCGAAGCTGTCGCGGCGCACCAGATGCACGATCAGCTTGAGCCGCATCTTCCGGCGCACGGCCGTCTCGCCGAAGATCGCACGAATGTCCAGTAGGCCGATGCCGCGCACTTCGAGCAGGTTCTGCAGCAGCTCGGGACAGCGGCCCTCCAGCGTGGTCTGGTTGATGCGAAACAGGTCGACTGCATCGTCGGCCACCAGGCCGTTGCCGCGTGAAATCAGTTCGAGGCCGAGTTCGCTTTTGCCCAGGCCCGATTCGCCGGTGATCATCACCCCGAGCCCAAGGATGTCCATGAACACGCCGTGCATCGAGGTGCGCTCGGCGAAGTGCTTGGAAAGGTATGCGCGCAGCAGGTCGATCACGAAAGCCGAGGACTCCCGCGTGGCGAACAGTGGCAACTGGGCGCGCTCGCAGATCGACAGCAGCTCGTCGGGCGCGGCCTGCCCGTCGGCGAGCACCAGCATCGGCGGCTCGAGGGTGACGATGCGGGCAACGCGGCGAACGCAATCGGCCGCCGTGCCCCGCGTCAGGTAGGCGACTTCGCGCGCCCCGAGGATCTGCACGCGGTAGGGGTGGATGTAGTTGAGATAGCCCACCAGGTCGGCGGCCGACGGGGCGCGGCTGATGACGTCGGGGTCGAACTGCCGATCCGATGCGCCGAGCCCCGCCAGCCACTCCCAACGAAGGGAGCCGCGGAACTCTTCGAACATCGCGTCGGCGCTGATGACGGTCGGCTTCATGGGCCGGATCGTCGCAGGTACGCGCGGTTCAAGCTATCTGGGCAGACTGCCATCCTGCAATCAGAGCGTGCAACTGCGCGGCATCGGAACTCGACTTGATCTGCTCGCGCAACGCGGCGTCGCTGAGCAGCTCGGCGATCTCCGAAAGTATTTCGAGGTGTTTCTGAGTGGCCGCCTCGGGCACCAGGAGAAAGATCAGCAGCACCACCGGTTGTTCGTCCGGCGCGTCGAAGCCGATCGGGCTCGCCAGCTGGAACACCGCGGCCATCGGCGACTTCAGCCCCTTGATGCGCCCGTGGGGAATCGCGACACCATGGCCGAGTCCGGTGGAGCCCAGCCGTTCGCGGGCGAAGAGGCTGTCGGTGATGAGGGCGCGCCCCAGGCCATGCAGGTTCTCGAACAGCAGGCCAGCTTCTTCGAAAGCACGTTTCTTGCTGGTGACATCGACGCTCACGAGTACTTGAGCGGGCGGCAGGATGGACGCGAGTCGGTTCATGTTGGTGCGGGGCGGGGGCGATTATGCACCCGCCCCGCCAAAAGCAAAGGGCCGCCCGAGGCGGCCCGCAAGAGTATTTGCCCGAAGAGCGCCTACATCAGGCGCTTCGGAGCCTGGTGGTGATGGTCCTGCAAGCGGTCCTTGTGCCGCACGACCTGCCGGTCGAGCTTATCGACCAGTTCGTCGACGGCCGCGTAAAGATCAGCATGGCTCGACTCGGCGAACATGTCATTGCCCTTGACGTGAATATTGCACTCGGCACGTTGGCGCCGCTCCTTCTCCTTCTGCTTTTCCACCGTGAGGATCACCTTCACATCGACCACCTGGTCGAAGTGGCGGGTAATCCGGTCCAGCTTGTTCGTGACGTAGCTGCGAAGCGCGGGGGTGACGTCGAGGTGATGACCGCTGATCGTCAGATTCATGAATGACCTCCTGGAAGTGACGGTTGGGGAAAAACCGCGCCTCTCTGGACGAGAAGCGTGGCGACGGGAAAAGGGGGGATTGGAAGAGAGGGAAAGAGGGAAAGGTCGGTTCACTATGCCCATGCCGCCCGCGAATTGCAAATCCCATTCCCACGGCAGGGCCGCGGCTTCAGCGCCAGGCGGCGCGCATCCGGCTGAGCAGGTCGATGGTTGCTGAAGGCGGCGGCACATGCGGCGCACGGGGCGGCGGGGCGGGCCAGGTTTCCTGCTCGAATCGCTCTGCATCTGCGGCCGAAATGAAGCGCGTGCGGCCAGCATAGAGGTGCCGGTCGCCGCGCGCCGCCTGCTGGGTGACATAGAAGCGCTGCGGCACCAGCAGGTACAGGTGGTCGCGGGCGCGGGTCATCGCGACGTAGAGCAGGCGGCGCTCCTCTTCGAGTTCCTGCGCGCCCTGCGCGACGTCGGCCGGGATGCAGCCATCGACCACGTTGAGGACGTGCACCGACGTCCATTCCTGGCCCTTGGCCGAATGGATGGTCGAGAGGATCAGGTAGTCCTCGTCGAGCAGCGGAGGGCCCGGCCGGTCGCTGGTGGCCTCGGGCGGGTCGAGCGTGAGTTCGGTCAGGAAGCGTTCGCGCGAGGCGTAGCCCGAGGCCAGACGCGCGAGCTGTTCGACGTCGCCGCGCCGCAGCGCCGCGTCATCGTGCAGCCGCTCCAGATGGGGCAGATACCACTGCAGCGCCAGGTCCACGTCGCCCGGCCAGGCCAGTGCAGGTTCGCGCAGTTGCGCATAGATGGCCGCGAAACGCGCCCATTCGACCTGCGCGGCGGCCGGCGGCACGAACTGCTGCACCACCGCGCCCGGATCGGCGGCCTCGGCCATCGCATCGAGCAACCGCGACGAGGTGACCGGGCCGATGCCGGGAATCAGCTGCGTGACCCGAAAACCCGCCATGCGGCCGCGCGGGTTCTCTGCAAAGCGCAGCACCGCGAGCAGATCCTTCACATGCGCAGCTTCGAGGAACTTGAGGCCACCGTACTTGACGAACGGGATGTTGCGCCGCGCCAGTTCGAGTTCGAGCGCCGCGCTGTGCGTCGAGGTGCGAAACAGCACCGCCTGCGACTTGAGCGCAAGCCCGCCCTCGCGCTGCGCCAACACGCTGTCGGCCACGTAGCGCGCCTGGCTCGCCTCGTCCGCCACCAGCACTAGGCGTGGCCGGCCGGCCGAGGGCTTGTCGGTCCAGAGCGTCTTGGCATGGCGTTCCGCTGCGGCGGCGATCACCGCGTTGGAGACATCGAGGATCGGCTGGGTCGAGCGGTAGTTGCGTTCCAGGGTGACGATGCGCGCCTCGTGCGTGAACTGCCGCGGGAAGTCGAGGATGTTGCGCACCGTGGCGCCGCGAAACGAGTAGATCGCTTGGGCATCGTCGCCGACCACGGTGACGCCGCGGCCGTTCGGCTTGAGCGCCTTCAGGATGGCGGCCTGCAGCAGGTTGGTGTCCTGGTATTCGTCGACCAGCACATGATCGAAACGTGCGCCGACCTCGGCCGCCAGCGTGGGCTCGGCCACCATGCCGGCCCAGTACAGCAGCAGGTCGTCGTAGTCGAGTACTTGCTGCTGCTGCTTGGCTTCGACATAGGCGCCGAACAGCCGCTTGAGTTCGACCTCCCATTCGGCGCACCAGGGAAACGCCTGCTTCAGCACGTCGGCGAGCGGTGCGCAGGTGTTCACCGCACGCGAGTAGATCGACAGGCAGGTGCCCTTGCGCGGAAAGCGCCGCTCCATCGATGCCAGGCCGATGTCGTTGCGCACCAGGCCCATCAGGTCCTCGGCGTCGCCGCGGTCGTGGATGGTGAAGTTTTCCTGCAGGCCGATATGCGCCGCGTACTCGCGCAGCAAACGTGCGCCGATGCCGTGGAAGGTTCCGGCCCATGGCAATGCCGGTGGCGCCTGCGACTTGAGCCCGAGAACGCGCGCCACCACCAGTCCGGCGCGCCTTTCCATCTCCTGCGCCGCGCGGCGCGAGAACGTCAGCAGCAGGATGCGCTGCGGATCGACGCCGCCGGCGATCAGGTGGGCGACCCGGTGTGCCAGCGTGCTGGTCTTGCCCGACCCGGCGCCGGCAATGACGAGCAGCGGCTCGGCCGTCGCATGCGTCACCGCGTCGCGCTGCTGTTGGTTCAGGTCGGCCAGCACCGCCGCCAGCCGCTCCGCCGGCGTCGCGGCGCGCGCGTCGATTCGCGCGTCAGAAAGGGGCGGTGCAGCGGTCGCGACTTGCATGGGAGTCCTCACTGTACATTCATAAGGGGTATCCTTTTAGCTCCAGTCAAGTCGAAATACTGGATGTCCATCCAGTCATGTTACCCCTGCCGTGCCGGCCTTGCTGCCTTTTTGCACCACATCCGCGTAGGTCACCGGGGCGGTGCTCACCGCCTGCTGGAGCAGCCGGTAAAACAGCATCCCTCGCAAGGTCGAGCTGCGGCGGTTGAATCGGAAGACGAACTCGTCCAGGTAGGCGTCCAGATGCTCGGGCTGAACCGAGCCGTGGTGCGTGCCTAAAATCCAGCGCTTGACCAGCGAGGCCACCCGATGCACGCCGGCCATGGACACATGGGCGGGGACTTCCGAGCCGAGCATGACCGTGCGCTGGTGGTCGTAGCCCAGTTCCTTCAACGACCGATAGGCGGCCGAGCCGTCGGTGCGCACCTGAGCGCCCGGCTCGATCGCGTCCTGCACGAACGCAATCACGCAGGCCGCGGAGTCGTTGGCAACGCGGCGCAGACGGATGCGCCCGAACCCCTTGGGCTGCAACGTTTCCACTGCGATGACTACCAGCACCTTGGCGGTGCTGCTCTTGCGTCCCACGGCAGAGATCGGCTCCTGGCGGTCGGTGAGGGCCAGATAGGTTTCATCGACTTCGACTCGACCCTTCAGGCGCTCCCGGTCCGGGCGCACCATGGCGCGGCGAAACCGGTGCAGCATGGTCCAGGCAGTCTGATAGCTGCCCAGGCCGAGCACGCGCTGCAACCCCAGGGCGCTGACGCCCTGCTTCTGATTGGTCAGATACCACGCCGCTGCCAGCCACACGCGCAGCGGCGTGCGGGTCTTCTCGAAGATGGTGCCGGCGGTGACCGTGCTTTGGTGCTGACAAGCCCGGCACATCAGCCGGGTGCGGCTGGCCCGGTAAGCATCGGAAATGCTGCCGCAGCGCGGGCAGACGAATCCGCCTGCCCAACGCAGCCGCTCCAGGTAGGCCAGGCAGGCATCTTCGGTGGCGAACCAGTCGAGAAACTCGTTCCAGCTCTGGGGGTAGTCCTGACCCGCAACCGGCGCTACTATCTGGATGTGCATCCAGTAATGTTAGCGTCGCTGGAGCTAAGTGGATACCCCTTACATTCATCCAGCAGCTAGGCCCAGCGCGCAGCCGGCGAGCGAGATAATTCCGCATGCTCAACATCTTCACGCTCGCCAACGGCCGCCTCGTCCAGGAAGAGATCGAGGCGCTCGAAGAGTTGTCGCGGTTCCAGCCGATCTGGGTCGACCTGGAGTCGCCCACGACCGAAGAAAAGCGCTGGATCAAGCAGTACTACGGCCTGTCCATTCCTGAAGATGCGATGGACGAGGACATCGAGGAGTCGGCGCGCTTCTACGAAGAAGACAACGGCGAACTGCACATCCGAAGCGACTTCCTGATCGACGACGACGAGAACCCGCGTTCGGTGCGCGTGGCCTTCATCCTCAACCAGCACAACGAGGAACTGAGAAGCCGCGGCGTGCTGTTCTCGATCCACGACGAAGACGTGCCGGTGTTCCGCCTGCTTCGCATGCGCGCACGCCGCGCGCCGGGGCTGATCGAAGACGCGAAAGAAGTGCTGCTGAAGCTGTTCGATGCCGATGCCGAGTACTCGGCCGACACGCTGGAGAACATCTACGACGAACTCGAGGTCGCGGGCAAGAAGGTGCTCGAAGGCAACGTGAGCGACGAGCTGGCCGGCGAGGTGCTCGCCGCCATCGCCCGCCAGGAAGACCTGAACGGCCGCATCCGCCGCAACGTGATGGACACGCGCCGCGCGGTGAGCTTCATGATGCGCAGCCGCATGCTCAATGCCGACCAGTTCGAAGAGGCGCGGCAGATCCTGCGCGACATCGAGTCGCTCGACAACCACACCGCGTTCCTGTTCGACAAGATCAACTTCCTGATGGATGCGACCGTCGGTTTCATCAACATCAACCAGAACAAGACCATCAAGATCTTTTCGGTCGCAAGCGTGGCGCTGTTGCCGCCCACCTTGATCGCGAGCCTCTACGGCATGAACATGGCGCGGTTCCCCGAACTGGACCTGCTCGGCAGCGCCGGCTATCCCTTCGTGCTGCTGCTCATGGCGGCCAGCGCGCTGGTGCCGATGTGGTACTTCCGCCAGCGCGGCTGGCTCAAGTAAGGCTTGGCGCCGCTACTTCTTGTCGCGCAATTCGCGCCGCAGGATCTTGCCGACCGGCGTCTTGGGCAGTTCGGTGCGGAACTCCACCGTCTTGGGCTGCTTGTAGCCGGTCAGGTTGGCACGGCAGAACTCCCGCACCTGGGCTTCGGTGAGCTCCGGATTCTTCTTGACGATCACCAGCTTCACGGCTTCGCCTGTCTTTTCGTCCGCGACGCCCACCGCTGCGCATTCGAGCACGCCGGGTACCTGGGCAACCACCTCTTCGATCTCGTTCGGATAGACGTTAAAACCCGACACCAGAATCATGTCCTTCTTGCGATCGACGATCTTGAAGTAGCCGCGCTCATCCGCGATGCCGATGTCGCCCGACTTGAAGTAGCCGTCGGCCGTCATGACCTTGGCCGTCTCGTCGGGACGCTGCCAGTAGCCGGCCATCACCTGCGGTCCCTTGATCGCGATTTCGCCGGCTTGGCCGGGCTGGACCTCGCGCCCGTCGTCGTCGAGCAGCTTCAGGTACGTGCTCGGGAGCGGCACGCCGATGGTGCCGGTAAAGGCGGTGCTGGTGGTCGGGTTGCAGGTCGCCGAAGGCGAGGTTTCGGACAGGCCGTAGCCTTCGCAGATCGGACAGCCGGTCTTGTCGAGCCACAGCTTGGCCACGGCACCTTGCACCGCCATGCCCCCGCCGACCGACACCTTCAGGTTCTTCCAGTTGACCGTGGCGAAGTCGGGATGGTTTGCAAGCCCGTTGAACAAGGTGTTGACGGCGGGAAAGCTGTGAAAGGTGTGCTTCGACAGCTCCTTCAGCACGCCCGGGATATCGCGCGGGTTTGGGATCAGGATCAGCTTGCCGCCGGTGCGCAAGCTGAGCATCATGTTCACGGTGAACGCGAAGATGTGATAGAGCGGCAACGCGCACACGCTGGTCGGCTGCTCTCCCGCCGGCACCTTCTGCATCACGGGCTCGTTCCAGGCCTCCGACTGCAGCACGTTGGCGATGACGTTGCGGTTCAGCAGCACCGCGCCCTTCGAGACGCCGGTGGTGCCGCCGGTGTACTGCAACACGGCGACATCGTCGGGCCCGGCCGCCGGCGGCGCAAGCGAGCGCGCAGCGCCCTTGTCGAGTGCCTCGTTGAAGCGCACGACGCCAGGCAGGCTGAAGTGCGGCACCAGCTTCTTGACGTTGCGCACCACGTAGTTGACGAGCGCGCCCTTCATCAGGCCGAGGCGGTCGCCCATGGCCGCCAGCACGATGTGCTTGACCGGGGTGGCCACGAGGCACTGCTGCAGCGTGAGGCCGA
>JBBJMS010000236.1:0-4072 GCA_037720315.1 Variovorax sp. | reverse complement strand
CGACGGTGCCGAAGGCGAGCTCGCCGCGCTCGGCCGCGGCGCGCGCGCCGGGCACGTTGTCGAGCAGCCAGCGCAGCTTGGTGCCGGAGAAATACGCGTCGATCACCAGGCCGGTCTTGTCGCGGATGGTGTCGGTCATGCCGTCTGCGCGCAGCCTGGCGCACAGCGGCTCGGCGCGGCGGTCTTGCCAGACGATGGCGTGGTGCACCGGCTGGCCGGTCTTGCGGTTCCACAACACCGTGGTCTCGCGCTGGTTGGTGATGCCGACCGCGTGGATGTCGCCGGCGCTCAACTTCGCCTTGGCGAGCACGTCGCGCGCCGTGGCGAGCTGGCCGGTCCAGATCTCCATCGGGTCGTGCTCGACCCAGCCGGGCTGCGGGTAGATCTGCGTCAGCTCCTGCTGGGCGATGGCGACGATACGGCCTTCGCGGCCGAAGACGATGCTGCGGGAGCTGGAAGTGCCTTGGTCGAGGGCGAGCAGGTAGGTCATGGTCAGTGGTCCTTGGGCGCGATCTCGCAGCGCACCTGGGCTTGGTCGAGCAGCGCCGGAAATGGCGGCGGCGGTTCGGCGTCGGTGAAGAGCCGGTCGATCTGCGACAGCGTCGCCAGTTCGATCATCGCCGGCCGGTTGAACTTGCTCGCGTCCGCCGCAAGCCACACCTCGCGTGCCTGCGCGATGATGGTTTGCGCCACCTTCACCTCGCGCAGGTCGAAGTCGCGCAGGGTGCCGTCGGCCTCGATGCGCTGCACGCCGATCAGCGCGATGTCGACCTTGAACTGGCGAATGAAGTCGACCGTGGCTTCGCCGACGATCGCGCGGTCGCGCAGCCGCACCGAGCCGCCCGCCACGATCACTTCGCAGGCGGGGTTGTCGCTCAGGATGGTGGCCACGTTCAGGTTGTTGGTGATCACGCGCAGGCCGGTGTGGCGCAGCAGCGCCTTGGCAATCGCCTCGGTCGTGGTGCCGATGTTCAGGATCAGCGAGCAGTCGTTCGGCACCCGCGCCGCGACCGCACGCGCGATGCGCGCCTTGCCTTCGGCATGGAGCGTTTCGCGCTGCCGGTAGCCGATGTTCTCGGTGGTCGAGCTCGGCATCCGCACGCCGCCATGAAAGCGCGTCAGCAGGCCTTCGTCGGCCAGGCGCTGCACGTCGCGGCGCACGGTCTGCAGCGTCACTTCGAGCATGTCTGCGAGCTGCTCGACCGTGACCGAACCGCGTGCGCGCACGGTGTTGAGCAGTTTGAGTTGGCGAGGGTTGGAGTTCACTCCGCGCGACTTTAGAACGAAAGCAAACGAATAGTATTAAGGGTAAACGCTGACTATTAACGCGCCGTAAGGAATCAAAATGAACGGATACGAACGCTTCGACACGAAAACCGTGCACAAAGTCACACTCCAACCAGGGCTGAATCCGTGAGCGAGCTTCCGCCTGCTTTGCCTTCAGCGGCGACCGACTGCGATGTACTCATCGTCGGCGGCGGCATCAACGGCTGCGGCATTGCGCGCGACCTGGCGGGGCGCGGCTTTCGCGTGGTGCTGTGCGAGAAGGACGACCTCGCAGCGCACACGTCCTCGTCTTCCACCAAGCTGATCCACGGCGGCCTGCGCTACCTGGAGTACTACGAGTTCTCGCTGGTGCGCAAGGCGCTGCAGGAGCGCGAGGTGTTGCTCAAGAGCGCGCCGCACATCATGTGGCCGCTGCGCTTCGTGATGCCGCACGACCCGTCGATGCGCCCGGCGTGGATGATCCGCATCGGCCTGTTCATGTACGACCACCTGGCCAGGCGCGAGGTGCTGCCGGGCTCGCGCACCGTCGACCTTCGCAGCCATGCGGCGGGCAAGCCGCTGAAGCCGCAGTTCAAGCGCGGCTTCGTGTATTCCGACGGCTGGGTCGACGATGCGAGGCTGGTGGTGCTCAATGCGCTCGATGCGCGCAGCCGCGGCGCGGAGGTGCTGACGCGCACCCGCTGCACCGGCGCGCAGCGCGATGCGCAGGGCTGGACGGCCACGCTCGAAGGGCCCGCCGGCCAGCGCACGGTGCGGGCTCGCGCGGTCGTGAACGCGGCCGGGCCGTGGGCCGAATCGTTCCTGCGCGGCGTGGCCCATGCGGCCAAGGGCGAGGCTCTCGCCACCCGCCACCTGCGGCTGGTGAAGGGCAGCCACATCGTGGTGCGGCGGCTGTTCGCGCACGACCATGCCTATATCTTCCAGAACCCGGACAAGCGGATCATCTTCGCGATTCCCTACCAGGACGAGTTCACCCTGATCGGCACCACCGACATCGAGCTGAACGGCGACGACCCCGCGCAGGCGCGTGCGAGCGACGAGGAAATCGCCTATCTCTGCGACCAGGCAAGCCGCTACTTCGAAAAGCCCGTGACGCCCGCCGACGTGGTGTGGACGTATTCGGGCGTGCGGCCCTTGCTTGACGATGAATCCGGCGACCCGTCGGCCGTGACGCGCGACTACATGCTCGAGTCGAACACGACCGCCGCGCCGCTGCTCTCGGTGTGGGGCGGCAAGATCACCACCTTTCGCAAGCTGGCCGAAGACGCCGCCGACGAGGTCGGCAAGATGCTCGGCGATGCGCGCGCGGCTTGGACCGACGGCGCCTTCCTTTCCGGCGGCGACCTGTCGTCATTCATCGGCGCGGCCAAGCGGCCCGACGAAGACTTCGAGCGCTTTGCAGGCTCCGTGCAAGTTCGTTATCCGTGGCTCGACGCGACGCTGGGCCGCCGGCTCGCCCGGGCCTACGGCGCCCGCATCGCCGAAGTGTTGGGCGACGCGCAATCGCGCGCCGACCTTGGCGCCGAGGTCGCACCCGGACTGCACGAGCGCGAGTTGCGCTACCTGCAAGCCGAGGAATGGGCCTGCACCGGCGACGACGTGCTGTGGCGCCGCTCCAAGCTCGGCCTGCACCTCACACTCGCGCAGCGCGAGCAGGTCGGCAGCTGGATGAACGCCAACGCAACGCACGAGGAAATCGCATGCAACTGACGCTCGACCGCATTACCAAGAAGGTGGGCGCCCAGACCTGGCTCTATCCGCAGAGCATCGCGCCGAAAAGCGGCGCGGTCACGGTGCTGCTCGGCGCCACGCAGGCCGGCAAGACCAGCCTCATGCGGCTGATGGCCGGGCTCGACACCCCCAGCGAAGGCAAGGTGCTGGTCGACGGCAAGGACGTGACCGGCGTGCCGGTGCGCGAGCGCAACGTGGCCATGGTGTACCAGCAGTTCATCAACTATCCGTCGCTCAAGGTGGCCGACAACATCGGCTCGCCGCTCAAGCTGCGCGGCGAGAAGAACATCGAGGCGCGGGTGCGCGAGCTGGCCGACAAGCTGCACATCGGCATGTTCCTCGACCGCCTGCCAGCCGAGCTGTCGGGCGGGCAGCAGCAGCGCGTGGCGCTCGCGCGGGCACTGGCCAAGAACGCACCGCTGATGCTGCTCGACGAACCGCTGGTCAACCTCGACTACAAGCTGCGCGAGGGCCTGCGCGAAGAGCTGGCGCAGCTGTTCGCCACCGGCCACTCGACGGTTATCTACGCCACCACCGAACCTGCCGAGGCGCTGCTGCTCGGCGGCCACACCGCGGTGATGGACGCGGGCGAGCTGCTGCAGTACGGGCCGACGGCCGAGGTGTTCCATGCGCCGCAGTCGCTGCGCGTGGCGCGCGCCTTCAGCTATCCCCCGATGAACCTTCAGGCCGGCCGCGCGGCTGCCGGCGGCGTTCAGCTCGAAGGCGGGCCGCTGCTGGCGCTGGCGCTGCCCGAGGGCGCGGACGGCACGGTCACCGTCGGGCTTCGGGCCAGCGCGCTGAACGTGAATGCCGGCGGCGGCGACATCGTGCTGCGCGGAGAGGTCGAGCTGGCCGAAATCTCCGGCTCCGACACTTTCGTGCATGCGCAGACGCCGGTGGGCGAACTGGTGGCGCAGCTCACCGGCGTGCACCGCTTCGAACTCGGTGCGCCGATCGCGCTGTACTTCAGCGCGTCGCAGGCCTATGTATTCGATGCCACCGGCAGCCTGTCGGTGGCGCCCGCCTGGCGCAAGGAGCGCCGCTGACATGGCCC
>JBBJMS010000010.1:0-43183 GCA_037720315.1 Variovorax sp. | reverse complement strand
TTTGCACGCGTGCAGGCAACGCCCGAAGTCGACCGAACCAGCAATCGCGTCACGCTGACCATGCGCTCCGAACCGTCGCGGCGCGTCTACGTGCGCCGGGTTGCCATCGGTGGCAACAACCGCACGCGCGACGAAGTGATCCGCCGCGAGTTCCGCCAGTACGAAGCGTCGTGGTACGACGGGGACAAGATCAAGCTGTCGCGCGATCGCGTCGACCGCCTCGGCTTCTTCACCGAGGTGAATGTCGACACGCAGGAGGTGCCGGGTTCTCCGGATCAGGTCGACCTGACGATCAACGTTGCCGAAAAGCCGACCGGCACGCTGCAACTCGGCGCCGGTTTCTCCAGCGCCGAGAAGGTGTCGTTCACCTTCGGCATTGCGCAGGAAAACGTATTCGGCTCCGGCAACTATCTGGGCTTGCAGGTCAACACAAGCAAGTACAACCGTGCGATATCGCTGACGACCACCGATCCGTACTTCACAAAGGACGGCATCTCACGCAGCTTGAGCCTCTATCACACGACCACGCGGCCGTACTACAGTGTGGACGGCGACTACAGGCTGATCAATGAAGGTGGGAACATTCGCTTTGGCGTGCCGTTCAGCGAAGTCGACACCGTCTTTTTCGGCGCAGGCCTCGAACGCTACCGATTCGACGGCGGCAATGTGGCGAATCTTGTGCCGCGTTCCTATCTGAACTATTTTGGATGCACGGCAACCTCGCCGACAACGGTGGATTGTGCAAAGGACAGCGTTTCGGGCGTGCCCTTGACCGTCGGATGGTCACGCGACGACCGTGACAGCGCCTTGGTTCCAACACGCGGGCGGCTGCAGCGCGCCAATCTCGAAGTCGGGGTCGGAGGGGACATGAAGTACCTGAAGACCAGCTACCAGTACCAGCAGTTCTTTCCGATCAACAAGCAGTACACCTTCGCGATCAACGGGGAGTTGGGCTATGCCAAACCGTATGGCGGGGAGGTCTATCCGATCTTCAAGAACTTTTATGCGGGCGGCCTGGGCTCGATTCGTGGCTTCGAGCAGAACTCGCTGGGCCCGCGCGACGTACCGCTGCCGTTCCAGAGCGAAGGTGCCGCCCTTGGCGGTACCAAGAAGGCGATCTTCAACGCCGAACTCAGCACGCCGTTCCCTGGTGCAGGCAACGACCGCACGCTGCGTCTCTACAGCTTCTTCGATGTGGGCAACGTGTTCGGCACGCGCGATCCATTGACCACCGACGCCCAATGGAAGGCGCAGAGAAAGCTGCGCGCGTCCGTCGGTCTCGGCATCAGCTGGATATCGCCGCTCGGGCCCTTGCGCCTGGCATACGCATTCCCGGTCATGCAGCAGGACGAAGACCTGACCGACCCGTTGAATCCGATCCCGAAGGATAGAATTCAGCGCCTGCAATTTCAGATCGGAACGTCCTTCTAATGATTTCCCTGTTCCGCGCTGCCGGTGCGCTGCTGGTTCCCGTTTTGATGCTCATGGGCGGCCCCGCCCAAGCGCAGGAGGGCTTTCGCATCGGCTTCGTCAACCCAGATCGCGTGCTGCGCGAGGCACAGCCGGCCAAGGCTGCGCAGGCGAAGCTGGAGGCCGAGTTCCTCAAGCGCGAGAAGGAATTGACTGCGCAGGGCGAAGGCCTCAAGACCGCATCCGAAAAATTCGAGCGCGAGGCCCCCACGCTGTCCGAGAGCCAGCGCGTTTCTCGCCAGCGTGCCCTGGTCGAGCAAGACCGCGACTTTCAGCGCCGCCGCCGCGAGTTTCAGGAAGACCTCAACGCGCGCAAGAACGAAGAACTGCAGCAGGTCTACGAGCGCGCCAACCGGGTCGTCAAGCAGGTCGCTGAAGCGGAGAAGTACGACGCCATCCTTCAAGAGGCGATCTACATCAATCCTAAGCACGACATCACCGAGAAGGTGATCAAGGCGTTGAACGCGTCCACCTCGGCCGGCGGCAAGTAGCGCCGCGAACAGGTGGCACTGCGGCTCGGCGCAATCGTTGATGCCCTCGGGGGCGAACTACAGGGCGACGCCGAGCTTTCCATCGAGCGGCTCGCGCCGCTTTCGACCGCAGGGCCCGACGCCCTCAGCTTTCTGAGCCATCCCAAGTACCGCAAGGAACTGGCAGCCACCCGCGCTGGCTGCGTCGTCGTATCGCCTGACATGCGCGAGTTGGCCGCTCAGCGCGGCGCGTTCATCGTGGCTGACGACCCGTATCTGTACTTCGCGCGGCTCACCCAGCTTTGGAAGGCTGCGCACAGCAAGGCGGATACGTCATTCATCCACCCGAGCGCGGTGATCGATCGCAACACCCATGTCGACCCGAGTGCCCGCATTGGCGCACTGTGCGTCGTGGAACGGGGTGCACGCATCGGCGCCGATACCGTTCTGAAGTCGCGGGTGACGGTGAGCGAAGACTGCGTCGTCGGCGCACGCTGCCTGCTGCATCCGGGCGTGGTGATCGGAGCGGATGGCTTCGGCCTTGCGCCGCACGCCGGCGCATGGGTCAAGATCGAGCAGCTCGGCGCCGTTCGTATCGGCGACGACGTGGAGATCGGCGCCAACACCTGCATCGACCGCGGTGCCTTGGAAGACACCGTGATCGAAGACGGCGTCAAGCTCGACAACCTGATCCAGATCGGCCACAACGTGCGGGTCGGCAAGCACACCGCCATGGCCGGGTGCGTCGGAATCGCCGGAAGTGCGCACATCGGCGCGCACTGCACCATCGGCGGCGGCGCGATCGTGCTCGGTCACCTTACGCTTGCCGACGGTGTGCATATCTCGGCCGCATCGGTGGTGACACGGTCTCTCCTGAAGCCTGGCCATTACACAGGCATGTTTCCCATCGACGACAATGCCGCGTGGGAAAAGAACGCCGCCACACTCAAGCAACTGCACAGCCTGCGCGAGCGCCTGAAGGCGCTGGAAAAAACGACGATGCAGGACAAGAAATCATGAAGCTCGATATCCATCAAATCCTCAAACTGCTGCCCCACCGCTATCCTTTTCTGCTGGTGGACCGGGTGCTCGAGATGGAGAAGGGCAAGCGCATCACCGCGCTCAAGAACGTGACCATGAACGAGCCGTTCTTCAACGGCCATTTTCCGCACCGTCCCGTCATGCCGGGCGTGCTGATGCTCGAAGCCATGGCGCAGGCCGCCGCACTGCTGTCGTTCCATTCGCTCGACATCGTTCCGGACGACAACACCGTCTACTACTTCGCCGCCATCGACGGTGCTCGCTTCAAGCGGCCGGTGGAGCCGGGTGACCAGCTCACGCTCGAGGTCGAGATCGAACGGATGAAGGCCGGCATCTCCAAGTTCAAGGGACGTGCACTGGTCGGCAGCGAATTGGCGTGCGAGGCAACCCTCATGTGCGCCATGCGGCAGATCAACTGATTTGTTGTCGGCATGACGCAGGTTCATTCGACGGCCATCGTCGACCCCGGCGCCGAGCTCGACGCGACGGTCAGCGTTGGTCCGTACGCGGTGATCGGTGCACATGTGCGGGTCGGGGCGGGCCCGGCGATCGCGGCGCATTGCGTGATCGAAGGCCGGACCACCATCGGCTGCGACAACCGGATCTTCCAGTTCGCGTCGCTCGGCGCGGTGCCGCAGGACAAGAAGTACGCCGGCGAGCCGACCGAGCTGGTCATCGGCGATCGCAACGTGATTCGCGAGTTCTGCACCTTCAACATCGGCGTTCCGGGCGCAGGCGGCGTCACATGCGTGGGCAGCGACAACTGGATCATGGCGTACACGCACATCGCGCACGATTGCCGGGTCGACGACCACACCACGCTGGCCAACAACACCACGCTGGCCGGCCATGTACATCTTGCCGACTGGGTGACGGTCGGCGGGCTCACCGGCATCCATCAGTTCGTCTCGGTCGGGGCACACGCGATGGTCGGCTTTGCCAGCGCAGTGTCGCAAGACGTGCCGCCTTTCATGCTGGTCGACGGCAATCCGCTGGCGGTGCGCGGCTTCAACGTAGTCGGCCTGCGGCGCCGCGCATTCTCCGCTGCGCGCATCGAAGTCGTGAAGCAGATGCATCGCTTGCTCTACCGGCAGGGCAGGACGCTCGACGATGCGCGTCACGCCATCGACGCGCTCGCGGCGCAGGCGCCCGAAGCCGAAGCCGACGTGCGGATGATGAGCGGCTTTCTGTCCACCGCCACTCGCGGTATCGCGCGCTAGGCAGGGCATGCCCGAAGCACGGCGGCAGTTCGCGCTCGTCGCGGGTGAACCTTCGGGCGACCTGCTGGCGGGCTTGTTGCTCGATGGCTTGCAGGCACGCTGGCCGGCGATGACGGCGGTCGGCATCGGCGGCCCGCAGATGCTGGAGCGCGGCTTTGAAACCTGGTGGCCGCAAGACAAGCTTGCCGTGAGGGGCTATGTCGAAGTGCTGCGGCACTATGCCGAAATCGCAGGCATCCGGCGACAGCTCCGCGCCCGCCTGCTGCGCGAAAAGCCCGAACTATTTATCGGCGTGGACGCGCCCGACTTCAATCTCGACCTGGAAGCGGCGCTGCGGGCCCGTGGTATGAGGACGGCGCATTTCGTCTGCCCTTCCATCTGGGCGTGGCGGCCTGAACGCATCGAGAAGTTGCGCGCGGCGGCCGACCATGTGCTGTGCATCTTTCCGTTCGAGCCCGAACTGCTGGAGCGGCACGGTATTGCTGCGAGCTATGTCGGCCATCCGCTTGCCAACGTGATTCCGCTGGCGCCCGACCGGGCTGCCGCGCGCTACGCGCTCGGACTGCGAACGGATGAGCCGGTCGTCGCGTTGCTTCCGGGAAGCCGGCGCTCGGAAGTTCGCTATCTCGCAGCGAAATTCTTCGCGGCGGCCGCGCTGATGCTGCGTGCCAAGCCCGCGCTGAGGTTCATCGCGCCGGTGTTGCCGGGTTTGCGTGCGGAAGTTGAACAGCTCCTGCATGCAAGCGGGATGGCGGGTCGCGTGATGTTGCTCGACGGCCGCTCGCACGTCGCGCTGGCCGCTTGCAATGCCACCCTGATCGCGAGCGGTACCGCCACGTTAGAAGCAGCGCTTTTCAAGCGGCCGATGGTGATCGCCTACGACATGAACAAGCTGTCGTGGCACCTCATGCGTCGTAAACAGTTGCAGCCCTGGGTCGGTCTGCCGAACATTCTTTGCAACGAATTCGTGGTGCCAGAACTGCTGCAGGAGGCGGCAACACCGCAGGCACTGGCAGATGCGACCTTGGCCTGGCTGAACGCGCCGGAGAAGGTTCATGCCTTGCAACAACGTTTTTGCACGTTGCATGCCGACTTGCAGCGAGATACGCCGACACTGTGCGCCGATGCGATCCAGAAAGTTCTTGAAGGCTGAGCAGGCCAGGCTCGTGTGGGACGCCCCTGGCCTCATGGCGGGCGTCGACGAGGCCGGCCGCGGCCCGCTCGCGGGTCCGGTGGTCGCCGCGGCAGTGATCCTCGACGACCTGCGACCGATCCGCGGGCTGGCCGATTCGAAGACGCTCACCGCCCTGCAGCGGGAGCGGCTGAACGACCAGATCCTGGCCAAGGCCTTGTGCTGCTCGGTTGCCCATGCCAGCGTCGAAGAGATAGACACCCACAACATCCTGCAGGCCACGATGCTCGCCATGCAGCGGGCGGTCGAAGGCCTGCGGCTGAAGCCGGCCAAGGTGCTTGTCGACGGCAACCGGCTTCCCACGCTGGACGTGCTCGCCGAGGCGATCGTCAAGGGCGATTCGATCGTCAAAGCCATCTCCGCCGCGTCGATCCTGGCCAAGGTGCACCGCGATCGGCTGTGCCAGGAACTGCATGCTGAATTTCCGCACTACGGTTTTGCGGGTCACAAGGGCTACGGCACGCCCGAGCATCTCGATGCGTTGCTGCGCCATGGCGCCTGCATCCATCACCGGAGGTCCTTCAGTCCGGTGGCCGAGGCGCTTGTCCGGATGGGAGGCCACGCTTGCCTGACCACGACGATCGTGGGCGAGATCGCGGCCGAAGCCAACCGCATCGAAGTACGGGTTGCCACATGATCAGGGAGCCCACCGTTGTCGTTTCTCGGGACAACCCGCTCCTGAAGGACCTTCGCAAGCTGGCGCAGGACGCAGGCGCCTACCGCAAGGCCGGTCGGATTTGGTTGGAGGGCGATCACCTGTGCCGCGCGGCACGCGAACGCGGAGTTCGTCCTGCGATCGCCGTCTTTGCCGCCTCGGCATGGCCGGCAGCGGCAGCGGAATGGGCCGGCGTGGCGGGCAAGACGGTCTTGCTCGCCGATGCACTGATGGCCGGCCTTAGCAGCCTCGAATCGCCCGCCGCCATGGGCTTCGTGCTCGACCTGCCGACACCGTTATCCGTCGCAGCCGAAGCGCCTACGGTCGTCCTCGACCGCCTTCAGGACGCCGGCAACGTCGGCTCGATCTTGCGCAGTGCTTCGGCTTTCGGCTTCACGCAGATCATCGCGCTCAAGGGTACGGCAGCTTTGTGGGCGCCTAAGGTGCTGCGTGCCGGCATGGGCGCGCACTTCGGGCTTCGGTTGATCGAGGGTGCGGACATCGACCTGCTGGATGCGTTGCAAGTTCCATGGATAGCCACGAGTTCGCACAAGGGCGACTGGCTGCACCAGGCGCAATTGCCTTTTCCCTGCGCCTGGCTGATGGGTCATGAAGGGCAGGGTGTCTGCGCCGCCCTGGAGGCGCGCGCGGCCCGGCATATCCGCATTGCACAGCCGGGGGGAGAGGAGTCGCTCAACGTCGCTGCCGCTGCCGCCATCTGCCTGCATGCGAGCGCCGCCGGGGCCGGTCGTTGAGCCGTCGGCGGCTATAATGACGGGCTTTCCCGCTCACACCCCGCCCTCAGCGCACGCAAGCCAATCTCTCGACGAAAGTCGCAGCCCAACAGTCATGCTTGGGTTCGCTTTGGGCGTCATCCATCCGGAGAACCCAGTGCTTTTGTCTCTCAAGGGAAAATTCCCGCCCGCCATCCTGGCGCTTGCAGACGGCACGGTCTTTCTCGGCAACTCGATCGGCGCCACTGGCGCCACCACCGGCGAGGTGGTGTTCAACACTGCCATGACCGGCTACCAGGAAATCCTGACCGACCCGAGTTATTGCCAGCAGATCGTGACGCTCACGTATCCGCACATCGGCAACTATGGCGTCAACGAGGAAGACATCGAAGCCGACAAGATCTTTGCTGCCGGTTTGATCATCAAGGACCTGCCGCTCGTCGCGTCCAACTTTCGAACCACCGCCACGCTCAACGACTACCTGGTGCGCGGCAACACGGTCGCCATTGCCGACATCGACACGCGCAAGCTGACGCGCCATCTGCGCACGCACGGCGCACAGAACGGCTGCATCGTTGGCTTGGCGCCCGGCGAAGCCGCAACGCAGGCGCTCGTCGACAAGGCGGTGCAGAGTGCCAAGACAGCGCCAAGCATGGCGGGGCTCGACCTGGCCCGGGTGGTGTCGGTACAGCAAACCTACGAATGGACGCAGACCGAGTGGAAGCTCGTTCATGTCGACGGCAAACCCGGCTACGGCGTGCAGATCACGCCCAAGTTCCACGTCGTCGCCTATGACTACGGCATCAAGAAGAACATCCTGCGCATGATCGCGCAGCGCGGCGCCCGCATCACCGTGGTTCCGGCGCAGACGCCGGCTGCCGATGTGCTCAAGCTGCGTCCGGACGGGATCTTCCTGGCCAATGGCCCGGGCGACCCCGAGCCTTGCGACTACGCCATCGAAGCGACCCGCGAACTCATCGAAACCGGCATCCCCGTCTTCGGCATCTGCCTGGGGCACCAGATCATGGCGCTCGCTTCCGGTGCGAAGACTTTCAAGATGAAGTTCGGCCACCACGGCGCGAACCATCCGGTGAAAGACCTCGACAACGGGCGGGTGAGCATCACCAGCCAGAACCACGGATTTGCCGTCGACGAGAAGACCTTGCCCGCCAACCTGCGGCCCACCCACGTCAGCCTGTTCGACAACACGCTGCAGGGCCTGGCGCGCACCGACAAGCCGGCCTTCTGCTTCCAAGGCCACCCCGAAGCTTCGCCCGGGCCGCACGACATCGCCTACCTGTTCGACCGCTTCGCGGCACTCATGCAAAGCCACAAAGAAGGACAGAAGAATGCCTAAGCGCACCGACCTCAAGAGCATTCTCATCATCGGCGCCGGCCCGATCGTCATCGGCCAGGCCTGCGAGTTCGACTACTCCGGCGTGCAGGCCTGCAAGGCGCTGCGGGAAGAGGGCTACAAGGTCATTCTGATCAACAGCAATCCCGCCACGATCATGACCGACCCTGCAACGGCCGACGCGATCTACATCGAGCCGATCACCTGGCAGACGGTGGAGAAAATCATTGCCAAGGAGCGCCCCGACGCGATCCTTCCCACGATGGGCGGGCAGACTGCGCTGAACTGCGCGCTCGACCTCTGGCGCAACGGCGTGCTCGAGAAGTACCTGGGCGCGGCGACCGGTCGGGCCGTCGAGCTGATCGGCGCGACGCCCGAGGCGATCGACAAGGCGGAGGACCGGCTCAAGTTCAAGGACGCGATGACCAGGATCGGCCTCGGCTCCGCGCGTTCGGGCATTTCCCATTCGCTCGAAGAGGCCTGGGCCGTGCAGAAGACGGTCGGCTTTCCGGTGGTGATCCGGCCCAGCTTCACGCTCGGTGGCACCGGCGGCGGCATCGCCTACAACCCGGAAGAGTTTGAAACCATCTGCAAGCGCGGACTCGAAGCCTCCCCGACCACCGAGCTGCTGATCGAAGAATCGCTGCTCGGCTGGAAGGAATACGAGATGGAAGTGGTGCGCGACAAGGCGGACAACTGCATCATCGTTTGCTCCATCGAAAACCTCGATCCGATGGGCGTTCACACGGGCGACTCGATCACGGTGGCGCCGGCACAGACCTTGTCCGACAAGGAATACCAGATCCTGCGCAATGCGTCGCTGGCCGTACTGCGTGAGATCGGCGTCGATACTGGCGGATCGAACGTGCAGTTCTCGATCAATCCAAAAGACGGCCGCATGGTCGTGATCGAAATGAACCCGCGCGTGTCGCGCTCGTCCGCGCTGGCGTCCAAGGCTACCGGTTTCCCGATCGCCAAGGTGGCCGCCAAGCTGGCTGCCGGCTACACGCTCGACGAGTTGCGCAACGAGATCACCGGCGGCGCGACGCCCGCCAGCTTCGAGCCCAGCATCGACTACGTGGTGACCAAGATTCCGCGCTTCGCTTTCGAGAAGTTTCCCCAGGCCGATTCGCGCCTGACGACCCAGATGAAGTCGGTCGGCGAGGTGATGGCCATCGGTCGAACCTTCCAGGAGTCGTTTCAAAAGGCGCTGCGGGGACTCGAAGTCGGCGTGGACGGCCTCAACGAAAAAACGCAGGACCGCGAGGTGCTCGAGAAAGAACTCGGCGAGCCGGGTCCAGACCGCATCTGGTACGTGGGCGATGCCTTTGCCATGGGCCTGTCGGTCGACGAGGTCTTCGCGCTGACCAAGATCGACCCCTGGTTCCTGGTACAGATCGAGGAGATCGTGAAGATCGAGCTCGAACTCGAAACGAAGTCGCTGGACGATATCGACAAGCTCACCTTGCTCGCGCTCAAGAAGAAGGGGTTTTCCGACCGTCGCCTTGCCAAACAACTCAAGACCACCGACACGGCCATCCGCGAGAAGCGCCGTGCGCTCGGCGTGCGCCCGGTCTACAAGCGGGTCGACACCTGCGCTGCCGAGTTCGCTACCAACACCGCCTACATGTACTCGACCTACGAGGACGAGTGCGAAGCCGAGCCGACCAGCAAGAAGAAAATCATGGTGCTCGGCGGCGGGCCCAACCGCATCGGCCAAGGCATCGAGTTCGACTACTGCTGTGTGCATGCTGCACTCGCACTCCGCGAAGACGGCTACGAGACCATCATGGTCAACTGCAATCCCGAGACCGTGTCGACCGACTACGACACCTCCGACCGCCTCTACTTCGAACCGCTCACCCTCGAAGACGTGCTCGAGATCGTGGACAAGGAAAAGCCGACCGGCGTGATCGTGCAGTACGGCGGACAGACGCCGCTCAAGCTCGCGCTCGACCTCGAAGCCAATGGCGTGCCGATCATCGGCACCAGCCCCGACATGATCGATGCGGCCGAAGACCGCGAGCGCTTCCAGAAACTGCTGCACGAACTGAAGCTGCGCCAGCCGCCGAACGCGACGGCGCGCACCGAGGCGGAAGCGCTCGAAAAGGCGGCGGCGCTCGGCTATCCGCTGGTGGTTCGCCCCAGCTACGTACTCGGCGGCCGTGCAATGGAAATCGTGCACGAGCAGCGCGACCTCGAGCGCTACATGCGCGAGGCGGTGAAGGTGAGCAACGATTCGCCGGTGCTTCTCGACCGCTTCCTGAATGACGCGGTCGAGTGCGACGTCGACTGCCTGCGCGATGCCGAAGGCGCCACCTTTATCGGTGGCGTGATGGAGCACATCGAGCAGGCGGGTGTGCATTCGGGCGATTCGGCGTGCTCACTGCCGCCCTACAGCCTGAAACCCGACACCATTGCAGAGCTCAAGCGGCAGAGCGCCGCCATGGCCGACGCGCTCAACGTGGTCGGACTCATGAACGTGCAGTTCGCGATCCAGGAGGTTGACGGAAAGGACGTGATCTACGTGCTCGAAGTCAATCCGCGCGCCTCGCGCACGGTGCCTTTCGTGAGCAAGGCGACCGGGATCCAACTCGCCAAGGTGGCTGCACGCTGCATGGCCGGCCAGTCGCTCGCCGCGCAGGGCGTCACCCGCGAAGTGACTCCGCCGTACTTCAGCGTTAAGGAAGCGGTGTTCCCGTTCGTCAAGTTCCCGGGCGTGGACACCATCCTCGGACCCGAGATGAAATCGACCGGCGAGGTGATGGGCGTGGGCAAGACCTTCGGCGAGGCTTTCGTAAAGTCGCAGATCGGTGCCGGCACCCATCTGCCGAAGTCGGGCAAGGTCTTCATCTCGGTCAAGAACAACGACAAGGCGCGTGCGGTCGAGGTGGCGCGCGGGCTGGTCGCGCTGGGCTTCGACATCGTTGCAACCAAGGGCACGGCTGCGGCGATCAGCGCATCGGGCATCGGCTGCGCGGTGGTCAACAAGGTCACCGAAGGGCGGCCGCACATCGTCGACATGATCAAGAACAAGGAGATCGCGCTGGTCGTCAACACGGTTGAAGAGCGCCGCAATGCGATCACCGATTCGCGCCAGATCCGCACCTCGGCCCTGCTGGCGCGGGTGACCACTTTCACCACCATCTTCGGTGCCGAAGCAGCGGTCGAAGGCATGCAGCACCTCGACGAACTCGGCGTGATTTCGATCCAGGAGATGCACGCGCAGCTCGCGTAACTCGCGTGTGGCCTGAGACGATCATGGAAACCCAGCTTGTCGAACTCGAACTCGCCGACTGGGACGCCGCCGCGTCGAACGAAGCCTTGATCACCGCGCTGGAAGCCGGCAAGGTTCTTTACTTCCGCGGCTCGCTTTCGAGCCGATGCCCGAGGAGTGCGCACTGCTCACGCCGGAGATTCTGGCATCCGGCTCCCGTAACATCAGCCTCGACGCGCAAGGCACGCTCAAAGGCGCGGGCGACGCTGGCGCAGCGCTTGGCTTGCTGGCGGGCATGGTCGGACGCTTTCGCGCCCAAGCACTGTAACTGATCGGGCGTCTGCTTCCCGCCTACTCGCCGGCCCTGCGCGTCGCGCCGACGGGTTATCGGCCTGCGCTGGTCGAAACGCGCGTGCAGTCCTGGCGCCGAAGACCGGCGCCTGCACGTCGACGCGTTTCCTTCCCGGCCCAACCGCGGCGAACGCATCCTGCGCGTCTTCGCAAACATCAACCCCGGCGGCCTGCCGCGCCTGTGGCGCATCGGCGAACCCTTCGAAACCGTGGCGAGGCACTTTCTACCGCTTGCGAACCTTATTCGCCCTGGCAAGCCCGTGCCCTGCACGCCCTGCATGTCACCAAGTCGCGGCGCAGCGAATACGACCACCTGATGCTGCAGCTTCACGACGGCATGAAATCAGACCTCGCCTACCAGAAAAGCGCTGCGCAGCAAACCACGCCTTTCCCCTCGGGGCTCGGCGTGGGTATGTTTTTCCGACCAGACCTCGCATGCCGCAATGTCGGGCCAGTACATGCTGGAGCAGACGCTGCACCTGCCTGTCGCGACGCAATACAATCCCGAGTCGAGCCCGCTCGCCATCCTGAGCCGGTTGACCGGACGCAGCCTCGTCTGATCGTTCTCTCCCATCGACCGCCGAACGGCATCGTTCGGCGGTTTCGCTTTCTGGAGCAAACCATGATCACCATCCCCGTCACCAAGCGCGGCGCAGAAAAGCTGCGCGAAGAACTCCATCGGCTCAAGACCGTCGACCGACCCTGGGTCATCAACTCGATTGCCGAAGCGCGCGCTCAGGGGGACCTGAGCGAAAACGCCGAATACGAGGTCGCCAAGGACCGGCAAGGCTTCATCGAAGGCCGCATCCAGGACATCGAAGGCAAGCTCTCCGCGGCGCTGATCATCGACCCCACCGAACTCGATGCCGGCGGCAAGGTGGTGTTCGGGTCGACAGTCAAGCTCGAAGACGAGGAGTCTGGCGACAAGGTTACCTACCAGATCGTCGGCGAGGATGAGGCCGACCTGAAACTTGGCCTCGTCAACGTTTCCAGCCCGATCGCACGGGCCTTGATCGGCAAGGAAGAGGGCGACACCGCCGAGGTGCAGGCACCAGGCGGCCTCAAGCGCTACGAGATCGTCGCTGTTAGCTACCGCTGAGTAACCGGTCGCCGTGAAGGATCGCTTCGCGCTGCTGCTGGCCGCTTTCTGGTGGGGCAGCCTGACGACGATCGGGTTCCTGGTCGTGCCGATGCTGTTCGCCCGACTGGGCAGCCCCAGCCTGGCCGGCAACTTTGCAGCCCAGCTGTTTGCGGCGCAGACCTGGGTCGCGCTCGGCTGCGGCCTTGCTTTGCTGACCTACTTCCGGTCGCGAATGCGCGAGGGCGACGAGCGCGCGGACGCGCCGTCGCGCAGCGCCATCGGCCTCATCGCCGCGGCATTTCTGCTTGCTTTGCTGCAGGAATATGCCGTCGCACCGCGCATCCTCGCGCGCGAAAACCTCAAGCTGTGGCACGCGGTCGGTAGCGGCATGTACCTGGGCCAATGGCTTTGCGCGGGCGTGTTGCTCTGGCGCATGGGACGCCGCGGCGACTGATCACGTTTTCCAGAAGTTGGTGATCCAGCGCGCCGGGCGGATAAACCGAAATCGCCTGTTGCGCCTTCCAGCCAGGGCGTCCGGCGGGTTGCACTCACCGTGGAAGACCATGATGCGCGCGCCCTCCGGCACGAAGGGCTCGCGCCAGTAGTTGGTTGGCCATGCAGGGATGCCGTGGTACTTGAAGCTGGGGCACCATTCGGCTGGCCAATAGGCAAGCTTCCGCTGGCGAAACAGAAAATCGGACAGGTAGGTCTGCTCGTTGCGGTACTCGGCCTGTACCGCATCCATGTTGCTTCGAAAATGCGCCAGCACATCGGGATGCGCGCCGAGTTCGAAGCGGTACACCGACGAGTTGCCGGTGATGCGCCTGCGCCGCCACGGCCGCGCGTAGTCGTGAATGATGAGGAATTCGCCGGGATGCTCGAAGAATGCATCCATGCCGCCGACCACGACCACATCGAGATCGATGAAGAGCGCCCGGCCTTGCAGTCCGTGCAGGTCATGCTCGAAGGTGGTTAGCTTCTTCCAGGCCCGATCGGGTTGCCCGGGCCGCAGTTCGAGGCCGAGCGGCGGGATCGGCAGGCATTGGACCTCGGCGCGGATGCCCTGCGCATCGTCCGTCAGGCACACGAAACTGAATTCGCCGCTCAAGTGGAGGCGCACCATCGCGTAGAGGCGATTGACGTAGTCGGCACCGTACTTGGTGCCCCACTTCATGCAGATGACGTGGCGCTGCGGCACTGCCTGCGGCTCGGCGGGCATCCTCAGTCTGCCTGTCGGCGCTTCTTGACCGACAGCGCCTTCTTCGGCTTGGCGCGCTTGATGGTGCCGCCGGGCGTGAGCCGCTGGTTGCCGAGCACGCGCAGCGTCTTGATCTCGGGGCGCTGGCCGAAGCGCTTGCTGTACTTGACCACCTTGACGTCGCGCGGACCGGGCATGCGGTCGTCGTCGACTTCGCGCTCCTTGTCCGGGATGGGCCGCCACAGCACGAGCAGCTTGCCGATGTGCTGGATTGGCGCCGCATCGAGCTCGTCGGCCAAGGTCTGCAGCATCGCTTCGCGTGCCGGGCGGTCGTCGGAAAAAACGCGCACCTTGATGAGGCCGTGCGCCTTCAGCGCGGCGTCGGCTTCGTTCTTGACGGCCGGCGTCAGCCCGTCGCCGCCGATCATCACGATCGGGTCCAGATGGTGCGCTTCGGAGCGGTGCACCTTGCGCTCGGCAGGGGTAAGTTGAATGGCGGGCATGCCCGTATTATCGAGCGTCAATGAATCCCAAATCGAAAAGCAAGAAGGTCAACAAGGCGTGGCTTCACGACCATATCAATGACCCTTACGTGAAGCTGGCCGCGCGGGAGGGATATCGCGCCCGCGCCGCTTACAAGCTCAAGGAAATCGACGAAGCGCTGGGCCTCATCAAGCCGGGCCACCTGGTGGTCGACCTGGGCTCCACGCCCGGTGCCTGGAGCCAGTACGCCCGCCGCATGCTTTCGCCGGGAGGGGCTGCCGCCGGCGAACTAAACGGGGTGATCATCGCGCTCGACCTGTTGCCGATGGAGCCCATTGAAGGCGTGATCTTTATCCAAGGAGACTTCCGCGAGGCTGCCGTGCTCGACCAGCTTGCGCTGGCAATGGCTGGGCGGCAGGCGGACGTGGTGATCTCGGACATGGCGCCCAACCTGTCGGGCATCGCATCGGCAGACACGGCGCGCATTGCCCATCTGGTAGAACTTGCGATCGACTTCGCGAGTCACCACATGAAGCCGGAAGGAGCGCTGGTCGCCAAGCTCTTCCACGGCAGCGGCTACAGCGAACTGACGCAACTCTTCAGGCGCAACTTTCGGCTCGTGAAGCCGCTCAAGCCGAAGGCATCGCGCGACAAATCGTCGGAAACCTTCATGGTGGGCATCGGCCTGAAAGGCGCCGATACGAACTGAAACCTCGAGCGGTGCCGGTGCTTTAGCTTAAAAACCGCTCCCGTCCTATGGCCGCTCCAAGGAAATTAAGGGGCTCGTCAGGTTGAAATGCCTAAAATGACCGCCAATTGCGTACCCTCAGCGCGTTTTGTTTTTTAGTGTCACGCGCTTTCGACTGGAGCTTCGTTTGAACAATCAGTGGTTTTCCAAGGTTGCCGTATGGCTCGTCATCGCGATGGTGTTGTTCACTGTGTTCAAGCAGTTCGACACCCGCGGCGCCGCCGGCGCCGGCAATGTCGGCTACTCCGACTTCCTCGAGGAAGTTCGCGGCAACCGAATCAAGAGCGCCACCATCCAGGAAGGCCAGGGCGGCAGCGAGATCGTCGCGATCACTAATGACGACCGCAAGATCCGCACGACCGCCACCTATCTCGACCGCGGCCTCGTGGGCGATCTGATCGCCAACAACGTCAAGTTCGACGTCAAGCCGCGCGAAGAAGGATCGCTTCTCATGACGCTGCTGGTGAGCTGGGGCCCGATGCTGCTGCTCATCGGCGTCTGGGTCTACTTCATGCGTCAGATGCAGGGCGGCGGCAAGGGCGGTGCATTCAGCTTCGGGAAGAGCAAGGCCCGCATGCTCGACGAGAACAACAACACCGTGACTTTCGCCGACGTCGCCGGTTGCGACGAGGCCAAGGAAGAAGTGAAGGAAGTCGTCGACTTCCTGAAGGACCCGGCCAAGTTCCAGAAGCTGGGCGGTCGTATTCCTCGCGGCTTGCTGCTGGTTGGCCCTCCGGGTACCGGCAAGACTCTGCTGGCCAAGGGCATCGCCGGTGAAGCCAAGGTACCGTTCTTTTCGATCTCGGGCTCCGACTTCGTCGAGATGTTCGTGGGCGTGGGTGCCGCACGCGTGCGCGACATGTTCGAGAACGCCAAGAAAAATGCGCCCTGCATCATCTTCATCGACGAAATCGACGCGGTCGGCCGCCAGCGCGGCGCCGGCCTCGGCGGCGGCAACGACGAGCGCGAACAGACGCTCAACCAGATGCTCGTGGAGATGGACGGCTTTGAAACCAATCTCGGCGTGATCGTGGTAGCTGCCACCAACCGGCCCGACATCCTGGATGCTGCACTGCTGCGCCCCGGCCGCTTCGACCGCCAGGTCTACGTGACGCTGCCCGACATTCGTGGCCGCGAGCAGATCCTCAACGTGCACATGCGCAAGGTGCCGCTCGGGCAGGACGTGAACCCGAGCGTGATCGCCCGCGGCACCCCCGGCATGTCGGGTGCCGACCTTGCTAACCTGACCAACGAAGCTGCGCTGATGGCGGCGCGCCGCAATGCGCGCGTGGTCGAGATGCAAGATTTCGAAAAGGCCAAGGACAAGATCTTCATGGGCCCCGAACGCAAGAGCATGGTCATGCCCGAGGAAGAGCGCCGCAACACGGCCTACCATGAGTCCGGCCACGCGCTGCTCGGCAAGCTGCTACCCAAGTGCGACCCAGTACACAAGGTCACGATCATTCCGCGCGGCCGCGCCCTCGGCGTGACCATGAGCCTGCCGGCGCAAGACCGCTACAGCTACGACCGCGAGTACATGCTTAACCAGATCAGCATGCTGTTCGGCGGCCGCATTGCCGAAGAGGTGTTCATGCACCAGATGACCACCGGCGCCAGCAACGACTTCGAGCGCGCGACCCAAATCGCCCGCGACATGGTCACGCGCTATGGCATGACCGAATCGCTCGGCCCGATGGTGTATGCGGAGAACGAAGGCGAAGTGTTCCTCGGCCGCTCGGTCACCAAGACCACCAACATGAGCGAGCAGACCATGGAAAAGGTCGACGCCGAGGTGCGCCGCATTATCGACGAGCAGTACGCGCTGGCACGTCGTCTGATCGAGGACAACAGCGACAAGATGCATGCAATGGCGAAGGCGCTGCTCGAATGGGAAACCATCGACACCGAGCAACTCGACGACATCATGGCCGGCCGTGCGCCGCGTCCGCCCAAGGACTGGACGCCGCGCATCCCACCTTCGGGCAGCGGCGGTGGCAGCGGTGGCACCCCGGCGGTCAATCCCGAGCCGGCACCCACTGCGGCCTGAGCACCTGAACATGGTGCGTTCGAAATCAACGGGGCCTCTGGCCCCGTTTTTTCGTGGGGGCGGCGGATGACGACCGCTTGGCGAACCACGCGTTTTTCGATCGACCTCGGCAAGCCACGAGTGATGGGCATCGTCAACGTGACGCCCGATTCGTTCTCCGATGGAGGCTCGTATTCATCCACTGCCTCGGCGCTGCGGCACTGCGAAAAGCTGATTGCCGATGGCGCCGACATCCTCGACATCGGCGGCGAGTCGACGCGCCCGGGCAGCCCTGCGGTGCCGCTCGATGCCGAACTCGCACGCGTGCTGCCAGTGGTGCGCGAAGCGGTGAAGCTGCAGGTGCCGATTTCGATCGACACCTACAAGCCCGAGACGATGCAGGCCGTGCTTGACCTCGGCGCCGACATCGTCAACGACATCTGGGCGCTGCGCCGGCCCGGCGCGCTCCCGGTCGTAGCGGCGCACCCGTCGTGCGGTATCTGCCTGATGCACATGCACGGCGATCCTCAGACCATGCAGGCAGAGCCGATGACCGGCGAAGTGGTGGAGGCAGTGGGCGCATTCCTGAAGCTGCATGCGCAGAAACTGCTGGCCCTCGGCGTCGATCCGGCGCGCATCGTGGTCGATCCGGGCATCGGCTTCGGCAAAACGGTCGCGCAGAATTTTGCCTTGCTCGGCCGCCAGCACGAGCTTCTGGCCGCTGGCGCGCCGCTCTTGGTTGGATGGTCGCGCAAGTCTTCGCTGGGCAAGATAACCGGTATCGATACGGCCGCCGAACGCATGGCGCCGAGCGTGGCAGCGGCGGTGCTGGCGGTGGAGGGCGGTGCATCGATCGTGCGAGTGCACGATGTGCGCGAGACGGTCGCGGCGCTGTCCGTATGGAGCGCGATGAAACGAGAACAACAGAGGCAGGAGCCACAACAACCATGATCAGAAAATATTTCGGAACCGATGGCATTCGCGGCACGGTCGGTCAGCCGCCGATCACGCCGGATTTCGTGCTTCGGCTCGCGCATGCCGTCGGCCGCGTACTGAAGAAGACCGAGGCGCGCCCGACCGTGCTGATCGGCAAGGACACACGCATTTCGGGTTACATGCTCGAATCGGCGCTTGAATCCGGCTTCAACTCGGCCGGTGTCGATGTGGTCTTGCTGGGGCCGCTGCCAACGCCGGGTGTGGCCTACCTCGCACGCGCTCAGCGCGCCAGCCTTGGCGTGGTGATCAGTGCCAGCCACAACGCCTATCCGGACAACGGCATCAAGTTCTTCAGTGCGCAGGGCAGGAAGCTCAGCGATGAATGGGAGCTGGCTGTCGAGTCCGCGCTCGAAGAGCCGCCGGTCTGGGCCGAATCCGCCGAAATCGGCAAGGCGCGCCGACTCAACGATGCGCCAGGGCGCTACATCGAATTCTGCAAGAGCACCTTTGCCAACGACCTCACGCTGCGTGGCATGAAGCTGGTGGTCGACGGCGCTCACGGCGCGGCCTATCAGGTGGCGCCGCAGGTGTTCCATGAACTTGGTGCCGACGTCGTGAGCATCGGCTGCGCGCCCGATGGCCTGAACATCAACAAGGACTTCGGTGCCACCCATCCCGAGGCGTTGATCGAAGCCGTGCGATCGCACGGCGCGGATTACGGCATCGCGCTAGACGGCGATGCCGACCGCCTCCAGCTGGTGGATGCGAGCGGGCGTCTGTTCAACGGCGACGAGTTGCTCTATCTGATGGTGATGGAGCGCATCGAACGAGGCGACAAGCCCGCCGGCGTCGTCGGTACGCTGATGACCAACAAGGCGATCGAGGTCGCGCTGCGTGGCCAGGGCATCGAGTTCGTGCGGGCACGGGTCGGCGACCGCTATGTGCTGGAAGAGCTCGAACGGCGCCATTGGCTGCTGGGCGGCGAGGGCTCCGGTCATTTGCTCGTCCTCGACCGGCACACCACCGGCGACGGCATCGTGAGCGCATTGCAGGTGCTGCAGGCTTGCGTGCGCGGCGGCCGTCGTGTCGATGAGCTGCTGGCCGGCGTCAATCTGTTTCCGCAGACCCTGATCAACATCCGGATGAAGCCTGAATACGACTGGCGCTCGAACCAGGCGTTGGCTGCGGAGACCGAGCGCGCAGAGGCCGAACTCGGCGACGGCGGACGGGTCCTGATCCGGGCCAGCGGCACCGAGCCGCTGTTGCGCGTGATGGTCGAGGCACGCGATGCGGTGCAGGCCGACGCTTGCGCGCGCCGCATCGCCGCGACGCTGGACCGGCAGTGAAGGCCGCGGCGGTGCGCGCCGTGCATGCGAGCACGATGCATAGTTTTTCGAAGTTCGCCGAACCGGCCATCCGGCTCGTCGCCGGCCTTGGGGTCCAGGGCGACGCCCATGCCGGAACGACGGTCAAGCATCGTTCGCGGGTTGCACGCGACCCGAGCGCGCCCAACCTCCGGCAGGCGCACCTGCTCCACGTCGAGCTGTTCGAAGAATTGATGAACGCAGGTTTCACCGTGTGGCCCGGAGATCTCGGCGAAAACATCACGACCGAGGGGCTGGACCTGCTGGGACTTGCGCGCGGCACGCGCCTGCATCTTGGCGCCGACGCGGTGATCGAAGTGACCGGCCTGCGCAACCCCTGCAGCCAGCTCGACCGTTTTCAGCCCGGCCTGATGGCCGCCACGCTTGAGCGCGATGCGCAAGGCAAGCTGGTGCGCAAAGCAGGCGTGATGGGCATCGTCCTCACTGGCGGCGAGGTGCGTGCCGGCGACCGAATCCACGTCGAAGCGCCGGCGAGCGGCGAATTTCTACCCCTGGAGCCCGTGTGATCCACATCTTCATCGCGGATTACCGCAACCCAACGCATGCGCAAGTTCTTGTCGCGCTGCTCGACGGCTATGCGCGCGACCCGGCCGGCGGCGGCATGCCGCTGTTGGCCGAAGTTCGAGCCGGCCTGGCGGAGGCGCTGGCCCAGAGGCCACAGGCTTTCAGCGTGCTCGCGCTCGACGGCGAACAGCCCGTCGGGCTGATCAACTGCATCGAAGGGTTTTCCACCTTCGCCTGCAAGCCATTGGTCAATGTGCACGACGTCGTGGTGGTGGCGAGTCATCGCGGACAGCGACTCGCTCAACGCATGCTGGCGCGGGTGGAGGAGGAAGCGCGTTCGCGCGGCGCCTGCAAGTTGACCCTCGAGGTCCTCTCCGGCAACGCCAGCGCGATCAAGGCCTATGAGCGCGAAGGCTTCGCCGGCTTTCAGCTCGACCCTGCCTTCGGCTCGGCCCTCTTCCTGCAGAAGAGGCTGTAGGGCGCCTTTCGTCCTAGAAGCGGGTCACCGGCATCTCGGCATCGGTCTTGGCTGGCGCGTACTTGCCAAGCTCCCACTTCGCGATGGCATTGCGGTGGACTTCGTCCGGGCCGTCGGCAAAGCGCAGCGTGCGCGCGCCGGCGTAGGCATAGGCCAGCGGGAAGTCGTCGCACATGCCGCCGCCACCGTGCACCTGCATCGCCCAGTCGATCACCTGACAGGCCATGCTCGGCGCCACCACCTTGATCATTGCGATCTCGGTCTTGGCCACCTTGTTACCAGCCACGTCCATCAGCCATGCGGCCTTGAGTGTGAGCAGGCGGGCCATGTCGATCTTGCAGCGTGCTTCGGCAATGCGCTCCTGCGTCACGGTCTGCGAAGCAACCGTCTTGCCGAACGCCACGCGTGACGATGCACGCTTGCACATCAGCTCGAGCGCGCGTTCGGCAAGGCCGACCAGCCGCATGCAGTGATGGATGCGTCCTGGGCCGAGGCGCCCTTGCGCAATCTCGAAGCCCCTGCCTTCGCCGAGCAGGATGTTGCCCACTGGCACGCGGACGTTGTCGAAAACCATCTCGACGTGGCCGTGCGGCGCGTCGTCGTACCCCATCACGTTCAGCGGGCGCACGATGTCGATCCCTTTCGCGTCGGCGGGGATCACCACCATGCTTTGCTGCGAGTGCCGGGGCGCGTCGGGGTCGGTCTTTCCCATGGTGATGAAGACGGCGCAGCGCGGATCTGCGGCGCCCGAGATCCACCACTTGCGGCCGTTGACCACGTAGTCGTCACCTTGGCGCTCGATGCGCGTCGAGATGTTGGTCGCGTCGCTCGACGCCACGTCCGGCTCGGTCATCGCGAAGGCCGAGCGGATCTGCCCGTCGAGCAACGGTTTAAGCCAACGCGCCTTGATGTCTTCGGAACCATAGCGCGCGATGGTTTCCATGTTGCCGGTATCGGGCGCCGAGCAGTTGAAGGCTTCGCTGGCCCATGGCACGCGGCCCATGATCTCGGCCAGCGGCGCGTATTCCTGGTTGGTCAGGCCTGCACCGTCATAGCCCGAAGCGGCTGCGCTGTCGACCGGCAGGAACAGGTTCCAAAGGCCTTGTGCCTTGGCTTTTTCCTTGACCTTTTCCACCGTCTGCAGCGCGGTCCAGCGCTTGCCGGCGGCTGTGTTGGCAGCAAGCTCTGCCAAGTAGGCCGCTTCGGCCGGATAGATGTTGTC
Organism: Variovorax sp.; assembly: GCA_037720315.1. GTDB lineage: Bacteria > Pseudomonadota > Gammaproteobacteria > Burkholderiales > Burkholderiaceae_C > Variovorax. The sequence continues at coordinate 21,418 of JBBJMS010000010.1, read as the reverse complement.
TTCCATGAAGGCGCCAACGCGCTTCTGCAAGTCTTTCGTCTTTGCCGAGTATTCGAAATCCATGTTGTCTCCTTGAAGGTGGAAGGCTCAGGCCTTGTGTGAAAAGGCTCAGGCCTTCTGGGCGAACTGCCACGCCATCTCGGCCATCGGCCGCGCACCGCGGCCCGAGGCCACCGCCTGCTCGCTCGATGCGGTGCCGGCCTCGACCCGTTTCGCAATACCTTGAAGGATCGCGGCCATCCGAAACAGGTTGTAGGCTTGATAAAAATTCCAGTCGGCGGCAAGCGCCTCGGGCGTCGTGATGCCGGTGCGATCGCAATAGCTGCGGATGTACTCGCTCTCGGTCGGTATGCCCAAACTTTGAAGATCGAGGCCGCCGATGCCGCGGAACGAGCCTGCGGCGATGTGCCATGACATGCAGTGGTAGCTGAAGTCGGCCAGCGGATGGCCCAACGTCGAAAGCTCCCAGTCGAGCACCGCGATGACGCGCGGCTCGGAGGCATGGAACATCAGGTTGTCGAGCCGGAAATCGCCATGCACGATCGATGTCATCGTCTCGTCGCGCGCATTGGCCGGAATGTGCGCGGGCAGCCATTCCATCAGCCGGTCCATCTCGGGGATCGGCTGGGTGACCGATGCCACGTACTGCCTGCTCCAGCGGCCGATCTGGCGCTCGAAATAATTGCCCGGCTTGCCATACCCGGCGAGGCCGCGTTCGGCGAACTTCACCGTGTGCAGCGCGGCGATGACGCGGTTCATCTCGCCGTAGATCGCACCGCGCTCGGCATTGCTCATGCCGGGCAGCGATTGATCCCACAGCACGCGCCCGGCCATGAACTCCATCACATAGAAAGCGCGGCCGATGATGGCTTCGTCCTCGCACAGGCAGTGCATGCGCGGCACCGGCACGTCGGTGCCGGCCAGGCCACTCATGACTTTGAACTCGCGTTCGACCGCGTGCGCCGAAGGCAGCAGCTTCGCGACCGGGCCCGGCTTCGCGCGCATCACGTAGCTTTGCAAAGGCGTCACCAGCTTGTAGGTCGGATTGGATTGGCCGCCCTTGAACATCTCGACCGTGAGCGGCCCCTCGAAGCCGTCGAGGTTTTTTTCGAGCCACGCTGTCAGTGCCTTGACATCGAACAGGTGCTGCCCGGAGACGGCGCGGGTGCCGACGAAGTTGTCGAAGTCCTGGGTCATGGCGCTGCGTTTTTCATTGATCGACTTCGGAAATGCGCATCAACGCGGCGCGGTCCAGCACCACCAGGCCGCCCGGCTCGATGCGTATCGCGTTTTCGCGCTCCATCGCTTTCAGCTCCTGGTTCACGCGCTGGCGCGAGGCGCCGAGCAGTTGGGCCAGCTCTTCCTGCGCCAGGTGCAGGCCGATGCGCATCTGGCTGCCGTCCGCCAGGCTGGGAATACCGTAGCTGCGCACCAGGTGAATGAGCTGCTTGGCCAAGCGGGCGCGCAAGGGCAGGGTGTTGAGGTCTTCGACCAGACCGAACAGCTGGCGGATGCGGCGCGCCTGCAGGCGCATCAGCGCTTCGTACAGCTCGACGTGGTTCGACAAAATTTTCCGGAAATCGGCCCGCGCAACGCACAGGATGGTTGTCTCGCCATGCGCGTAGGCGTCGTGCGTGCGGCGGTCGCCGTCGAACATCGCCACGTCGCCGAACCAGATGCCCGGTTCCACGTAGGTGAGCGTGACCTGCTTGCCCGACACTGCCGTCGAGCTCACGCGCACCGCTCCTCTGGCGCACGCGATCCACTGCTCGGGCGGATCGCCGCGCGCAGCGATCAGGTCGCCGTCTTTGTGGCGTTTGACAAAAGCACATCGGAGGATGTCGTGGCGCAGGGAGGGAGAAAGGGATGAGAACCAGCGACCACCATTGATCGCTTCACGTTCTTCGATAGTAAGAATGGGGTCGTCCATGGACTGTCCTGTGCGTGACTGAGCTGCTCTGCGTTGTCGCGATCGCGACGCGCCGCTATGTGTAGCGGGGCGCCTCCTTGGCAAGAAAAGCCGCGATCCCGACTCCCGCATTGGGGTGGTGCAGGTTGCGCACGAAATGACCACGCTCCTGCGCCAGCTGCGAAGGCAGCGTCGCGCCTCGCGCCTCGCTGAGCAACTCCTTGATGCTGGCGAGCGCATTCGGCGCGCGGGCGTTCAGCCGCTCGGCCAGCTTGAGCGCAGTGGCCAGCGATTGGCCGTTTTCTGAAATCTCGTTCACCAATCCGAGCGCGTGCAGACGCGCTGCCTGGATGCGTTCGCCGCCCATCAGCCACTCGCTGGCCAACTGCCGTGGCAGCGCCTGCGCAAGATGCCAGCTCATGCCGCCATCGGGCGACAGCGCCACGTTGCTGTACGACGCGGCAAAGACCGCATCGCGTGCCGCCACGATGAAGTCGCATGCCAGCGCGAGCGAGAAGCCGGCGCCTGCGGCCGCGCCTTCGACCGCCGCGATGACGGGCTTTGGAAAAGTGCGGATCGAGTCGATCCAGTTATGCAGCGCTTCAATGCTCTCTGCCTGCACCGCGGGCTCGCGCTCGCGATTCGCCGACAGGCGCTGCAGCGAGCCGCCGGCGCAGAACCATGCGCCTTCGCCGACCAGAATCACGCTGCGGATCTCGTCGCTGTTCTCGGCGCCGTTGAGCGCCTCGATGCCGGCGGCATACATCCCCGGGCCGAGCGCGTTGCGCTGCGAGGGGTTGGAGAGCGTGAGCACCATCGTGCGTCCTTCGCTCGTGCTTTTCAGTTCTGCAGTCATCGTGGTGCCTCCTACTCGTCTTCTTCATGCGTGAGGCTCAGGCCCAGCGCGCCGCGGCGGCGCAGCCATGGGCTCGGGCGGTAGCGCGGATCGCCATAGACGGTCTGGAGATTGAACAGCACTTCCAGCAGATTGGTCGGCCCGATCGCATCGCCCATGGCCAGCGGCCCCTGCGGATAGCCCAGGCCGAGCCGCACCGCGGTGTCGAGATCGGCGGGCGAACAGACGCGCTGCTGGCACATGTCGGCCGCGATGTTGACGATGGTCGCGACCACGCGCTGCGTGACGAAGCCGCCGCTGTCGCGGATCACGCTCACCCGCTTGCCGTCGCGCGAGAACAGTGCGTGAGCGGTGTCGCGCATGTCGCGCCGCGTTGCCGGGTTGGTGGCGAGCACGCGCCGCTTGGTGGCAGCGTCGTCCATCATCAAGTCGATGCCGACGGTGCGGGTGGCGTCGAGTCGCTCCACCGCAGCGACGGTGGTCACATCGAACCCGAGCGGTGCAACCAGGATCAATGCGGCCGAAGAAGGTGTTGCGCCCGATTCGAGCTGCGCGCCCAGCGTGTGCACGAGGCGCAGCAAATCCGGCCTGCGTGCCGCGCGCGGCGATACCCAGACCGCCGGCGTCGAGTCGACCGTGGGTGCCGGCAGCTCCGGCGCCTGCTGCGCGACGCCATCGACATAACGATAGAAGCCTTCGCCCGTCTTGCGTCCGAGTGCGCCGGCGGCGAGGCGTTGCGCGGTGATCACGCTCGGCCGAAAGCGCGGCTCCTCGTAGTACTGCCGGTAGATCGATTCCATGACCGGATGGGACACGTCGAGCGCGGTGAGGTCGAGCAGCTCGAACGGACCGAGCCGAAATCCAGCTTGGTCTTTCAGGATGCGATCGATGGTCGCGAAATCGGCCACGCCTTCGCCGGCGATGCGCAGCGCCTCGGTGCCATAGCCGCGGCCCGCATGGTTGACGATGAAGCCGGGCGTGTCCTTTGCGTGCACCGCGCTGTGTCCCATCTGCGCCGCATAGCCGGCCAGCTGTGTGCAGATCGCATCGTCGGTCTTGAAGCCGGCCACGACCTCGACGACCTTCATCAAGGGCACCGGGTTGAAGAAGTGGAAGCCGGCCATGCGCTGGGGTTGGTTCATCGCGGCAGCGATCGCGGTCACGGACAACGAGGAGGTGTTGGTCACCAAGGTGGCCGAAGGTGCCACGACCGCTTCGAGTTCGCGAAACAGCGTGCGCTTGACTTCGAGGTCTTCGACCACCGCTTCGATCACCAGGTCGCAGCCCGCGAGCGCCTGGATCGACGGGGCAACCTGGATTCGCGCCGAAAGCGCATCGCGCTGCGCTTCGTCGAGTTTGCCCTTCTCGTGCTGCTTCTTCCACTGGGCGATGACGGCATCGCGTCCGCGCGCCGCTGCACCCTCGAAACTGTCCAGCAAGAAGACCTCGCTGCCGGCCTGCGCGGCAATCTGCGCGATGCCGCGCCCCATGGCACCGGCGCCTATGATCCCGACCTTGGAATAGTTCACAGTCATTTGATAATTGTCTCTCTCGGGGTTTCGGCATGAATGTGTCATGCCAGAATGTGTCAACTTTCGACTGACGTTTCACCTCATTTTGCAATTTCCTCGCCTCGCGGCAGCCCTGTTTCTACTCGGGTTCGCACTTGACTCGACCGCCTTGACGATCGGGCGGCCCCAAGGGGCCGTCTGGATCGGCAAGCCGCTCGACGTGGTGATACCGCTGTCCCTCGACGCGGCAGAGGCGGGCGGTGCGCTGTGCCTCGAAGCCGAGGTGCTGCAAGGCGACACGCGCATCGCAGATCGCAACGTGACTGTATCGCTCGAACCCGGGCCGACCCCCAGCGCTGCGCGTATGCACATCCGCTCGACCGTCACGGTGGACGAGCCGGTGGTCACGGTGACGGCGCGTGCCGGATGCGAGATGAGGTCGACCCGCAGCTACGTGTTGCTGGCCGATGTGGTGTCCGACATCACGCCGCCCGCAGTTGCAGCGGCGAGTCCGCGTCCGCTGCCCGAACGGCACCGGCGCCTGTTCGCCGCAGCGCTGCATCATCGAACGGGAGCGGTGGACGTGCGTCCTCCGCCACATCGCAGCCATCGCCCCGGCCGCGCGATGCATCCGCACCCGCGGCACGTCGCGCAGCCCCGGCCGCTGTATCGTCCACTGCACCGACTGCGTCACGGCGCGCTGCGGTGGCGGCGCAAACACCATCCGATCCGGCGACGCGGCGTGGTCCGGCAACCGCCGGCGGAGCGCGGCTACAGCTCGATGCGTTGGAGCCAGTTCCCGTGGCGCAGCCGGGCCTCAAGGCCACACCGCAACTGACACCGCCTGCCGGCGAAGACCTTGCCCGCCGCGCCGAAGCGGGCGCACATTGGCGCGCGCTCAACGGCGACTCCGACGCTTCGCAACGCGACATGCAGCGCATGCAGTCGCTCGACGCCACACTCGCCGCGCTGCGGGAGCAGACGGCGCAGAACCAGCGCACCTTGGTCGCGTTGCAAAGCGAACTCGCCCAGGCGAGGGAAAGCCGCTACCGCAATCCGCTCGTCTATGCACTCATCGCTCTGCTGCTGATCGCTCTCCTTGCGATGGCGCTGCTCTGGCGACTGGCGCGTCGAACCGCGGCGCCGGCGTGGTGGGGAGAGACGCCCCCCAGAGACGGCGGCAGCAGGAAATGGCGCGGTTCGTCGAACGAACTGCTCGACGACGATGGTGCGCCGAGCAAGGATCGATCGTCCGCGCGGCGCAGTGCGAACGCCACGACTTTCGGCACCGCTTCGTTCGCCGAGCCGGAGCCTGAAGCCGACAGCGGCTTCGACGAGCCCGATGCCCATCTGGTGCGCACCCCCGATGACGCCCCCGTGCGCTCCGTCAACACCGAGGAGCTGTTCGACGTGCAGCAACAGTCGGACTTTTTTCTTTCGCTCGGCCAGCACGATCAGGCCATCGCAGTGCTGCGGGAGCACATTGCAACCAATCCCCAGACCAGCGCACTGGCTTACTTGGATCTGCTGCGCATCTTCCATTCGCTGGATCGCCGGGACGACTATGCACGGCTGGCGGAAGAGTTTGAGCGCGCCTTCAATGCCGATGTGCCGGTGTTTGACGCGTTCAATGAAACCGGCAGAGGCCTCGAGCACTATCGAAACGCGCTCGCGCGCATCGAGTCGCAGTGGCCCGCGCCGGGCACCCTGGCACTGATCGAAGAACTGGTGTTCCGCAAGCCTGGCGTGCATGAAGACGAGGCCTTCGACCTGGCCGCTTATCAGGAACTCCTGCTGCTCTATTCGGTTGCGAAAGAAGTGATCGATCCGAACAGCGCGCCTCCTGCGCCGGTGACGCCGCATTCGTTCGTCGACACCTTCGGACACGATCAACCGGCAACGACGCCGGCACCGATCGAGCGCGAACAGTCACCACAGGCAGTGCAGGGTGGCCCGATGTCGCCTTCGATCTACGGTGCCGTCGACGAGACTGTGCTGAATACCCAGCCCCCAGCCGGGCACGCGCCAGCTTCGAGCATTGCATCCGCGCCGGTTCGGCCCGGCCTTGACATGGATCTCGGCGAGTTCGACAAGACTGCTTTCGAAACCATGCCGGCACCGATCGAGCCGGCGCCGGCGCCCGCGCCATCGAGCGATCCGCATGTGATCGATTTCGAGCTTTTCGACCCAGCCACCGAGGCCGACATCGCTCCCCGACCGGTGCGGCCGGTCAAGCGCTGAGTGTCTGTGCCGGGCTTCGCGCCCGGTCGGCGAGCGCGCTAAGCGCAAGCGCGCAAAGCACAGTGGCGAAGCCGACCCAGTTCATCCACGCTACAGCCTCGTTAGCCAGCAGCCAACCACCGGCCGCGGCACCGATTGCTTGGCCCACGTAGATCCCGGAACTGTTGAGAGCCACCGATGCAGAGGCATGCGCCGGTGCGAGTGCAACCAGCCGCGCCTGCTGCACCGAGTTGGCCGCGAAGCAGCCGAATCCCCATGGCACAAGGATCACGGCCAGCCATCCGAAAGTAACGCCCAGCGGCCACAGCAGCAAGCTAAGCGCGATCAGCGCCGCCGTGAACAGCAGCATCCGCGATGCGCCCAATCGATCCACGTAGCGGCTGACCAGCATGTTGCCGATCAAGCCCCAGACGCCGAACCAGGCCCACATCAAGCCGAGCGCGGTAGCGTCCGCGCCAAGCGTCTGCCGCAGCACCGGCGCGAAGTAGCTGAACAGAACGAACTGCCCTGCGCCCAGCAGCGCCGTGACGCCCACCACGCTCATCAGCAACGGGCTCCTGAAGACTTGTGCCCAGGCTGCGCGTGACAGCGCCGCGGGTCGGATGCCGGCGGGCAGCTTGCGCCAGATCCAGGCGGCGCTCAAGACCGACAGCAGCGCCACTGCCGCGAACGCCGGTCGCCAACCGAAGTGCCCGCCGATGAACGCGCCGATGGGCAGGCCCAGCACGGAAGCCATCGACCAACCCAGGAACACGAAGGTGATGGCGCGGCCGCGTTGTTCGGCAGGCACCAGCAAGCCGGCGCAAGCTGCAGCCTGCGCGGTGAACACCGCCGGTGCAATGACCGTCAGCATGCGCACCACCAGCAGCCCGCCGAAGCTCGGCATCGCTGTTGCGAGCAGATGCCCTGCCGCGTACCAGAGCATCGTGCAGGCGAGCAGCAGCCGGCGGTCCCAGCCGGCGAACACGGCGGCGAGCAACGGCGCGCCGAGACACATCACGAGCGCGGCGGCCGTGATCAGCTGGCCTGCAGTGGCAGCGCTTACCTGCAGCGATGTGCTGAGTTCGTTGAGGGTGCCGGGCACCACCATCACGCCGGTGCCGATCGCGAAGTTGCCGGCCAGCAGGGCCCACAGGGCCGGCGGCAGGGGAGGACGCTTCAACGGCGGACCTGCAGCGCGCCCGGATTGACGATGTTGGTCGGGTTGCCCTTGATGAAGCTCACGACGTTGTCGAAAGCCTGGCCGAAATACATCTCGTAGCTGTCCTGCTCCACGTAGCCGATATGCGGCGTGCAGATGCAGTTCTCGAGCCGCAGCAAGGCGTGGCCCTGCAGCGGCGGTTCGCTCTCGAACACGTCGACGGCCGCCAACCCGGGCCGGCCGCGATTGAGCGCCGCGAGCAGCGCGTCCTGTTCGATCAATTCGGCGCGGGACGTATTCACGAAGAGCGCCGTCGGTTTCATGCGGGAAAGGTCTTCGAGCGTGACCAGGCCTTTTGTTTCCGGTGTCAGGCGCAAGTGGATGGACAACACGTCGGCTTCGCCGAAGAAGGTCTCGCGATTCGGCGCCACCTGGAAACCGTCGGATCTTGCCCGTGCGCAACTCTCTTCGCGCCCCCAGATCACGACCTGCATGCCGAAAGCCTGTCCGTAGCGAGCGACCAGCTGTCCGATGCGTCCGTAGCCCCAGATGCCGAGCGTCTTGCCCTTGAGCACCGAGCCCAATCCGAAGTTGGCCGGCATGGATGCGGACTTCAGGCCAGACTGCTGCCATGCGCCGTGCTTGAGGTTGCTGATGTACTGCGGCAAGCGGCGCATGGCGGTCATGATGAGCGCCCAGGTGAGCTCGGCCGGAGCGAGCGGCGACCCCGTGCCTTCAGCCACAGCGATGCCTTGCTCGGTACAGGCGGGCACGTCGATGTGTCCACCGACCCGCCCGGTCTGCGAAATAAGTTTCAGCTTGGGCAGCTTCTCGATCAGCTGACGCGAGATGTGCGTGCGTTCACGAACCAACACAATCACGTCGGCGTCCTTCAGCCTTACCGAGAGCTGGCCGATGCCCTTGACCGTGTTGGTGTAGACCTTGGCCGCAGGCATCGAGTTTGGCGGCGCAGCGCAGTTTGCGCACCGCGTCTTGGTAGTCGTCGAGGATCACAATATTCATGGCATGCAATTGTGCCTCGCACTACCGCGATGTTCATGATCAATGCATTCGGGCGGAGACCCTCGGTCCTGACTCTGCGGCCTCCAATGCAGCCAAGCGGTCGAGTTCAGCGCAAACATCGGCCATGCGTCCAGAGATGACCATACGGCCCGCGCGTTGGCCGGGCTGCTGCGCATCGACCGTTCGAAGCACGCGCAGGGGACGTGCAGGCGCTACAGAACGTCCGCCCGCCGGGTTTGCCGGTCGCGACTGGCAACTTGGTCGAATGCCGACGTAGCGCAGCCCCGATGCGCGGGCGCGGCGCGAAGGGATCCACCGCGCAAACGATTGCAGTGGCGTGAAAAAGTCAGCAAGGCTGAGGAGGGCGATTCCCATGTGAACTCCAGATAGTCAGAGGTTGAACACAGGCAGGATTTCTTTCGTCGGCTTCGACAGGGTGATGGCTCCAGCCATACGCCCGCCACCTGTCGCGGCCGGTTGTGCATGCGCTTGTAGGCGCAAGATCGCGCTCGGCCCTACATGAGCATCGTGTTGCGGATCAGGCCGACTGCGAGGCCTTCGATCTCGAAAGGCTCTCCGGGTTGAACGACGATGGTGGGGTAGTCGGGATTCTCGGCATGCAGTTCGATCACCTGCTTGTTGCGCTTGAGGCGCTTGACTGTGACTTCGTCCCCGAGCCGAGCAACGACGATCTGGCCGTTGCGCGCTTCTTTGGTCGCTTGCACGGCGAGAAGGTCGCCGTCCATGATGCCGGCGTCGCGCATCGACATGCCGCGCACCTTGAGCAGATAGTCGGGCTGGCGCTGGAACAGCGTGTTCTCGACGTAATAGGTCTGATCGACATGCTCTTGCGCAAGGATGGGCGAACCGGCCGCCACCCGGCCGACCAAGGGGAGCGCGAGCTGCGCCATGCCGGGCAGCGAAAGCGAAAATTGGTTGTTGCGGGATTCGTTCAGCGCGCGAAGAGCGTCGCCCTTAAGGCGGATGCCGCGCGAGGTGCCGCTCACCAGCTCGATGACGCCTTTGCGGGCCAGCGCCTGCAGGTGTTCTTCGGCAGCGTTGGCGGATTTGAAACCCAGTTCGGCGGCGATTTCTGCGCGCGTCGGTGGTGCGCCAGTGCGGGCGATGGCGCTCTGGATGAGATCGAGGATCTGCTGCTGGCGGGCGGTAAGCTTGACGTCGAACTGCATGGTGAACTCCTTGCGGGCACTGGCTGAATATCCAGTAGCTGTATTTTTAACCAGTTTACGAGAGTTGGCAAGCGATGGATTCCATTCCGCATCAGGGCACTCGCAGAGTGATCGTGCTTGGCACCGGCGGCACCATTGCGGGGCGGGCCGCGTCGGCGAACGACAACATCGGCTATGCGGCTGGCGAAGTGGCTGTGGCGGAGTTGATCAGCGGCATCGACGCCCCACCGGGCATCGCGCTGTCTGCAGAACAGGTCGCCCAGATCGACAGCAAGGACATGGGTTTCGAAATCTGGCGCGCACTCGCCACCCGTTGCGCGTACTGGCTGGCCCAACCCGACTTGGCGGGCATCGTGATCACCCACGGCACCGACACCCTGGAAGAAACGGCATTCTTTCTTCAATCGGTGCTGGCGCCGTGGAAGCCGGTGGTGGTGACCTGTGCAATGCGGCCTGCAACGGCACTCGCTCCGGACGGACCGCAGAACGTGCGTGATGCTATCTCTGTCGCTGCGTGCGCAGGTGCGCAGGGTGTCGTCGCAGTCTGCGCGGGCACGGTGCACGGTGCGTTCGATGTTCAGAAGGTCCACACCTACCGCCTCGATGCCTTCAGCTCCGCGGATGCGGGGCCGGTGGCGCGGGTCGAGGAGGGTGCTGTTCGTTGCCTGCGAAGCTGGCCCGCTTCGTCGTCCGAGGGTGTACATCGCAATTTCGAACGCATCGCCAGGGCGTCGCGCTTGCCGCGCGTGGAAATCGTGATGAGCCATGCAGAAGCGTCCGGTCGAATCATCGATTTGCTTCTGGGCGAGCGCAAGGCTGATCCCGCAGTCGGAGTCCGGGGCCTGGTGCTCGCCGCGACCGGCAACGGCACCCTGCATCACGCGATCGAGGCAGCCGCTTTGCGCGCGCAGGCCGCTGGCGTCTCGGTCCTGCGCGCCACGCGCTGCGGCGAGGGCCGCATCCTGCCGCGTCCCGAAGCGACGTTGCGCGACGCCGGTGCCCTGACGCCGGTCAAGGCTCGCATCGCGTTGATGCTCGAGCTGCTGGCCGCTCAAACCAACGGTGGTTGAGCCATGTTCAGCGCGCTGCAATCGCACCCGTGGGCCTACCCGGCGCTGGAGGCGGTACACATCGTCGGTATCGCGCTGCTGCTCGGCAATCTGGTGGCGCTCGAAATGCGTGTCTTCGGGCGCGGCGCCGCGTTGCCGGTGCACGCGTTGGCAAGGCTGTCGCTCTCGATCGCTGCCGGTGGCTTCCTGCTGGCAGCAGGCAGCGGCTCCCTGATGTTCGCGACCCAGCCGGGCGAACTGCTTGCAAATCGGACCTTCGTCATAAAGATGGGGCTGCTGTTGGCTGCCGGTGCAAATGCGGCCTGGTTCCATGTGCGCGGTTCGCTGCACAAACTCGACGTGTTGGCGCGGGTACAGATGTTGTTGTCCACTGCGATCTGGCTGGCCGTGGTGTTCTGCGGCCGTTGGATCGCATATTGAAATTATTGAAAAGGAGCGCCCGGATGAAGCGCCGACGTATCGTCATTGCTGCTGCATCGCTTCCGGTGCTGGCGCCGCTCGCGTGGGCACATCACGGTTGGAGCAACTTCGACCAGGATCGCCCGATCTATCTCGAGGGCAAGGTTGTACGCTCGCGCTGGCAGAACCCGCATGCCGAATTGATGATGGAGGTCTCGCCCGGCTTGAAGGTGCCGGCCGATCTTGCGAAGCGGACGGTGCCGGCGCAGAGTTCACCGGTGGACGGACAGGCGCTTCTCGCAAAAGCCGCCGTGCCGCGTCGCGCCGACCGTCAATGGGAAATCGAACTCGCGCCGCTCACCCGAATGGAAGCCTGGAAGGTTGCCGAAATAAAGACCGGCGACACGGTATCGGTCGTCGGCTTTACCTTCAAGGAAGAGAAGGGCGAACCCGTGCTGCGGGTCGAATATCTCTTTGCCAATGGCAAGACCTACGGGCTGCGTTCCAGCCCAGCCTGATCAGGCGCTCAATGCGGCCAGCGCGCGCTGGGTGATTCCTTCGACGGTGCCGACGCCGCTGATGGCCCGGTATTTCGGCGCCGCAGCCGGGTCGGTCTTGGCCCACGCCGCGTAGTAATCGACAAGCGGACGGGTTTGCTGGCTGTAGACGTCGAGTCGCCTGCGCACGGTCTCTTCTTTGTCGTCATCGCGCTGGACCAGATCTTCCCCCGTCGCGTCGTCCTTGCCCGCGACTTTGGGCGCGTTGAACTTGACGTGATAGATGCGGCCTGACGCCGGATGCGACCGGCGTCCGCTCATGCGCTCGATGATGTCCGCAAAGGGAACGTCGATCTCGAGCACGTAGTCAAGCTTGATGCCCGCGGTGCGCAGCGCATCGGCTTGCGGAAGAGTGCGGGGGAAGCCGTCGAACAGAAAACCCTTCGCACAGTCGGGCAGTGCGAGGCGTTCCTTGACAAGGTCGATGATCAGGTCGTCGCTCACCAATGCGCCCGATGCCATGACCGCCTTGGCCTGAAGTCCGAGGGGCGTTCCAGCCTTGACGGCGGCGCGAAGCATGTCGCCGGTCGAGATCTGCGGAATTGCGTATTTCTGGCAGAGAAAGGCAGCCTGCGTGCCTTTGCCCGCACCCGGGGCGCCCAACAAAATCAGTCTCATGGTGTCCTTGGACGTTTCTTCGATTTCTGTCGCGCCACGAGCATCGAAAAACGACGCCGACGGGGCGGAGTTGCATCGAGGATAGCATGCGTGCTGAGGCCCTCAAGGCGCCGCGAACGACCCGTAATCAGCCCGTGGCGAGCATCGCGCGAACGCGTTCCAGATCGTCCGGCGTATCGATCCCGGGACCGGGCGCGTGGGGGCTGACGTGCACCGCAATCCGGTGGCCGTGCCAGAGCGCCCGCAGTTGCTCCAGAGCTTCCGTGTCTTCGATCGGCGCAGGCGACAGGCGGGGAAATTGCCGCACGAATGCAGCGCTGTAGCCGTAGATGCCGATATGGCGCAGCGGCGGGGGAGACGAGGGCAACGTCGTCGGGCCTTCGGCTGCAAAGCCGTCGCGCCACCATGGAATCGGCGCGCGGCTGAAGTAAAGGGCGTTGCCACGCGCATCGAGCACAGCCTTGACCACGTTCGGATTGACGAAATCGGCCAGCGAGTCGATGGCATGGACGGCGGTGCTCATCGCTGCGGCGGAATGCGACGCCAGCGTCTGCGCCACGGCGTCGATCAGTGCCGGATCGATCAGCGGTTCGTCGCCCTGCACGTTCACCACCACGGCTTCGTCGGGCAGTCCGAGCTGGGTGCATGCTTCGGCCAGGCGGTCGCTTCCGCTCTGGTGATCGGTGCGTGTGAGAATCGCCTCGATGCCGTGATCGACGCAGGCGCCGACGATGCGCGCGTCATCGGCCGCCACCACGACCCGGTCGGCGCTGGATTGCTGCGCTCGCCGCGCGACACGAACCACCATCGGCAGGCCCGCAATGTCGGCCAATGGCTTGTCGGGCAACCGGCGCGACGCGAGCCGCGCGGGTATGAGGACGGTGAAGCGCGGAATCAAAGACCCAGTTCCTCGTCGGACAGGGCGCGCGCCTCAGTCTCGAGGAGTACGGGAATACCGTCGCGCACCGGATAGGCAAGGCGGGCGCTGCGAGACGCGAGCTCCTGCTTCTCGGGGTGCCACGTCAGCGGACCCTTGGTCACGGGGCAGACGAGTAGTTCAAGCAGCTTGGTGTCCATCGGCCGATGATAACTTTGCATCGAGCGCTTCGAAGAAGGCGGATTCAGGGGTAAACACGAGCGGGATTGCCAAGGCGTCCGGCTGCCTGCGCCAGAGTTTCACTGCGTCTTTTTCAGTACAGAGCAACGCATAGTCGGCCCCGGCCGGCGGTTCCCAGTTGTCGAAGTCGTGGTGATCGGGCAAGCCAATGCATTGCTGCGGCGCCAAACCGTGATCGCGCAGCATTTGGAAGAACGCTTGGGGTTTTGCGATGGCTGCGACGGCAACGAGAGCCTGCCCGGCAAGCGATGCGAGCGGCACGGTTGTTCCGTCACGGCGCAGTGCATGGTCGGCCAGCGCGCGCCGTGCAGTGAAGCCGGCGAACGCCGGCGCCGTTCCGGTATGGAGCACCAGGTCGCAGCTTCGCGGCCATGGCTCGCGCAAGGGGCCGGCCGGAAGCAGCCAGCCATTGCCCGTCCCTCTGTCGTCAAAGACGCAAATCTCCACGTCGCGTGCCAGCGCGAGATGCTGCAAACCATCGTCGCTCACGATGATCTGCGTGTGGGGATGATGCGCGAGGAGGGCGCGTGCAGCGTCGGCACGCCGCCGCGCGACGAATACCGGCGCTCGGGTCGAACGGCGGATCAGCAACGGCTCGTCCCCGACATCGCACGCGTCGCTGTCGTCGTGCACTGCACGGCAATCGTTCGTGGTTCGTCCGTGGCCCCGCGACACCACGCCGACCTTCATGCCTCGCGCGTGAAGGTGCCGCACGATCGCCATTACCACCGGGGTCTTGCCGGAGCCGCCTGCGATGACATTCCCGACCACGATGACCGGAACGCCGACTCGAACGGCAGACCGGATTCCGGAGCGGTAAAGCGCGCGGTGGGTGGCGGCCAATGCACCGAATGCGATCGAGAGCGGCCATAGCAGCCGAGCGACCGCGCCCCGCCGGAGCCAGGCCGCCTGCAAGATCAAGGCTGGCGGCCCGCCTGGGCGGCGGATTGCGTGGCGAAGGTGATCTGCATGAGGCCAACGCGCCGCGCCGCCTCCATGACGATGATGACGGACTGATGCGCCGCGCTGGCATCGGCGCTGATGATCACGACGCTGTCCTTGTTGCCGTTGGACGCGGTGGCGAGTGCCGCGGCCACCACTTCCACGCTGCGGTCGGACATCATCGTCCTCCCGATGGAATAGCGGCCGTCGGCGGACACGGCGACGATGACTTCCTTGGGATAGTCGCGCTGCGCCTCGGCGTCGGCTACCGGCAGGCGCAGCTGCATCTCGGTGAACTTGCTGTAGGTCGTCGAGAGCATCAGAAAGATCAACACGACCAGCAGCACATCGATAAACGGGATCAGGTTGATCTCCGGCTCGTCGCGCGCGCCGTGGCGGAAATGCATTCTCATGCTCAGGCGCGCAGGGTGTTGAGATGCCGGGCGAATCGCTCGCCGGCGAGTTCGAGATTCAGCAGGTATTCATCGACCCGCGTGCGGAAGTAGCGCCAGAAAATCAGTGCCGGAATGGCGACCATCAAGCCGAACGCAGTGTTGTAGAGAGCGATCGAGATGCCATGCGCCAACTGCGCGGGATTGCCGGTGCCGACCGCACCGCTGGAAGGCGCCTGCGAGCCGAAGATTTCGATCATGCCGATCACGGTGCCCAACAGGCCAAGCAGCGGCGCCGCGGAAGCGATCGTCGCGATGGCGGGCAGATAGCGTTCGAGTCTGTGCGCCACGACGCGCCCGGCTGCTTCCATGGCCACACGCAGATCGTCTTCACTGGAGAGCGGATTGGAATTGAGGGTGCGAAAGCCGGCCGCCAGCACCTCGCCGAGCCCGGAGTTCTTTTCCAGTTTAGTCACCATGTCCGGTCCGGGGATGGAAGTGCGGGACACGGTGATCGCCTCGTCGAGCAGCTTCGGCGGCAGTACTCTGGACGTTTTCAGGCTTGTGAATCTCTCGATGACGAGCGCAAGCGCGATCACCGAACAGGCGAGTAGCGGCCATATGGGCCAACCCGCAGCAACTATGATCGAAAACAAGTAATCCTCCGGTCCATGGACTGCAAATGCGTAAGCAATTATCCACCGAGGCACGAGCAATGTTCCAATTTGTGTCTCTGTAGGCGCACACCCACAGTTTCTGTGGATAACTTTGTGGCTAACCCATGCGGCAAGCTGTCCAAACCCATGTACGACGGGCCTTACGTCGGATCGATCGAATTTTGAGCAGCACTTTTTCAATGAAATCAACGGGTTGCACGTAGAGTCGTGCAGGGGTCGTATGCGTTCGAAGGGGCTTGAGGCGAGTCACACCGCTTGTGGACGACTTGACAAGCGGAGCTTCGCGCGCACATGAACGAATACGCGCCGGTTACGGGCGTTCCGCGCGTTTGGTCGGTGGGCGCGTTGTGCAAAGCAATTGGCGACGCGCTCGAGGCTCGCTTCAATCCCGTCTCGGTTTGCGGAGAGATATCTGGCTTCTCACGTGCGGCCAGCGGGCACTGCTACTTCGCCCTGAAGGACGAATCCGGCCAACTTCGATCTGCAATGTTTCGGCGCGCGGCGGGACTGCTCGATTTTTCGCCGCGGGACGGCGATCAGGTCGAAGTCCGCGGGCGCCTCGCCGTGTACGAACCGCGCGGCGACCTGCAACTGGTGGTCGAGAGCCTCCGCCGCGCCGGACAGGGGGCTCTGTTCGAGCAGTTTCTACAGCGCAAGGCGCGGCTCGAGGCAGAGGGCCTCTTTGACAGCGCTCGCAAACGGCCGCTGCGGGCGATGCCGCGTTCAATCGGATTGGTGACGTCTCTGGGCGCTGCTGCGTTGCATGACGTGGTCACGGCCTTGCGCCGGCGTGCACCACACGTCGCAGTGGTGCTGGCACCTGCAGCGGTGCAGGGTGCAGGTGCGCCGGCCGAGCTCGTGCAGTCGCTCAAGTCGCTGTATTCGCTCGAATCAACCCTGGACGCCATCCTGTTGGTGCGCGGCGGCGGCTCGATGGAAGATCTATGGGCTTTCAACGACGAAACGCTGGCCCGGACCATTGTTCAGAGTCCGATTCCCATCGTGAGCGGCGTAGGCCATGAAACCGACTTCACCATCGCCGACTTCTGCGCCGATGTTCGAGCACCGACGCCGACTGCCGCAGCCGAACTCGTAGCGGCACCGGGCGATCTGTGGCTCGACACGCTCGACTTGCTCGAACGGCGGTTCAGCCGCGCGCTCTCGGCGCGCCTCGACGTCCTGAGCCAGCGGCTGGACCTGGCCGGGGGGCGGCTCGCACGTCCATCGACGCTGGTGGGGCGTCAGCAGATGCGGCTCGCGCATCAGGTGCAGCGGCTGCAATACGCTGCATCGTCACAAGTGCAGCTGCATGCGCAGGCGCAGCAGGCCATGGGTTCGAGCCTGCCGCTCAGCTGCGGTCGAGCTTTGGCGCAGCACCGGGAACGTCTCGAGCGGGCCGCGGTGCGCCTGCAATTGCTCGACCCGGCACTGGTCTTGCAGCGCGGCTATGCATGGCTCACGGATGCGAACGGCCATGCGGTCACGAGCACGCACCAATTGGCACCGGCCGATAAAGTTCAGGCGCGGCTTGCCGAGGGTACGGTCGACATGACCGTCCAGGAAACGCGGAGGACGGGTAGGCGTCCGACGCGACCCTGCTGAATACTTTTTAGAATGCCTCTCGTCCCACAACCAACCTGCGAGATAAAACATGGAACACGTTCTTCCACCTTTGCCCTACCCGATGGATGCGCTCGCGCCCGAGTATTCGAAAGAAACTCTGGAGTACCACTACGGCAAGCACCACAACGCTTACGTTGTGAACTTGAACAACCTGCAAAAAGGAACCGAGTTTGAAAGCATGGAGCTCGAGGAGATCGTCAAAAAGTCGAGCGGCGGCATCTACAACAATGCTGCGCAGGTGTGGAACCACACGTTTTTCTGGAACTGCATGAAGCCGTCGGGCGGCGGCGAGCCGACCGGCGCGCTGGCCAAGGCCATCGATGCCAAGTGGGGTAGCTACACCGCTTTCAAGGAAGCATTCGTGAAGTCGGCCGTCGGCAATTTCGGTTCGGGTTGGACCTGGCTGGTGAAGAAAGGCGATGGCTCCGTGGACATCGTCAACACCGGGGCAGCGGGCACACCGCTCACGACCGCCGACAAGGCGCTGTTGACGGCAGACGTTTGGGAGCATGCCTACTACATCGACTACCGCAACCTGCGCCCGAAATACGTGGAAACCTTTCTCGCGAAGCTGGTGAACTGGGATTTCGCGGCAACGAACTTCGGCTGAGCCGAACCGATCTGCCGAACCGATGAGCCGACCTTTGGGTCGGCTTTTTTACGGTGTTCGGTGCCTAGCGTCGGCCGGAAAACAATGTACCGCTCAGCTTGGCGCCCTTCTTGATGTTCTTTTTGGCGAACCAGCCTTGGTTCATTTCCAGCACGAAGCGCACCGGTTCCTCGGAGCAGTGCGACTCGTCGCTCTGCGGCTTCATGGCCGCCATGTTGACGATGCGGCCGTCATCGGCGACAAAGGCCGCGGTCAGTGGCAGCAGCGTGTTCCGCATCCAGAAGCACTGCGTTGCGGGCTGCTCGAACACGAAAATCATGCCCTCGGCCTGCGGCATCTCCTTGCGGAACATCAGGCCGATCTGTCGTTGTTGCGGAGTTTGCGCGACTTGTGCGTCGATCTGGAACATGCCGATGCTCAGCCGTGCGCGCTCGAGATTGTTTTGCGGCTCCTGAGCGTGCGTTACCGGCGAGATTGACAGTGCCAACAGGAAAACGGCGAGAAGCTTGACCATGGCCGACTTTATCGAATGAGCGGGAGCGCCATTGGCGCACGCGAAAAAAAAGCGTCCCGAAGAACGCTTGCTTTAACAGCCGAAGCTGTTTACTGGGGGGTGCCGCCTTGCATGCTCTTCTTCTTCACGCTGCCGTCCTTGTTGCGGCGGCGTTCGTCGCGCGTGGCCTGGCGTGCTGCGCCGGCATCGACGGACTTGCCGCTGGTCAGACCACCACTGCCTTCGGGTGTCTTGGCGGTGTCGCCGCCCATCGCCTTCACTTGGCCGGCGGGCTTCGCATCCTTCTTCATCTCGGCGCGCTGCTGGGGCTTGCTGTTGGTCGGCGGGGCGGCTTCTTGCGAGGTTGTCTGGGCATATGCGCCAGCTGCGAACAGGCCGGCGATCATGACTGCGAGAATTTTGCTCATTACGGATTCCTCTTTAGATTTGCTTAAGAACGCCTCCTGGCCAGCAGAAGGTCAGCCAACAACGAAGCCAATATGGCCACGGTTGACAGGACCATCGGGCTCCTCCGGTTGCGTCTAAAATTCCAAAGCTATTTAGCCGGCCGGTAGATCACTGTCTTACGGCCTTCAATTCACCGGAGCCCCCTCCCTCATGTCCAGCTACCAGCACATCAAAGTCCCGGCCGAAGGCCAGAAGATCACGGTCAACGCCGACAACTCGCTCAATGTGCCCGACCAGCCGATCATCCCCTTCATCGAAGGCGACGGTACCGGGCTCGACATCACGCCGGTCATGCTCAAGGTGGTCGATGCTGCAGTCGCCAAGGCCTACGGCGGCAAGAAGAAGATCCACTGGATGGAGGTCTTCGCTGGCGAGAAATCGACCAAGGTGTACGGTCCTGACGTATGGTTGCCCGAAGAAACGCTGCATGCAGTGCGCGATTACGTGGTGTCGATCAAGGGGCCGCTGACCACGCCGGTGGGCGGGGGCATCCGATCGCTCAACGTCGCCCTGCGGCAAGAGCTCGACCTGTATGTCTGCCTGCGCCCGATCCAGTACTTCGAGGGCGTGCCCAGCCCCGTCAAGGAGCCGCACAAGACGAACATGGTCATCTTCCGCGAGAACTCGGAAGACATCTATGCGGGCATCGAGTTCGAGGCCGAAAGCGAAAAGGCCAAGAAGCTCATCAAGATCCTGCAAGACGAGTTCGGCGTCAAGAAGATCCGCTTTCCCGACACATCCGGCATCGGCATCAAGCCGGTGTCGCGCGAAGGCACCGAGCGCCTGGTGCGCAAGGCGATCCAGTACGCCATCGACAACGACAAGCCCAGTGTGACCATCGTGCACAAAGGCAACATCATGAAGTTCACCGAAGGCGGCTTTCGCGACTGGGCCTATGGCCTGGCCGCCAAAGAGTTCGGTGCAGAACTGGTCGACGGCGGCCCTTGGATGAAGTTCAAGAATCCGCGCAGCGGCAAGGAAATCACCGTCAAGGACTCCATCGCCGACGCGTTCCTGCAGCAGATCCTACTGCGCCCGGCCGAGTACAGCGTCATCGCCACGCTGAACCTCAACGGCGACTATGTGTCCGACGCACTGGCGGCGCAGGTCGGCGGAATCGGCATTGCTCCGGGCGCCAACCTGAGCGACACCATCGCCATGTTCGAAGCGACCCACGGCACGGCACCCAAGTACGCGGGCAAGGACTACGTGAACCCCGGCTCCGAGATCCTGTCGGCCGAAATGATGCTGCGCCACATGGGCTGGACCGAAGCCGCAGACCTGATTATCAGCTCGATGAAGAAATCCATCGCGAGCAAGAAGGTCACCTACGACTTCGCCCGGCTGATGGACGGGGCAACGCAGGTGAGCTGCTCGGGTTTTGGCCAGGTGATGATCGACCACATGTGAGTTCTGCCGCTTGCGGGATGATCCAGACCGCGAGCAGGACAAGCCCCGATGCTGCAAGGCACCGGGGCTTTTTCAATGGAGCAAGGAGGGCACGTCCCTTGCATAGGCCGGAGGTGCCGACCCGAACCATTCGTCTTGAATGTCACAAAGCTGGCACCAGTTGTGCAGCTGCGGCCGATGGCGGCGGGCAGGGCTCGATAAAATGAAACTCATGGCTACCAAAATCCCTTCGACGGTTCCGCCGCCACCGGCCGTGAAGCCACGCCGCGAAGACGGCGATTCGGTCGTGCTGGAGCGGCGTCCACAAAAGACCGCACCGCCGCAGATGTATCAGGTCGTGATGCTCAATGACGACTACACGCCGATGGAGTTTGTCATCGTTGTGATACAGGAATACTTCAACAAGGATCGAGAGACAGCTACACAAATCATGCTCAAGATCCATCTCGACGGCCGTGGCATCTGCGGGGTCTATTCCCGCGACATGGCGGCCACCAAGGTCAATCAGGTGATGGAGGCGGCCCATCAGGCCGGTCATCCGTTGCAGTGCGTCAGTGAACCGGTTGAATAAACGGCGCTCCAACCCATCTGAGAATCTATTTACAGCAAGGCAAAAGGAAATCACATGATTGCCCAGGAACTGGAAGTCAGCTTGCACATGGCTTTTGTCGAAGCCAGGCAGCAGCGCCACGAGTTCATCACCGTCGAGCACCTGCTGCTCGCTTTGCTGGACAACCCGAGTGCCGCAGAGGTTCTGCGTGCCTGTTCGGCGAATGTCGACGACCTGCGGGCGTCGCTCACCAATTTCATCAAGGACAACACGCCGCAGGTGGCAGGCACCGACGATGTGGACACCCAGCCGACGCTGGGCTTCCAGCGCGTCATTCAGCGCGCCATCATGCATGTGCAGTCCACCGGCAACGGCAAGAAGGAAGTGACCGGCGCGAACGTGCTGGTCGCGATCTTTGGCGAAAAGGATTCGCACGCGGTCTACTACCTGCATCAGCAAGGGGTGACGCGGCTCGACGTGGTGAACTTCATCGCTCACGGCATCAAGAAGAGCGATCCGCCCGAAGCTGCCAAGGGCAGCAGCGAATCGTCTTCCGGTGAAGGCGAGGAGGGCGGCAGCGAGAAGAACGAGAAATCTTCGCCGCTGGAACAGTTCACGCAG
>JBBJMS010000235.1:0-4155 GCA_037720315.1 Variovorax sp. | reverse complement strand
GCAGGATGGCTGCGGGCCGCCCGATCAGCGCGGTCTCGACCGTGGGCCTGAAGGCGGGGTTGGCGAGGCTGAGCTCGATCATCGTGCGGTCGACCAGCTCGACCGCGGTGGGGCCGAGCTTGACGATGTGCTGGGCCGAATCCATGGCCGCATGGAAGGTCGGGAAGTTGACCACCCCGAGCACCTTGGCGCGCGGCAGTTCGGACAGCTTTAGCGTGAGGCTGCGGGTGTATGCCAGTGTGCCTTCGGCGCCGATCAGCAGGTGCGCGAGGTTGACGCTGCCGTCGTCGGTGTAGGGCTTTTCGCTGCGGCTGTTGAAGATGTCGAGGTTGTAGCCCGCCACTCGGCGCATCACCTTCGGCCAGCGCGCCTCGATCTCGGCGCGGTGCTGGGCCGCGAGCTGGCGCACATGCCGCGCGATGTTGGCAGCGCGCGGCCCGAGCCCTGACACGGGGCCGAAGTCCACCAGTTCGCCGTCGGACAGCCAGGCGCTCGCGCCCGCCACGTTGTGAACCATGTTGCCGTAGGCGATGGAGCGCGAGCCGCACGAGTTGTTGCCCGCCATGCCGCCGAGCGTGGCTTGCGCGCTGGTCGACACGTCGACCGGGAACCACAGGCCGTGCGGCGAGTTGCGCGTTGAGGTGATCGAGCACGAGCCCGGGCTCGACGGTGACGCGGCGCTCGGCGACGTCGAGCGCGAGCACGCGCCTGAAGTGCTTGCTGTTGTCGATCACCAGCGCGGCGCCGGTGGTCTGGCCGCACTGGCTGGTGCCGCCGCCGCGCGCCAGCACCGGCACCTTCAGGTCGCGCGCGATGTCGATGGCGGTGGCGATGTCGCGCTCGGTCTTCGGCACCAGCACGCCGACCGGCATGATCTGGTAGATCGAGGCATCGGTCGCATAGCGGCCGCGCGACGCATCGTCGAACAACACCTCGCCCTCGGTCTCGGCGGCAAGGCGGCTGGCCAGGTCGGCACAGGTTTCGTTCGGCGGCAGGACGGTTCCGGCCGGCTGGAGATGGCTCGCAGGCTCGATGCGCATGGAGAAGGAATGTTCAGGTGCCGGCCGTTTGGATGGCTTTGTAAGGGGGATAGATCTCGCCGGCGCGCAGCAGATCGAGCACTGTGTCGCGCTTGCGCAGCAGGTGCCCGACCAGCAGGCGGCGCATCGCAGGCGCGTCGTGCGCCGCTAGCGCTTCGATCATCTGCTCGTGCTCGGCCACCGCATGCTTCCACTTGGCCTCGTTCTGGTTGGTGCGAAAGCGCAACGACTGCACGCGCGCATTGATCGAGCGGTAGGTGCCGGCGAGCACCGGATTCTTGGCCGCTTCGTTGATGGCGGTATGAATGCGGGCATTGATGCGGTAGTAGCCCGACAGGTCGCGCCGCGCGAAGCAGGCCATCATTTCGTAGTGCAGCGCGCGCAGCTCGGCGAGTTCGTCGTCGGTGACGCGCTGCGCTGCCAGCTCGCCCGACATGCCTTCGAGCGCGGCGAGCAGCTCGAAGGTGTGCAGCACATCCGCTTCGGTCAGCCGCACCGCCACCGCGCCGCGATTGGGCAGCAGGTCGACCAGGCCCTCGGCGGCCAGCAGCTTGATGGCTTCGCGCAGCGGCGTGCGCGAGACGCGCAGCTGCTCGCACAGCTCGCGCTCGTTGAGCTTGGCGCCGGGCTCGATGTGCCCTTCGACCAGCATCGTGCGCAGCCGCGAAGCAACCTGGTCGTGCAGCGCCAGCCGCGTTATCTCGATAACCTCTGCCATTGCTTGAGTTCTCTTGTTGCATTTTGCATGCAAATTCGGGCTGCCTCAACGTAAGGCACTCGGGGATAACCAGCAGAGTGTTTTGTCTTTTGCATGCAAAACTGGCGGCGAAAGGACGCTTCGCATGCTTCAACTCGACTTTCATCCGACCGGCAGGCATTTCCTGCAGATCCCCGGCCCGAGCCCGGTGCCCGACCGCATCCTGCGCGCGATGAGCCTGCCCACCATCGACCATCGAGGCCCCGAGTTCGGCGCTCTCGGCCGGCAGGTGCTCGCGGGCATCCAGCAGATCTTCAAGACCCGGCATCCGGTGGCGATCTATCCGGCGTCGGGCACCGGCGCCTGGGAAGCAGCGCTCTCCAACACGCTGAGTCCGGGCGACCATGTGCTGATGTACGAGACCGGCCAGTTCGCCTCGCTTTGGCAGAAGATGGCGGCGCGGCTCGGCGTCTCGACCGAGTTCCTGGCCTGGTCCGGCAGCGACGAACACTTGCCGCAGGCCGGCAGCTGGCGGCGCGGCGTGCAGGCCGAGCTGATCGAAGCCCGGCTGCGCAAGGACACCGAGAAGAAGATCAAGGCCGTGTGCGTGGTGCACAACGAGACGTCCACCGGCGTCACGTCCGACATCGCCGCGGTGCGCAGCGCCATCGATGCGGCTGGCCATCCGGCCCTGCTGATGGTCGACAGCATTTCCGGCTTGGCGAGCGCCGACTACCGGCATGACGAATGGGGCGTCGACGTCACCATCAGCGGATCGCAAAAGGGTTTGATGCTGCCGCCCGGCATCAGCTTCAACGCGCTCTCGCCGCGCGCGCTGGAGGCAACGAAGAGCGCGCGGCTTCCGCGCGCGTTCTGGGCCTGGGACGAGATCGTCGAGATGAACAAGGACGGCTACTGGCCCTACACGCCCAACACCAACCTGCTTTACGGCCTGGCCGAGTCGCTGGACATGCTGCTGGGCGAAGGGCTCGACAACGTGTTCGCGCGCCACCAGCGCTGGGGCGCCGGGGTTCGCGCGGCCGTGAATGCCTGGGGCCTGCCGATCCAGTGCGCCGACCCTGCCGTGTATTCGCCGGTGCTCACCGGCGTGATCACACCCGAGGGCGTGGACGCCGACGCGGTGCGCCGCCTCATCCACCAGCGCTTCGACATGTCGCTCGGCACCGGGCTGGGCAAGCTCAAGGGCCGCATGTTCCGCATGGGCCACCTGGGCGACAGCAACGACCTGACGCTGGTGGCGATGGTCGCCGGCGTCGAGATGGGACTCAAGCTCTCGGGCGTGAAGCTCGCCGCCAGCGGCGTGCAGGCCACGATGGATTACTTCGCAAGCCACGTGGCACCGGCCGCGCTGCAGAAGGCGGCGTGAGCCGCTTCTCGTTCAACACAAAAGGAGACCTGCACATGCAACGACGTTCCCTCATCCAGGCCTCCGCAGCGGCGGCAGCCACGCTCGGCGTACCCAGCCTTTTTGCACAGGAGTGGCCCAACGGGCCGGTGCGCATCGTGGTCGGGTTTCCGCCCGGCGGCGGCACCGACGCGCTCGCCCGCGTGGTGGCGCAAAAGCTCACCGTGATGTGGGGCCAGCCGGTGGTAGTCGAGAACAAGGGCGGCGTGGCCGGCGTGCTTGCGGCGGAGTACGTGTCGCAACAGCCGAGCGATGGCAGCACGCTGCTGATGGCGCACATCAACAGCCACGCACTCGCGCCCAGCCTGCAGCCGAAGCTGCGCTACAGCGTCGAGCGCGACTTCGTGCCGGTGGTGCTGGTGGGCGTGACGCCCAACCTGCTGATCGCCAGCCCGACGCAGAAGGCGCTGGCGCTGAAGGACATCGTCGCCCTGTGCGCGGCCGAGCCCGGCAAGGTGAGCTTCGGCTCGGCCGGTGCCGGGTCGGCGCAGCACCTGGCGCTGGAGATGTTCAAGTTGCAGGCCAAGGTCGATGCGCTGCACGTTCCCTACAAGGGCAGCGGCCCGCTCCTGGCCGACCTGATGGGCAGCCAGATCCAGTACAGCTTCGAGACCATGACCGCCGCCACGCCTCATGTGAAGAGCGGCAAGGTGATCGCCGTGGCGCAGACGCGCCTGAAGCGCGCCAAGGGCCACCCCAACGTGCCGACCATGCACGAGCAGGGCTTCGCCAACTTCGAGGCCACGACGTGGTACGGCCTGGCCGGCCCGGGCAAGCTGCCCGCGGGGATTGCCGACAAGATCAACCGCGACGTGAACGCCGTGCTCGCCATGCCGGACGTGCAGGAGCGCATGGACACCTACGGTGCCGAAGACGGCGGCGGATCGCGCGACAAGTTCAAGCAGTTCATCGCGACCGAGATCGACAAGTGGGGGCGGGTGGTGAAGGAGGGCAAGGTCAAGATCGACGCTTGACCTCCGGTCAGCTAGTTC
>JBBJMS010000234.1:0-4187 GCA_037720315.1 Variovorax sp. | reverse complement strand
TCGCAGAGCGGTGCGCCGCATCACTCATCGTGGGCCACCGTGAGCGTGACGCGGTCGCCCGCGAACCAGGTCCGCGCGTACTCGATCGGCACGCCGGCCGTGTCGACGTTGACGCTTTCGACGAACAGCACAGGGCGGGCGACCGCCTGCCGCAGTTGCGCCGCGACTGCCGGCTCGGGCATCTGCGCGGTGATGCGGCTTTCGAGCCGGGTGTAGTCGGCCACGCCGTGGGCCGCGAAGGCTTCGGTGATGGAGCCGGTCTCGCGCACCACGTCGTCGAGCCCCGCCATGCGCGGCAGCGGAAAGAAGCGCTCGCTGAAGTGCAGCGGCTGCGCCTCGGCCTCGCCGAGCACATGCAGCCGCAGCAGCGTGCTGCGGGCCGGCACGCGCAACGCCCGCGCCTGGTCGGCAGTGGCTCGCACGCTTGCCGCGTCGACCACCTGCAGCGCGCCGCGCAGGCCGGCCGACGCCATGTTCTGGCGATGGCGCGTGCGCCGGGCCAGCACCAGGTCGACCGCGAATTCCTCCACGTACGTGCCGCTGCCCTGCGTCGCGCGCTAGAGCCCCTGGCTGCACAGGCTGGCGAGCGAGCGGCGGATGGTGTGGCGGTTGACGCCGAACTGCGCTGCCAGTGCGTGCTCGGACGGCAGGCGCTCGCCTGGCGGATAGATGCCGCGGCCGATCGATTCGGCCAGCTCGGCGGCGATGCGGGTCCAGAAGCTGTCGCGCGGCGCGCGTGGTGAAAGTGGCGAAAGCGGCTTGAGGGAAGAAGCGATGGTTGTCATGAAAGCTACATGCGTTGGCCGTAAGCTCGCGCCAGTTGTTTGAATTGTCTATACAACTTTCAGGATATCAGTTTCATGTTTCATGCCTTTGACAGTTCTCCAGCGAACCGGCCGCCGGCCCGCGCGCAATGGATGGCGCTGCTCGCGCGGGCACCGGTGGACTTGCTGGAGCCGGCGCTCGGCGCTCACGCCGCCAGCGCGCCGCAGTGGCTGCGCGCGCCCGAGACCGGGCTGGTCATGGTGCAGGGCCGCGCCGGCGGCACCGGTGAGCGCTTCAACCTGGGCGAGGTCACCGTCACCCGCTGCGCGCTGCGGCTTGCGGGCGTGCCGCATGAAGGCGCAGCCGTCGGCGTCGCTTATGTGCTGGGGCGTTCGCACCGGCAGGCGCAACTGGCGGCGGTGGCCGACGCGCTGCTGCAGGACCCGGCGCAGCAGGACGCGCTCGACCAGCGCCTGCTCGCGCCGGTGCGCCGCCATCTCGAACGCGAACGTGCAGAGCGTCATGCGCGTGCGCAGGGCAGCAAGGTTGAATTCTTCACCGTGGCCCGCGAGGCCGGCAGCGCCGGCAACGACGAGGAGGACAGCGAATGAACGCAAACGATCTGTCCGGCGTCGGCGCCGGCTTCTCCGACCTGGCGCGCGGCAGCCAGGCGGTGTTTCGCGCGGCGCTCGAGGCCCTGTCGCATCCCGGGCGCATCGTCGATGTGCCGCACGATGCCCAGGCGCCGTCGCGCGGCCATGCGGCATCGGCGGCGCTGCTGCTGGCGCTGCTCGATGCCGACTGCACGCTCTGGCTGTCGCCCTCGCTCGCGGCCAGCGATGCGGCGGCCTGGCTGCGCTTCCACACCGGTTGCGTGCTGGTCGGCGAACCGGCCGAGGCGCAGTTCGCATGGGTGGCGCACGGCGACGGCCTGCCCGCGCTGCAGCACTTTCCGCAAGGCACCGACAACGACCCGGACCGCGCCGCCACCTGCGTGCTCGACGTGCCCGGCCTCACCGATGCGGCCGACGCCGGCGCCTGGACGCTGCGCGGCCCCGGCATCGAAACAACGACCCGGCTGCGCGTCGACGGGCTCGCACCGCACCTGGCCGACAGCCTGCTGGCGCAGCGCGCTGCCAACCATGCGGCGTTCCCGCGCGGCATCGACCTGTTGTTGGCCGCGCCGGATCGCATCGTCGGCCTGCCGCGCAGCACGCAAGTCCACCTGGAGGGCTGAAAAATGTATGTTGCCGTCAAGGGTGGCGAAGCCGCCATTCTTCAGAGCCATCGACTGCTTGCCCAACAGCGTCGCGGCGATGCCGCAACGCCGGAACTCTCGGTCGACCAGATCCGCGAGCAGCTCAAGCTGGCGGTCGACCGCGTCATGACCGAGGGCTCGGTGTACGACCCCGAACTCGCCGCGCTCGCCATTAAGCAGGCCGCGGGCGATCTGGTCGAAGCCATCTTCGCTGCGCGCCTACCGCGCGACATTGCCGCGCCTGGGCAGCAGCCTGCCGCTCGACACCGCGCGCATGGCGCTCGACCGGCGCATCTCGGCCACCTTCAAGGACCTGCCCGGCGGCCAGGTGCTGGGCCCCACCTACGACTACACGCAGCGCCTGCTCGACTTCGCGCTGCTCGCTGAATCGCAGCCGGACGCGCCGTCGCGCAAGGCCGTGCCGGAACCGCACGACGCACCCGCCGCGACCCCGCGCGTGGTCGACCTGCTCAATCACGAGCGGCTGATCGAGACGCATCCGGTGCCGCCCGGCGACCCGGCGCCGCGCGACCTCACGCGCGAGCCGCTGCGCTTTCCGGCCGACCGCGCCACGCGCCTGCAGAACCTGGCGCGCGGCGACGAAGGCTTTCTGCTCGCGATGGCGTATTCGACGCAGCGCGGCTACTCGCACAGCCACCCCTTCGTCGGCGAAATCCGCTTCGGCGGCGTTGCGCTCGAGCTCGAACCCGAAGAGCTGGGCTTCGCCATCTCGATCGGCGACATGGAGATCACCGAATGCGAGATGGTCAACCAGTTCGCCGGCAGCAAGAGCAAGCCGCCGCAGTTCACGCGCGGCTACGGCCTGGCTTTCGGCCACAGCGAACGCAAGGCGATGGCGATGAGCCTGGTCGACCGCGCACTGCGCGCGACGGAGTTGGGCGAGCCGGTGGAATCGCCGGCGCAGATGCAGGAGTTCGTGCTCTCGCACAGCGACAGCCTCGAAGCCTCGGGCTTCGTGTCGCACCTGAAGCTGCCGCACTACGTGGACTTCCAGTCCGAACTGGAGCTGGTGCGCAGGATGCGCGCCACGACCTCGAAAGACGACGAATGAACGACCGCAACTTCAACTTCGCCTACCTCGACGAGCGCACCAAACGGATGATCCGCCGCGCCATCCTGAAGGCGGTGGCCATCCCCGGCTACCAGGTGCCTTTCGGTTCGCGCGAGATGCCGCTGCCCTACGGCTGGGGCACCGGCGGTATCCAGGTCACCGCGTCGGTGATCGGGCCCGACGACGTGCTCAAGGTCATCGACCAGGGCTCGGACGACACGGTCAACGCGGTCAACATCCGGCGTTTCTTCGAGCGCACCACCGGCGTCGCGACCACCACCCGCACGCAGGAGGCCACGCTGATCCAGACGCGCCACCGCATTCCCGAAACGCCGCTCGCCGAAGGGCAGGTGCTGGTCTACCAGGTGCCGGTGCCCGAGCCGATGCAGCGCCTCGAACCGCGCGAGGCCGCCACGCGCACGATGCACGGCCTGGCCGAGTACGGGCTGATGCACGTCAAGCTGTACGAGGACATCGCGCGCTACGGCCACATCGCCACCACCTATGACTACCCGGTGCTGGTGAACGACCGCTACGTGATGTCGCCGTCGCCGATACCGAAGTTCGACAACCCCAAGATGCACATGAACCCTGCGCTGCAGCTCTTCGGCGCCGGCCGCGAAAAGCGCATCTATGCCGTGCCGCCCTACACGCCGGTCGAAAGCCTCGGCTTCGAGGACCATCCGTTCGAGGTGCAGCGCTGGGATGCCAGCTGCGCGCTGTGCGGCGCGACCGACAGCTTTCTCGACGAGGTCATCACCGACGACAGCGGCGCGCGCATGCATGTGTGCTCCGACTCGGACTATTGCCAGTCGCGGCAGGCCGATCAAACGGCGCCGGCTGCATTGATGGCGGAGGCCGCATGAACACCGAACCATTGCTGCGCGTGCGCGGCATCGCCAAGCGTTACGGCAGCCAGGTCGCGCTGCACGATGCGTCCTTCGACCTCTGGCCCGGCGAGGTGCTGGCGATCGTCGGCGAGTCGGGTTCCGGCAAGTCGACCCTGCTCGACGCCGTGGCCGCGCGCCATCGGCCCGATGCCGGCAGCGTGCAGTTTCAGGATCGCGCGGGCGAGCTGAAAGACGTGTTCGC
>JBBJMS010000077.1:0-15516 GCA_037720315.1 Variovorax sp. | reverse complement strand
CCACCGCCACCGCCACCGGCGCGCTCGCCCTGGCCCGCCTTGCTGTCGCGCATTCGCTGCATCATCTCCGTGCGCGCCGCCTTGGCTGCCGCCTGCATCACGTCGCGGCTGGGCGGACGGCCTGCGCCGCCCCAGATGGTCTGGCGGCCCATGGCGATCGGCTCGGCGCGTTCGCCTTCTTCGGGGCCGAAGCCCTCGACGACCTTGACCGGGATCTGCTGCTTGGTGAAACGCTCGATCTCCTGCATGAAGCCTTCTTCGTCCAGGCAGACGAAGCTCACCGCCTCGCCGCTCGAACCCGCGCGGCCGGTGCGGCCGATGCGGTGGACGTAGTCTTCGCTGACGTTCGGGATTTCGAAGTTGACGACGTGGGGCAACTCGTCGATGTCGATGCCGCGAGCCGCGATGTCGGTCGCCACCAGCGCGCGGATGTCGCCGCTCTTGAAGCCGGCCAACGCCTGCGTGCGCGCACTCTGGCTCTTGTTGCCGTGCAGCGCCATCGCCTGGATGCCGTTCTTGGTCAGGAATTCGGCCACGCTGTTGGCGCCGAACTTGGTGCGGGTGAACACCAGCACCTGGCTCCAGTTGTGCTCGTTGATCACATGCGCGAGCAACGCCTTCTTCTTGCCGCGGCCGACCGGATGGATCACCTGGCTGATGCGCTGCACCGTGGTGTTGCGCGGCGTGACCTGGATGCTCTGGGG
The DNA here is from genome assembly GCA_037720315.1 of Variovorax sp. Classification (GTDB taxonomy): domain Bacteria; phylum Pseudomonadota; class Gammaproteobacteria; order Burkholderiales; family Burkholderiaceae_C; genus Variovorax. Next base: position 14,812 of record JBBJMS010000077.1, on the reverse strand, counting down.
GTTCTTCAGGAGCGTGGCGGCCAGGTCGCGGATCTCGTCGCTGAAGGTGGCCGAGAACAGCAGGCTCTGCTTGTCCTTGGGAACCAGCGCGAGGATCTTCTTGACGTCGTGGATGAAGCCCATGTCGAGCATTCGGTCGGCTTCGTCGAGCACCAGGATCTGCACCTGCGACAGGTCGAGCATGCCCTGCTGCTGCAGGTCGAGCAGGCGTCCGGGCGTGGCGACAAGGATGTCGACGCCGCTCTTGAGCTTGCTGATCTGCGGGTTCATGCCGACGCCGCCGAAGATCACCGTCGAGCTCAGCTGCAGGTACTTGCCGTAGGTGCGGACTGATTCCTCGACCTGCGCCGCGAGTTCGCGCGTGGGGGTGAGCACCAGGGCACGGATGCCGGTGCCGCCGAACTTGTTGGTGGCGCTGCGGCTCATGGTGAGCTTGTGCAGTAAAGGCAGCGTGAACGCGGCCGTCTTGCCGGTGCCGGTCTGGGCGCCGCCCAGCAGGTCGTGCCCGTCGAGCACCGCCGGAATGGCTTGTGCCTGGATCGGCGTGGGGGTGTCGTAGCCATGCTCATGCACAGCCTTCAAGATAGCCGGGGCCAGCTTCAGTTCATCAAAGTTCATCGGGTTCAATAAGCGCCTTACACGGCGCAGTGGTATCGGCCCGCCCGGGCGTCTTGGCGACGTCGGGCCAGTAAGGGCTGATGAAGGTCAGGAGTGGGAGCTGGAGAGCCCTTCTTCGTCGATAGGAGGGGCCTTCGTCGTCCCCGGCAGAGAGCCGGTGTAGCGGGCAACTGGACCCGGCAACAGGCGCAATTGTCGCATATAGACATAAAGACCCTGGATCGGCGCGCGCTGGTCCTCGCGTATCGGCGCGCGAACCAGCTGCACGATGTCGAAGCAGTGCTTGGCTGCCAGCGCGCGCAGGTAGCGTTCCGAATGCGCGTAGCGCAGGCTCGGCAGCAGCTCGAAGTCGCAGCCTTCGCTGCTCGCGCATTCAGCGGAAAAGCAGAACACGCCACCGGGCTCCATGGCCTTGTCGAGCGCATCGAACACCGGCGCCAGATCGCCGACGTAGATGAAGACATCGGCAGCGGTGACCAGGTCGTAGCGTTCCTGCGTACAGCGCAAGTAGTCCACCACGTCTGCATGCACGAGCTGGTCGTAGAGCCCGAGGTCTTGCGCCTTCTGCAGCATCTGCCGCGACAGGTCGACGCCTTCAAGGCGCTGCGTCATCGGCTTCACGAACGGCGCGCAGAGCCCCGTCCCGCACCCCAGGTCGAGCGCGGAGCGGAACCGGCGTGGGCCGAGCGCCGCGAGATGCTTCGCCAGCGTGCTGTGCGCCCGGTAGCCGAGCTTGTGCACCAGGTGTGCGTCGAATTCATCGGCGTAGTCGTCGAAGAGCGATTCGACATAGTGCCCCGGCGCTGTCGCCGGCACGGCTCGATTCGAAACCGAGGCCAGGTAGTAGCCGTGCAGGTCCGGATCGGCACCGTGCGCCAGCGCTCGGGTGAAGGCTTCGGCGGCTTCTTCGGTGCGGTTCATCTCCCGCAGGATGCTGCCCCGATTGCTCCACGCCTGTGCGAGGCCAGCGTCGAGTGCGAGCGCGCGGTCGTAGGAGCCGAGCGCCTGTTCGGGTTTGCCCAGCGCCTGCAGCGTCTGGCCGTGCCGGAACCAGGGCTGGGCAGAAGGCCCGCCGAGCGCCAGCAGTTTCTCGTAGCTTGCCAATGCCTCCGTGTGGCGGTTCAGCTGGCCCAATGCGCCGCCCTTGTGAAGCCACGCATCGGCGTTGTCGGGCTCGGCCTGCAGCACTTGTTCCACCGCCGCCAAAGCCTCGTGTGGCCGCGCCAGTTGCAGTTGCGTGGCGGCAATGTTGATCAGTGTCGAGATGCGACCTGGAAGCAGGGTCAGCGACGACTTGAAGAGCTGCTCGGCAGCATCGAAGCGGCCCGCTTCGAAGGCGCTCAGTCCGTCGATGAAAAGTTGCTTTGCTTGGCCGAAGGAATCGTGGGCGGGTAGTGCGCACATGGGAGACCGAGCATAGCAGCGCCAAAGTCATGCGCTAAACTCTTACCTCCCCGGTATTACCAAAAGCCAGCATGCGACTCACGTCCAAAGGTCAGGTGACCATTCCCCAGAACATCCGAGAACTCGCCGGGCTCAAGCCCTACGACGAGGTCGAGTTCGAGTACCGCAACAAGCAGATTGTGCTGAGGCCGACGCGTCGCAAGAAGCTATCCGTCGGTGAAGAAGCCTTGGCCTTGTTGCGCGGCAGCGCGACCGCCAATCTCGACATTTCGACAGACGAATGGATGGAGGTCACGCGTGGCGAGCGCTAGCTCGCTCCCTGTGTTCCTGATCGACAGCAATGTATTGCTGGACATCGCAAAGGCTGATCCCGATTGGCAGGAGTGGTCCTCCAGGCAGTTGGCAAGCTGCGCCGAAAAAGGAAAACTCGCCATCAATGCCGTCATTTATGCCGAGGTGTCCTGCCACTACAGCAATGAGAGTCAAATGGAGGCCGCCTTTCCGCAGCGGATCTATGCGCGGCATCATCTGCCCTACGAAGCGGCGCTCCTGGCAGGCAGGGCTTTCATGAAATACCGCGGCGCCGGCGGCGCCAAGCGATCCCCGCTTCCTGACTTTTACATCGGCGCCCATGCGCAAACCATGGGCTACACGCTGGTTTCTCGCGACAAGGCGAGATACCGCACTTACTTTCCCAAACTGAAGCTCATCGCACCCAAATAGCACCATGGCCCAGTACGTCTACACCATGAACAAGGTCAGCAAGACCGTGCCGCCGAAGCGGCAGATCTTGAAGGACATTTCGCTTTCGTTTTTTCCCGGCGCCAAGATCGGCGTGCTCGGCCTGAACGGCTCGGGCAAGTCGTCGCTGCTGCGCATCATGGCCGGCATCGACAAGGAAATCGAGGGCGAGGCGCTGCCGATGCCCGGCCTGACCATCGGCTACCTGGAGCAGGAGCCCAAGCTCAATGCCGCCCACACCGTGCGCGAATCGGTAGAGGAGGCGATGGGTGCCGTCTACTCGGCCAAGGCGCGACTCGAAGAGGTGTATGTCGCCTACGGTGCGGAAGACGCCGACTTCGACGCGCTCGCAGCCGAACAGGCCGAGCTCGAAGCCATCATCGCCACCGCAGGCACCGACTCCGAGCACCAGCTGGAGATCGCCGCCGACGCGCTGCGGCTGCCGCCATGGGACGCCAACATCGGCGTGCTCTCGGGCGGCGAGAAGCGCCGCGTCGCGTTGTGCCGCCTGTTGCTGAGCAAGCCCGACATGCTGCTGCTCGACGAGCCCACCAACCACCTTGACGCGGAATCGGTCGAATGGCTCGAGGTGTTCCTGCAGCGCTTTCCGGGCACGGTGGTGGCCATCACCCACGACCGCTACTTCCTCGACAACGCAGCCGAGTGGATTCTCGAACTCGACCGCGGCCGCGGCATTCCCTGGAAGGGCAACTACAGCACCTGGCTCGAGCAGAAGGGCGAGCGCCTGGCGCAGGAGCAGAAGGGCGAGGAAGCCCATGCCAAGGCCCTGAAGAAGGAACTCGAGTGGTCGCGCCAGAACCCCAAGGCGCGCCAGGCCAAGAGCAAGTCGCGCCTGGCCCGCTTCGAGGAACTCAGCGACTTCGAATACCAGAAGCGCAACGAGACGCAGGAGATCTTCATTCCGGTTGCAGAGCGGCTCGGCAACCAGGTGTTCGAGTTCAAGAACGTCAGCAAGTCCTTCGGCGACCGGCTGTTGATCGACAACCTGAGCTTCGAAGTGCCTGCCGGCGCGATCGTCGGCATCATCGGGCCGAACGGCGCCGGCAAGTCGACACTCTTCAAGCTCATCGCCGGCAAGGAAAAGCCCGACACCGGCGAGGTGGTGGTCGGCTCCACCGTCAAGATGGCCTTCGTCGACCAGCATCGTGACGCGCTCGAGAACGACAAGACCGTGTGGCAAGACATCTCGGACGGGCTCGACATCATCAACGTCGGCAAGTTCCAGATGGCGAGCCGGGCCTATGCCGGGCGCTTCAACTTCAACGGCGCCGACCAGCAGAAGAAGGTCGGCACGCTGTCGGGCGGCGAGCGCGGACGGCTGCACCTGGCCAAGACGCTGATCGCCGGCGGCAACGTGCTCATGCTGGACGAACCGTCGAACGACCTCGACGTCGAAACCCTGCGAGCGCTCGAAGACGCCTTGCTCGAATTCGCCGGCTCGGTGCTGGTGATCAGCCACGACCGCTGGTTCCTGGACCGCATCGCGACGCACATCCTCGCGGCCGAGGGCGACAGCCAGTGGACCTTCTTCAACGGCAACTACCAGGAGTACGAGGCCGACAAGAAAAAGCGCCTGGGCGAGGAGGGCGCCAAGCCGCACCGCATGCGCTTCAAGGCGCTGAAGTAAAAAGACGGGCCGAACCGGCGCGGCGCGCGCAGACTGTCATTTTCCAGTGGTGCGCAATGTGCCGAAGGAGCGGAAATGGGTGCAGCGATGCGGTGGTTGGCGGTGTCGTTGGCGCTTCTCGCAGGTTGCGGGGGCGGCGGTGGTGGCTTCCCCGCGGGGTCGGCGCCGCAAGCGCCTCCGGCCGCTGCTCCGCCGGTTGAACCAGCGCCCGTGCCGCAACAGCCGTCCGGCCCGATGAAGGTGGTCGAACTCGCGACCGGCCTGAGCAATCCGTGGAGCCTGGCCTTCCTGCCGAGCGGCAAGATCCTGATCACGCAGCGCGGCGGACAGATGCGCGTGCGCAATGCCGACGGCACGGCGGTGAATGGCGGCAGCGATGCCGTCAGCGGCGTGCCCGCCGTCGAGGTCGTCGGCCAGGGCGGCCTGCTCGACGTCGCGCTCGACCCTGCCTTCGCGAGCAACCGGCGCATCTATTTCAGCTTTGCCGAGCGCGACGCTGTCAGTGCGGCACTCAACGGCACGGCAGTGGCGCGCGCCGAGTTCGACGAGGCGACCCGGGCGCTGTCGAACGTCACGGTCATCTACCGTCAGCAACCGAAGGTCCAGAGCGACGCGCACTTCGGCTCGCGGCTGGCCTTCGACCGCAGCGGCAATCTGTTCGTGACGATGGGCGACCGGCTCGCCAACAGCCAGCGCGGCTTCGCGCAAGACCTCACGCGCGGCAACGGCAAGGTGGTGCGCATCACGACGGACGGCACGCCCGCGCCGGGCAACCCGACCTTCGCGGCGGCCGGCGCGCAGCCCCACATCTGGAGCTACGGCCACCGCAATCCGCAAGGCGCCGCGATCCATCCGGCCACCGGCGACCTCTGGACCGGCGAGCACGGACCGCAGGGCGGCGATGAGATCAACCTCACGCTGGCCGGAAGGAATTACGGCTGGCCCGTCATCAGCTACGGCCAGGAGTACGGCACCACCACGCCGGTGGGGCCGCCCGCCGCGGCTGGCATGGAGCAGCCCGTCACCTACTGGGAATGGTTCGACGGAGCTGCATGGACGCCGGGCACGCCCAAGTCGTCGATCGCGCCGAGCGGCATGGCCTTCTACACGGGCGACAAGTTCCCTGAATGGAAGGGCAACCTGTTCGTCGGTGCGTTGGCCGGAAAGGCCTTGTGGCGGCTCACGCTCGATGGCAACACGGTGACATCCCGTGAGCGCATGCTCGCTGACCGCGGCGAACGCATCCGCGACGTGCGACAGGGACCCGAGGGCTGGATCTATCTGCTCACGGACAGCGGCAAGTTGCTGCGCATGGAGCGGTAGCAATCGTTGTGCGACAAAAGCCGGTTTCGTCAACGGCGGGCGCCTGGGAGGGCAAGAAATGTCGAACAAGAAATTGACAAGCGCCGAGAGGCGCAGATTCGTTCTGCTGGGGCTCGCAGTCTTCTCAAGCGTGCCAGCCATGCCCGCGCACGCGGGACTACCGGCAAGCTACGACGCAATGCGAGTGACTGCGCCGTTCTCGTTCGGGGAGCGCGTATTCGACCTGACAGCGGCGCTGAAGACCGGACGCGAATCAGGCAAACCCGTCTTTGTCTACCTGGGGGCGAGCAACTGTCCACCTTGCGATGACTATGTAAGCTTTCTCAGGAAAAACGAAGGCGAGCTACTTCCCTTGTTTCATCGGGTCGTAGCTGTAGAGATAAAAACGTCGCTCCGCGGACCGGACATCTGGATTGTTCTGGATGGCAAGAGATATTCCCTGGCTGAGTTCAAGGCATCAATCGGCGACAAGAACGCTGGCATCTCGTACCCCACGTTCTGGCTGCTGGGGGCCAATGGCAAACAGGTGCGCCAGCTCCCCCGGGGTGTGTCCCGATATACATCTGTCGAATCCCTGTCGGGCTTACTCGACCCGAAGATCGTCGACTGAGTAGCCCTCCCGCTTCGTCAAGTTGCAGCGGGTTCGGCATCCGGTTTGACATCGCCCGCCGTTCGCGAACTCGCTAGCAGCCGCCTGCGCACCGCATAGATGTTGTTGCGCAGCGCGTACAGCTCTTCCGCATACGACAGCGGAACGGCCACCTTGTTCACCACGCGGTCGAGGTCGTCGAGCTCCTTCACCAGCGCATCGCGCTCGCCCTCGCGCGCATCGACCTTGGCCTCGACCTCGCGCAGCCGCGCATACCAGCGGAACACGCGGCGGCGCACGCGAAACTGGTACAGCGGCGGCACCACCCGGCTGAGCGGCAGCATCAGCACCAGCAGGCCGCCCAGCACCAGCCACATGCGCTCGACCAGGTTGCTGGCCCAGAAGGGCAGGTAGCGCTGCCAGAAGGGCGGCGTGCCGTTGATGGCGCGGTCGCCCTCGGGGCTCACCGGCAGCTCGCTGGTGCGGGTGTTCGGAAAGTCGCGCGCGCGGTTGAACCAGCCGGCGTCGCTGTGCAGCGTCTGCGCGCTCTGCGCGAACAACTGCCGAAGAGCCGGATGCGTTTGCTCGCGCGCCAGCAGCGACGTGGTCGCGGCCAGCATTGACACGTCCTGCGGCGGCAGGTCGGCGGCCAGATCGACCACGCCGCGCGGCAGCGTGACCGCCTGCAGAAACGCGAAGCGGCGCGAATAGGCATCGCTTTGTCCGAAGTCCATCAACTGGATGTCGGATGCGCGCAGCAGCCGCTGCACCAGCGGCGACTGCGGTGCCGAGGCCAGCACGATCACGTCGAGCATGCCCGCCTGCAGCGCTTCGGTGGCGGGCGTTTGCTCGAGGTTGGACAACTGCAAAGTCTGCGGGTCCATATGGTTGGCCCGAAACATCCGCTCCATGATGTCGGGCACGCCGCTGCCCGGCTTGTCGACGTTGATGCGCAGGTTCTTGAACTGGGTGAGCGAGGTCAGGCGGCCGGTCTTGCTATCGATCGTGCGCGCCGCGTCGGTGCGATAGAAAAACCAGAGCGGCTCGTAGAACAGGCTGCCGAGCGAACTCAGCGCTTTTCGTCCTCCAACGGCTCGGCACTGCCGCCGCGCACGAAGGCCACGTCGGCCCCGCCCGTGCGGAGCAATTGCAGGTTGTCCTGCGAGCCGTCGGTCGGCTTGAGTTCGACTTCGATCCCCTCGTTCTTGAGCGCCGCTGCATAGCGCTTGGCGAACTCTGCATAAGCGCTGCCCGACGGACCCGTCGCGAGCGTGACGTGCCTGGGCGGTTGCGGATCGAGCCACCAGTAAGCCGCCACGAGCAGCCCGAAGACGAGGAACACGACCGGCCCGACAGATGCAATCAGGTCGCGGATGGTGAGGAGAAAAAGGCGGATGGCTTGGGGCATGCGGTGATTAGATCGATGGCGGGACGCCTGTGAATGCGGCAGCGGCATTGTCATTGGCTTTTTGCGGCCGCTCGGTTACAAACCGCGTGCGACTTCAGGGGGTAGAAAAATGAAAACAGAAACGTCGATCGACGTTCTGGCGGTCGACGCGCGCCGCGTTGTCGATGCCGGAACACTTGCGTCTTGGATCGACGGCTGCGTAAAGGCCGTCCTGCCGCACGCAGCGATGCTGTGCGGCCAATCGGTGCCGCACGCCGGCGGCTACGCCGCGATCCAGCGGTGGAGCTTTGGTGTTCCGCAGGCCTACGAGACTTCCGTTGCGTGCGCCGGCAGCAACGTTCGAAGTCCAATCCTTACCCGCCTGCTGCACTTCGGCGGGCCGGAATTTTTCGACGCCGATCAGGATGAAGTGCCTGAAGTCGATGCCGCATGGCTGCGCAATTTCAGGTTGGCCGGCTGGCGCAACCTGCTGGGCCTCGGGCATCGAGAAGGCGAGGGGCAAACTGGTGTTCACCTCGGCGGCCTTCTACGACGTCGACCCAGCTAGCTCGGCGGCGGCGAGAGCGCTTCAGGAGAGGGTGATGCCGCACTTACACGCAGCGTTGAGCCGCGTCTACCAGGCCGCGCCGATTTCTTCATCTGCAGCTGCAACACCCGTTTTCACGCTCACCCCCGCCGAGCGCGCCATCGTCGACTTGTTGCTGCAGGGCAGGACGAACAAAGAAATCGGCAAGCAGCTGAGGAAGAGCGACGAAACGGTGAAGCGGCAGCTTGCGATGTTGATGAGGAGGATAGGGGCGCGCAATCGCGTGGAACTCGTGAATTTGATTAACGGTGTGCACGGTCCCTCGCATGCAAACAATCGGGTCGCCTGAAGCCGCGGTGCGGTAGTGCCACGGGATGCGAGAACACTCGATCGAACCGAGATCATTTATCAGATCGTTCGGGGGCAGTCAATGCCCCGATTGGGGCAATTGCGCGAGGGTCTTGGAGAGTGGAAGCTTCTGGAGGGCGTTATTAAAAGGCCTGTCGTGACGAGGAGTGAAATTCTCGCGCGGAATTCAATAGACAAGGGAGTTTTCATGCGATTGTTACAGGATATGCAAATACGCGAGCTCGTTCGATTGGCGCCAAATATCCGCGAGCTGAACTTAGACGAACTAATAATGGTTAGCGGCGGGGATGATGGTGGCTGTACACCTGGCGACAGCGGTGCAGACGGAAACTGCGCATCGCAAGGGGATATTGGCATAGGTGCCGAAATTCCAAGTTTGCCGGAGGTTACTGTCACGGCTACTCAAGACAGCATCGGCGACGCAGATGCAGAAAACCTCGTCAATAATATCGATGCTTCGATGGGGGCTCCGGCAATCGGCGTGATATTCTTCGCAATGACTCTCTTTAATTGGATTGCAAACGCGCCGCCGTTTTCAGAGCCATTTGGAAACCCCATGGGAGATCAGATTCCGGCCGGGCCATGATTTTTGGAACTCAGTGATGAAAACTGTTTTGACGGAGAAGTTGTTGATAGAAAAGCAACGTTATGGTGAGGCAGTTTTTTTCGATTACGCTGTAATGACGGCACAAAATCTACCGAATTCAAACTCAACGCCATGAAATGCCTTGTTGTCGTAATTTGGGTGGTGTGGTTCGGTCTATGTGGTCAGCCCGCACGCGCGGAGGTGGAATATGCTCAGGGAATAGCAAGAGTGCGGGGGAATCTTAAAACAGTCGATGCCGTTAAGCTTGATGAAATTCTCGCCAACAATTACATAGAAAAAATTATATTTGGTGATTCGTTGGGAGGTACCGCTGAAGCAGCGTTCAATTTCATGGAGGTAATTAAAAGGTATAAAGCTAAAACAGAGGTCGACGGAAAGTGCTTCTCTGCATGTGCTTTGGCTTTTATTGCTGGATCAGAAAGACGATTCCACAAAGGGCGCCAAATTAACCTTTTAATGTTTCACATGGGTCGCACACAGAAAAATAAGCTAATCCAGGAATACGATGAGAATGAGCGCCTGTTCCGACTCTTGGATGAAGCAACTGACGGCCGATTGAAAGAACCGGTTAGATCGTTGATCAGGAAGGCTTGGACGCCCGAGGCCGGAGTTCTCTTTACGTCAGCCCCGTCATTTTTTGGTCGCAAATATCAGACGTTTTACTGCAACGGCGAGCAAAAAGTTGATTTCAATAAATGTCAATTTATTGAAAACTCAAACGCACTTGAACTCGGTATTGTGACTGGGCTTGATTAATGTGAGCAGAATACTACTGTCAATGCACTGTTTTAGGATCACATATTTGATGAGAGCATTACTGCTGCACTTTAGGCGGGCTCTCCCTTTGCTGCCATTTACGATCTGTTTGATTTACATTGCGCACTGGCTGGTTTTCTGGCCATAACACGAACTGGCATTCTTTTGTCATCTAAATTTATATCAAGGAAATATATGAAACTAACAAGTTCGTGTGGCAAGTGCGATGCGCAAGATCATTACATAAAGGAGGTAACTGCAGGAGGGGGATTATCCGCAAATTATTTGCCACTGGGCTTTTCTGCATGGTTGAATAACTCGAGATACCGATTGCGCGTGTGCGGGAGTTGCGGCTTGACTCAATGGTTTGTGGTCGAAGAATTTCTCGACTTGGTGAAGCAGAAATTCAAACGAGAGCCGACGTGAAGGGTTGGATAAGTGAAAACTTATCCGGCTTCTCCCGGCGACCTGTTCCGGCGTGAAGTGTTGAGCGCGCGCCAGGACGCTTGGCTGGGCGAGATCGTTGTCAGCAGACCCCTCTCGTTCGCTGCACTGTCCATCGGCTTCGCGGTCCTTGCGCTGGGTTTGATCGGCTACCTGATTTGGGGCGAATACACCCGAAAGATTCGCGCTAGCGGCTACCTCGTGCCGAACGCAGGTGTGATCAAAGTGCCTGCTACGCAGACAGGGATCGTCTCTCGGTTGCTGGTTCAGGAAGGGCAGTCCGTGCTGGCTGGCGAGACCCTGGCAGTGCTCAACTTTGAGCGGTCGATCGGGTCCGGCAATGCGCTGGCTGAAGTTGAAAAGCAGCTCCAGTTGCGTCGCGTTTCCTTGAAGCAGGAACGCGTCAAGCTCGGTGAGCTGCATGAGCAGCAGGGCAAGGCGTTGAGTGCACGGCACGCCAACCTGCAGTCGGAGCTGGTGCAAGTGCAGGCGGCTTCGCTGCTGCAGCAAGACCGGATTCGACTGACGGACCAGATGCTGGCCAACCAGCGCAAGCTGCACGCCGAAAGGTTCATCTCCGACATGGCTTTGCAGCAAAAGGAGCAGGAACGGATGTCCGACCTGTCGTCGCTCGAAACGATCCGCCGCAGCAGGACGGCACTGTTGCGCGACGTAGGTTCGGTCGAAGCCGATCAGGCTGCATTGCCCGCAAGGCACCTCAACGAGCTCGCCGCGCTGGATCGCAATGTTTCTTCGATCGAGCAGGATCGCATCGAGAACGAGTCGCGCCGCGAGTTGCTGCTCAAGGCGCCGCAGGCAGGCGTCGTCACGGCGATCCTCACCGACGTCGGAAAGGTGGCAACTGCGGGGCAGCCATTGATGAACCTGATTCCCGAAGGATCGGAACTTCAGGCGGACGTGTATCTGCCCTCACGGGCTGCCGGATTCGTTCGTGTGGGCACCCGGGCCCTTCTGCAGTTTCAAGCCTTTCCCTATCAAAAATTCGGAAGCCACGAAGCGCGCGTGACCAAGATGTCGCGCGTCGCGGTAAGCGGCAACGAGCTGCCGTATCCGCCATCGACGGCAGGTTCCGGCGAGCTCTACTACATCGCGAGCCTCGCGCTCGCCAAGAAGACGGTTTCGGCCTACGGCAAGGAGGAGCTCCTGCAATCCGGGATGGGCTTCGATGCCAATTTGATCCTGGAGACTCGTACCTTGCTCGAATGGGTTTTCGAGCCGCTTTTTTCTGTCTCTGGCAACTGGATTCATTGAGCGACGTCATGCTCGATCGTCTCCAGTTCGGCTTTGGCCGCAAGCTGCGTCTGATCCTGCAAACCGAAGCTGCCGAATGCGGGCTCGCCTCGCTGGCAATGGTGGCCTGTTACCACGGATACAACACCGACCTGCCGAGCTTGCGCAGCAGGTATGCCGTCTCGCTCAAGGGCGCCACGCTGGCCCAGTTGATGAAGATCGCGAGCGCGCTGGGCTTTCAGACCCGGCCCGTGCGGCTCGACCTGCAAGACCTGGACAAGCTTGCGATGCCCTGCATTCTTCATTGGGACCTCAAGCACTTCGTGGTGCTCCAACGCGTGCGCCACGAGACCATCGACATCCTGGACCCTGCCCGCGGCGCGCGCACGTTGAAGCACGAGGAAGCAAGCCGTTCATTCACCGGCGTCGCCCTCGAGATGGCGCCGGGTCTCGCGTTTCAGCCCCGAAAGGAGCGGCAGCAGTTGCGGCTCGGCGCGCTTCTGTCCAAGGCGCGAGGGTTGCGCCGGTCGCTGGTGCAGGTGTTTGCGATCGCGGCTGCGCTGGAGGTGTTCGGGCTGGTTCTGCCTTTCTTCTCGCAGTGGGTTATCGATGACGTGCTGGTTTCGGGCGATGCCGATCTGCTGGCCGTACTGATGGTGGGGCTGGTGCTCGTCGGCACCTTTCAAGTCGCTGCTGGCTGGGTGCGCGGATGGGTTCTGATGCACCTGACCACGACCTTGAATCTGCAGTGGATGAGCGGCACTTTCGCGCATCTGCTGCGCCTGCCGATGGGCTGGTATGAAAAGCGGCATCTTGGCGACGTGGTGTCGCGCTTCGGGAGCATCGGTGCGCTGCAGCAGACGCTGACAGGCGGCATGGTGGGCGCCGTGATCGACGGCATCATGGCCGTGATCACACTGGTGGTGATGCTGTTCTACAGCCCTCGGCTGGCGGCAGTGGCTGGCGCCGCGGTGCTCCTCTACGCGCTGGTTCGCGTCATGCGCTACAGCGCATTGCGCAGTGCCAGCGGCGAGCAGATCGTGCGCGCTGCAAGACAGCAGACCCACTTCATGGAAAGCGTTCGCGGCATTCAGGCGCTCAAGCTTTTCAACCGCGAAGACGATCGGCTGCGGCGCTACATGAACCTTGCGGTGGAGAGCACGAACGCCGGCTTGACGGTGCAGCGGCAGGTGCTTTTCTTCGGCACCGTGAACGGCATACTGATCACGCTGGAGAACGCCGCTGTTCTTTACCTGGGCGCGCATCTCGTGCTGGGCAGCCAGCTTTCCGTCGGCATGTTGATCGCTTTCTTGAGCTACAAAACGCAGTTCATCAGCCGCGCGTCGGCGCTGGTCGATCAGGTGTTGTCGTTTAAGATGCTCGGGCTGCAGACCGACCGGCTCGCGGACATCGTGCTGGCCAAACCGGAGCCGATGCATCACGCCGGACTCCACCGTTCACACGACGGTATCTGCGCATCCATCGAACTGCGAGGTGTCGGCTTTCGCTACGCACCGGGCGAGCCCTGGGTACTGCGAGAATTGAGCCTGAAGATCGAGCCTGGCGAATCGGTGGCAATCGCCGGCCCTTCGGGCTGTGGCAAGACGACGCTTCTCAAGGTCATGCTCGGGCAGCTCGAGCCCGAAGAGGGCGGCGTCTGGATTGGCGGTGTTCCACTGAAGCAGCTGGGGCTGCACTACTACCGCGAGCAAATCGGCGTGGTCATGCAGGACGATCGTCTGTTCGCCGGCTCCATCGCCGAAAACATCAGCTTGTTCGACCCGCAGGCCGACCATGACCGCATCGAACAGGCTGCAGTGCAGGCGGCGGTGCACGACGACATTTCGCGAATGCCGATGGGCTACAACACACTTGTCGGTGACATGGGCGCCGCATTGTCAGGCGGGCAACGCCAACGCGTGGTGCTGGCGCGCGCGCTGTACAAGCAGCCCCGCATCCTGTTGCTGGACGAGGCGACCAGCCATCTCGACACGCACACCGAAAGCCTGGTGAACCAGGCCGTGCAACGACTGGACATGACGCGCATCGTGATCGCGCACCGCCAACAGACCCTGGATGCGATGGGCCGCGTAATCTTTCTGACGCGGCACCGATAGCACGGGTCACCCCAGGTCCGCAGCAATGGGAAACCAGTTCTCCCCGATCCGCACCGACTGCGCCGCTCGCACGGCGCGCAGCGTGGCTTGCGCGACCACTTCGGCCGCCATCGTTCCAAGCACCGTCATGCCAGGCGCGCCGCCTTCGAGCGGCACGCGGCCGGTGGCGAGCGCGAACAGGGTGTCGCCGTCGCTCATGGTGTGGACGGGGTTGATGGCGCGAGCCAAGCCGTCGTGCGCGACGGCGGCGAGCCGGTTGGCCTGCACCTTGCTGAGCATGGCATCGGTGGCGATCACGCCGAGCGTGGTGTTGGTGCCTGCCAGCAGCGGCTGGGGCAGGTTGCCGCGCAGCAGGGCGCGGCGGGTGTCGAGCAGCGCAAGGCCGTCTTCGGTGCGCGCGCCAGCCACCACTTGCGCTGTATCGGGGTCGATCACGTCGCCGAGCGCGTTGCAGGCGATCAGCGCGCCGACGGTCACGCCGTTGACGGTGATGGATGCCGTGCCGATGCCGCCCTTCATCGCGCGGTGAATGCCGAACAGCTTGCCCACCAGCGCGCCGCTGCCGGCACCGACGTTGCCTTCGGCCGGTGGCGCGGTCGATGCGGCGTCGCAGGCTGCGTAGCCGGCAGCGGCGTCCGGGCGGACGCTCGCATCGCCGACTGGCAGGTCGAACAGCACCGCAGCGGGCACGATTGGCAGCGTGCCGAAGCGCACATCGAGGCCGATGCCGCGCTCTTCCAGCCAGCGCATGGCCCCATCGGCCGCCGCAAGGCCCCAGGCGCTGCCGCCGGCGAGCATGACCGCATGCACATGCTGAACATAGTTGCCGGGCGCAAGCAGGTCGGTCTCGCGTGTGCCGGGCGCCGCGCCGCGCACGTCGACGCCGGCCACCGCGCCATCGCGCGCGAGGATGACGGTGCAGCCGGTGGGCCGGCGCGGGTCGCTGAAATGGCCCACCTCGATACCTGCGACATCGGTAATGGCGCCTGGATGCGGGTCTGAAACGGAAAG
>JBBJMS010000233.1:0-4270 GCA_037720315.1 Variovorax sp. | reverse complement strand
CCCGGGCGTGGACCGCTGCTCCGACGTCTTCAAGCACGCCAACATGGCCGGCACCACCGAGTTCGGCGGCGTGATCGCGGTGGCCGGCGACGACCACATCTCCAAGAGCTCGACCGCGGCGCACCAGAGCGACCACATCTTCAAGGCCTGCGGCACACCGGTTTTCTTCCCGACCAACGTGCAGGAGATCCTCGACCTCGGCATTCACGCTTTCGCGCTGAGTCGCTTCTCGGGCCTGTGGTCTGGTATGAAGACGATCCAGGAGATCGTCGAATCCAGCGCCACCGCGATGATCGACCCCGAGCGGGTCGAGATCGCGATGCCCACCGACTTCCAGATGCCGCCGGGCGGCCTGCACATCCGCTGGCCCGACCATGCGCTGGAGCAGGAAGCGCGGCTGATGCACTACAAGTGGTATGCCGCGCTGGCCTACATCCGCGCCAATCGCCTCAACCACAACACGATCGAAGGCCCGAACGACCGCTTCGGCATCATGGCCAGCGGCAAGGCCTACAACGACACCCGCCAGGCCCTGCTCGATTTGGGCCTGGACGATGCGGCCTGCCGGCAGCTCGGCATACGGCTGCACAAGGTGGCGGTGGTCTGGCCGCTGGAAGCGCAGACCACCCGCGAATTCGCCACCGGCCTGAAGGAAATCCTGGTCGTCGAGGAAAAGCGCCAGGTCATCGAATACCAGCTGAAGGAAGAGCTCTACAACTGGCGCGCCGACGTGCGCCCCAACGTGGTCGGCAAGTTCGACGAGGGCGAGGTGCATCAGGCCGAGGGCTATTCCGGCGGCGAATGGTCGATGCCCAACCCGAGCGCGCACACGCTCTTGCGCGCCAACGCCGACCTGAACCCGGCCCTGATCGCCAAGGCGATCGCCCAGCGCCTGAAGAAGACCGGCCTGTTGGCCGCGGCCGGCGCCGACATGACTGCCCGCATCGAGGCGCAGCTCGCCGTCCTCGAAGCCAAGGAGCGCGCGATGGCGGCGCCCCAGGCGATCGGCGTGTCGGACGCGGCGCGCCAGCCCTGGTTCTGCTCGGGCTGCCCGCACAACACCAGCACCGTGGTGCCTGAAGGGTCGCGCGCGATGGCCGGCATCGGCTGCCACTTCATGGCGACCTGGATGGACCGCTCCACCATCGGCTTCACTCAGATGGGCGGCGAGGGCGTGCCGTGGGTCGGGAAGCAGCCCTTCACGACCGACCAGCACATCTTCGCGAACCTCGGCGACGGCACTTACTTCCACAGCGGCCTGCTGGCCATCCGCCAGAGCATTGCCGCCGGCGTCAACATCACCTACAAGATCCTCTACAACGACGCGGTCGCCATGACCGGCGGCCAACCGGTCGGCGAGCGGCCCGAAGGTCATTCGGTGCTGCAGATCGCCGAGAGCCTGCATGCCGAAGGCGCGGTCAAGGTGGTGGTGGTCACCGACGAGCCCAAGAAATACGAGGGCGTGAGCGTGCCGGGCGACAACGTTCGGGTGCGGCACCGCGACGAACTCGACGAGATCCAGCGCGAGTTTCGCGAGCTCAAGGGCACCACGGCCATCATCTACGACCAGACCTGCGCCACCGAGAAGCGCCGCCGCCCAACGCGCGGCACGGCCGTCGATCCGGCCAAGCGCGTGGTCATCAACGACCTGGTGTGCGAAGGCTGCGGCGACTGCAGCGTCAAGAGCAATTGCCTGTCGGTGGAGCCGCTCGAAACCGAATTCGGCCGCAAGCGCACCATCAACCAGAGCACCTGCAACAAGGACATGAGCTGCCTCAAGGGCTTCTGCCCGAGCTTCGTCACCGTCGAGGGCGGCGAATTGAAGAAGAAGGCGAAGAACAAGGCCGCGATGCCGGCCGAGCTGGGCGCACTCGGCGAGCCGGCGCTGCCTTCGCTGGCGGGCGGGGCGGTCTGGGGCGTCGTGGTCGCAGGCGTTGGCGGCACCGGCGTCATCACCATCGGCCAGTTGCTCGGCATGGCTGCGCACATCGAGGGCAAGGGCATCGTCACGCAGGATGCGGCCGGCCTGGCGCAGAAGGGCGGCGCCACCTGGAGCCATGTGCTGATCGGCGACACGCAGGACGACATCCGCACCACCCGCGTCGGCACGGCGGCGGCCGACCTGATCCTGGCCTGCGATCCGCTGGTCAGCGTCAACCCCGAAACGATGGCGCGCATGCGTGAAGGGCGCACGCACGTCGCGCTCAACAGCCACAGCACGCCGACGGCGGCGTTCGTGCGCAATGCGAACTGGCAGAACCCGCAGGACGCGTGCGCCGCGGAGATCGCCGGCGCGGTGGGTGTCGATGCGGTCGGCGCCTTCGATGCCGACGCGGCCGCAACCTCGCTGATGGGCGACAGCATCTACGTCAACCCGATGCTCCTCGGCTACGCATGGCAGAAGGGCTGGCTGCCGCTCGCGCACGCATCGCTGATGCGCGCGATCGAACTCAACGCGGTGGCAATCGACAACAACAAGGCCGCGTTCGAATGGGGCCGCCAGGCCGCCGAGCGTCCGGCCGAAGTGCAAAAGCGCGTGCAGCCCGGTCAGGTCGTCGCCTTCAAGAAGCGCGAGACGATCGACAGCCTGGTCGCACGCCGCGCCGAGTTTCTGACCGGCTACCAGAACGCTGCCTATGCCGGCCAGTACAAGGCCTTCGTCGCCAAGGTGCAGCAGGCGGAGTCCGCGCTCGAAAAAACCGCGCTCACCGAAACCGTCGCGCGCTACTTGTTCAAGTTGATGGCATACAAGGACGAGTACGAAGTCGCCCGGCTGCACACCGACCGCGCCTTCCTCGATCGGGTGAACGGCATGTTCGAGGGCGACTTCAAGCTCAACTACCACCTCGCGCCGCCGCTCATCGCCAAGAAGAATGCCAAGGGCGAGTTGCAGAAGCAAAAGTTCGGCCCTTCGATGTTGACCGGCTTCAAGGTGCTTGCCAGGCTCAAGGGCCTGCGCGGCACGGCCCTCGACATGTTCGGCCGCACCGAGGAACGCAAGGCCGAACGCTCGCTGATCGGCGAGTACCGCGCGAGCATCGAGGAAGTGTTGGCCGGCCTCGATGCCGGCAACCATGCGACCGCGCTGGAAATCGCAAGCCTGCCCGAGCAGATCCGCGGCTACGGCCATGTGAAGGATCGCAACCTGGCCGCAGCGCGCATCCGATGGACCCAGCTGATGGCCAAGTGGCGCGATCCCCAGGCCGAAAGGGTCGCCGCCTGAGCTTGGCCGGCGCCGTCTGAGAGCGCCGGGGCGTCCGCCGGGTTAGCGCCAGGGATGCGCAGACGGCGCAATACAATGCCCGGTGCTGTGCGCGGCCCGCCTGCTCTTGCGCGGCGTCGTGCCGTGTTGCCGCGAGAAAGCGTGAACTCTCGATGAAGTTCGCGCTCTTATTTCTTCCCTCTGGAGACTCCCTTGTTCATTTCTTCTGCTTTCGCCCAGACCGCGCCTGCTGCTGCTGCTGCCGGCGGCGGCGACATGATGTCCTCGCTCGGCAGCATGCTTCCGCTGGTGCTGATGTTCGTGGTGCTGTATTTCGTCATGATCCGGCCGCAGATGAAAAAGCAAAAAGAACACCGCACCATGATTGAGGCGCTGGCTAAAGGCGACGAAGTAGCCACCGCAGGCGGCCTGCTCGGCAAGGTAGTCGCTTTGAGCGAAGGCCACGTCAGCCTTGAGATTGCATCGGGCGTTGAGGTGCAGCTTCAGCGCAGTGCCATCGTTCAGGTTTTGCCAAAGGGCACTCTTAAATAAGCAGGGTTGCGCAGCTTTGGCCGCGCAACGCGTAGAGTTTTTGAAAAGTACCCCATGAATCGTTACCCGGCCTGGAAATACGCGGTGATTGTGTTTGCGTTGCTCGTCGCAGCGCTGTATGCCCTGCCCAACATTTTCGGGGAGGCGCCGGCGGTGCAGGTTTCGAGCGCGAAAACCAGCATCAAAGTTGACAGCGCAACAGCGTCGCGCGTGCAGCAGATCCTGCAAGAGGCCGGCATCAAAGCGGACAACGTAGCTTTTGAGGGTACTTCGGTCAAAGCTCGGTTCAGCGATACCGACACTCAGCTCAAAGCCAAAGACGCCATCCAGAAGGCGTTGGTGCCTGATGCCAATGACCCGCCTTTTATCGTCGCTTTGAACTTGTTGTCGCGCTCGCCGTCTTGGTTGGGCGCGGTTAATGCCAGACCGATGTACCTCGGCCTGGATTTGCGCGGTGGCGTGCATTTCATGCTGCAAGTGGACATGCAGGCTGCCATAACCAAAAAGGCCGAGTCT
>JBBJMS010000232.1:0-4293 GCA_037720315.1 Variovorax sp. | reverse complement strand
GCGTCGAGGCCGGCCTGCCGACCTCCTACCTGTGGCGCGACGCGCCACCGCGCGAGCGCGCGATCATGATGTTCGGCAAGCTGCGCGTGTGGGACACCGCGGACAACAACGGCGTGCTGATCTACCTGCTGCTGGCCGATCACGCCATCGAGATCGTGGCCGACCGCGGCATCGATGCGCGGGTCAGCGCTGCCGAATGGGCCGCCATGACCCAGCGCATGGCGGGCGCCTTTCGCGAAGGGCGCTTCGAAGATGGCGTGACGCAGGCGCTCGAAGAAGTGTCGGCATTGCTGGTGCAGCACTTTCCGCTGGCCGAGGGCGCGGCCGACCGCAACGAATTGCCGGATGCGCCGATCGTGATCTAGGGCCTGATCAGAGCTCGCGCGCCTGCAGCAGCCTCAGGTTGACCGCATGCGCCGCATCCAGCTCGGCACGCAGCGCGCGGCTCACCTGCGACAGCGTGCGCAGGCGCCGGTTGCCTTCGCGCAAGCGCTCCGACAGCGATTGCGACACCCTCAGCAACAGGTGCGACGCCACGCCGGGATGGCCGTCGATCAGCGACAGCAGCGATTCGCGCGACAACACGCCCAGCTTGACGTCGGTGATCGCCGTGCAACTCGCGGCGCGCGACGCGCCGTCAAGTACGCCCATCTCTCCCACCAGGCTGCCCGGCCCCATCAGCGAGATCACCATCGCCTCACCCTCGACGCCGGTGCTGCTTTGCACGCCGACCTGGCCTTCGAGCACCAGCACCGTATAGTCGTTGTCGACCGCGTCGCCTTCCTCGAACAGCAAGGTATCGGCCAGCAGGTGGACCGGGCGCATTGCGTCAACGACGATGCGGGCCTCGGCCGCGTCGAGCCCGGCATGGGGCGGCACGGCAGTCAGCAGTTCGACGGCGCGCTCGCGCAGGTCGATGCCGGCGGGGAAGGGTTGGGGTGTGTCTTGCATGCGGTCCTCAGGCCGGCAGCGCCCACACCGCATCGCCGCCGACGCCGTAGAAGCGCCGCCCCGGTGCCGCCTCCACCAGCCAGCCGCCGGTGAATTCTCCGAACGCCGGCAGGATGGCCTGCTCGCCCTCGCGCACGAAGCAGGGCATGCGCATGCGGTCCCGTCCGCGGCCGTGCAGCGTGCAGGCCGGATGAAGGTGGCCCGCCAGGACGAAGTGCGTCGCATGCATCTGCGGATGGTGGCAGGCAGCGAAAGGGCCGATCAGATGCGGCTCGTCGACGACCGCGATGCCGAGCGACGCCGGTGGATCGCCGGCGCGGCTGTCGTGATTGCCGCGCACCAGCGTGCAGGCCAGCTGCGGATGGCGCTTGCGCCACGCGTCGAGCGCCGCCAGAACCTGCGGCGTTCGCGCCTGCGCAGCGTGCAGGAAGTCGCCCAGAAAAACGAACCGCAGCGGACGGTGGGTTTCGATCAACCGTTCGAGGCGCGCCAGGTTTTGCTGCGTCGTGCCACCCGGCACCGGCTGGCCGAGCGCGCGGTACGTCGCGGCCTTGCCGAAGTGGAGGTCGGCGATGAACAGCACCCGCTGCGCCGGCCACCAGAGGGCGCGTTCGGGCAGCAGGTGAAGGGTTTCGCCGGCCCAACGGACCTGGCACGGATTGGCTTCTTCGAGTGACACGCGCGTGAGTTTGTCAGATATTCGCAGCACCGTCGGCAAGCGCTCACCGGCGCCGGCTCGGCCTGGCCGAAGGCTTCATTGCAGCCTCGGCGCCGAAGGACAAGCCGTTCCGCACCCGTTCGACACCGCCGACCGCAACGTCGCCGCCGGCGGCCTTTTCCAGCTCCGCCACCATCCGCGCGATGCGGTCGGCGACCTTCTCGTTCGACAGCTTCTCGCGGAACAACTCGACCATCAGCGGAAACGAAAAGGGCGTCGGCCGCTCGAGCGCCTGCACCACCAGCCGCTGCGCCGCCATGCGCGCGAGGCTGGCGCGCAGGCGGCCGATCTCGAGTTCCTGCGCGAGCAGCTCTTCTTCGGCCTGAAGCAGCAGGCGATTGGCGGGGTCGTACTTGCGGAACACCTCGTAGAACAGCGACGACGAGGCCTGCAGCTGCTTGTTGCTGCGCTTCTCGCCGGGGTAGCCCTGGAAGATCAGGCCCGACACGCGCGCGATCTCGCGAAAGCGCCGCTGCGCCAGCTCGCTCGCATTGAGCGAGGCGAGCACTTCGCGCAGCAGCTGCGGTTCCTCGCCCGGCGCCAGCACCTGCGGCAGCAGCGCAGGCCAGTCGACTTCTTCGGCGCACAGCAGCTCGAAGCCGTAGTCGTTGACGGCGATGGAGAAGGTGCGGGGCCGATGCTGCGCGACGCGCCATGCGATCAGGTTCGCCAGTCCGAGATGCACATGCCGCCCGGCGAACGGATAGACGAACAAGTGCCAGCCCTCGCGGGTCTTCAGCAGCTCCGCCAGCAGCGTCTCGGGGGTCGGCAGGGCCGACCATTTCTGCTGGATCTCGAGCAGCGGCCGCACATTGCAGCTCGGGCGAGTCGTAGCGGCCGGCATCCGCCAGCGCGAGCTGCTGCACCACCGCATCGGCCAGCGTGGTCGACAGCGGCATGCGCCCGCCGTTCCAGCGCGGCACCGCCGCCCGTTGCCGCTGGCGCGCCGCACCCAGGCCGTCATGTCGTGGATGCGCACCAGCTCGAGCAGCCGGCCGCCGAAGAAAGCAGTCGCCCGGCTTCATGCGGGCGACAAAGCCCTCCTCGACGCTGCCGATCTTCGCGCCGCGCAGGTACTGCACCGCCATGCTCGCATCGCTCACGATGGTGCCGATGTTCATGCGGTGCCGGCGGGCCAGCCGCGCATCGGGCACGCGCCAGACGCCATCGGCATCGGGCACCACGCGCCGGTAGTCGGGATAGACCGCGAGCGATGGGCCGCCCTGCGCAACGAAATCGAGGCACCACTGCCAGCTCTCGCGCGACAGGCCGGCATAGGCGGTGGTGCCGCGCACCTCGTCATACAGCGCATCGGGCACGAAGCCGCCTCCCAGCGCCACCGTCACCAGGTGCTGCACCAGCACGTCGAGCGGCTGCAAGGGCGAGCTGCGTGCTTCGATGTGGCCGGCCGCGATGGCCGCTCGGGCGGCCGCGCCCTCGACCATCTCGATGCTGTGCGTTGGCACCAGCGTGATGCGCGACGGCCGGCCCGGCGCGTGACCCGACCGCCCGGCGCGCTGCAGCAGCCGCGCCACGCCCTTGGGCGAGCCGATCTGCAGCACGCGCTCGACCGGCAGGAAGTCGACGCCGAGGTCGAGGCTCGACGTGCACACCACCGCCTTCAGTTCGCCGCTCTTCAGGCCGAGTTCGACCCATTCGCGCACCGCGCGGTCGAGCGAGCCGTGGTGCAGCGCGATCTGCCCGGCCCAGTCGGGTCGCGCTTCGAGCATGGCCTGATCAGATCTCGGACTGCGAGCGCGTGTTGGTGAAGACCAGCGTGGTGCTGCTGGCGGCCACTTCCTCGATCACCTGCGGCAGCATGGTGAGCCCGAGGTGACCGCCCCACGGAAAGCGCTCGGCGCGACCGGGCAGCAGCGAATCGATGACAAGTTCCTTCGGCACCTCGCCCTGCACCAGCACGCCTTTATCACCACCCAGCAGCGTGCGCATCGCATCGTGCAGGTTGCCGAGCGTGGCCGACATGCCCCAGACGCAGAGCCCCGCATTCCAGCGCCTGAGCCGAGCCAGCGCCAGTTGCACTTGCACGCCGCGCTTGTTGCCGAGCAGCTCGTGCCATTCGTCCACCACCACCATGCGCAAGCCGCCCAGCACCTCCTGCGCATCGGCGCGCGCGAGCAAGAGCGACAGGCTCTCGGGCGTGGTCACCAGCACCGTGGGAAGGCGCCGGTTCTGCGCACTGCGCTCGGCCGAGCCGGTGTCGCCGCTGCGGGCGCCGGCACTCCAGTCCGACTGCATGGCTTCCAACGGCTGATGCAATGCGCGCAGGGTGTCGGCCGCGAGCGCGCGCATCGGCGTGAGCCAGAGCACGGTGAGCGGCGGCGGCTTCTTCGCCGCGGCCTTGGGTGCGAACGCCTGCAGCGCGCCGAGCCAGACCGCATAGGTCTTGCCGGCGCCGGTGGTCGCATGCAGCAGGCCCGAGCGACCCTCGCCGATCGCCTTCCAGACCTCGCGCTGGAACTTGAACGGCTTCCAGCCGCGCGCCGCGAACCACTCGCCGAACGCGCGCTTCACGACGGCAGCAGCGCGGCCAGCGTCTGCAGGGTATCGGCCTCTCCGATTGGCTTGTCTTCGCGCCAGCGCAGCATGCGCGGAAAGCGCACTGC
>JBBJMS010000076.1:0-15691 GCA_037720315.1 Variovorax sp. | reverse complement strand
GTGCGCGCCGACATCCTGCACGACGCCGGCAAGTCGCTGAACCCGGCGGTCGACATCGGGCAGATCGAGGGTGCGTTCATCCAGGGCATGGGCTGGCTCACCACCGAGGAACTGGTGTGGCACCCCCAGACCGGCGAGCTCAGCACGCATGCGCCAAGCACCTACAAGATACCGACGGCCAACGATTGCCCGCCGGTGTTCAACGTGCGTTTGTTCGAAGGCGACAACTTCGAGGACTCGATCCACCGCAGCAAGGCGGTCGGCGAGCCGCCGCTCTTGCTGCCGTTCTCGGTGTTCTTCGCGATCCGCGATGCGGTGTCTGCGGTGGGTGCGCACAAGGTCGACCCGCCGCTGCGTGCGCCGGCCACGAGCGAGTCGATTCTTCGGGCCGTCACTGCCGTTCAAACCGCTTCGCAGCCGTAGACTTTGGAGAGTGTCAAAACTTTCTCGATGCCCACCCCCTTGAACCCCTTTGTGGAACACCGCGGAACCGGCTTTGCCGGGCCGCTGGTGTTGCCCCCGGCAGGGGGTTGGCGAAGCGATACGAAGTGCGCGAAGACTGGGGGCGAGCTTTGAACCTAGACAAGATCGATCTCCACCTCATCAGGGTCCTTCATACCGTGTTGACCGACCGCAGCGTTTCGCGCGCCGCCATCCGACTGGGCATGTACCAGCCTGCAGTTTCCGCAGCGCTGAAGCGGCTGCGCGAGCTCTCGGGCGACCCGCTGCTGGTGCGTTCCGGCTCCGGGATGGTGCCGACCGATGCCGGCCTGCGCATGATCGATCCGGCGGCGAGCATCCTGCGCGCGGCGGAGGTGCTGTTCTCGGACGCGCGCGGCTTCGATCCGCAAAGCGCGTCCACCACCTTCCGCATCGCGGCCAACGACTACCTCGACCCGCTGTTCCTGCCGCTGCTGGTGGCGCAGGTCAAGTCGCAGGCGCCGCTGTGCCACATCGAGATCCATTCGCTCTCGTCCGAGTCGGACTACCACGCGCACCTGTCGCTCGGCCAGGTCGACCTGGTGATCGGCAACTGGCTCAAGCCGCCGGAAGACCTCCACATGGCGCGGCTCTTCGGCGACGAGATCGTGTCGCTGGTGGCCAA
Source organism: Variovorax sp. (assembly GCA_037720315.1). GTDB lineage: Bacteria > Pseudomonadota > Gammaproteobacteria > Burkholderiales > Burkholderiaceae_C > Variovorax. The sequence continues at coordinate 14,586 of JBBJMS010000076.1, read as the reverse complement.
GGACCATCCGGCCGTGCGCCGCGGCTGGGACCTCGACAGCTGGCTTGCGGCGGAGCACGTCGCGCCGACGCCGACGCACCCGGGCGCGCGCGGCATCATCGACCAGATGCTTGATGAGCTGGGCTTGCGGCGCAACATCACCGCGCGCTGCGCGCACTTCAGCCTGATCCCCGACATGGTGGCGTCGAGCCTGCTGGTGCTCACCACGGGCCGCCAGTACTGCGAGCGCTTTCTCGACCGGCTGCCGGTGGCGATCCTCGACTGCCCCGTCGCGCTGCCGCGGCTCATGTACTACCAGCTGTGGCACGAGCGCACCCATGCATCGAGTTCGGCGCGCTGGCTGCGCGAGCGAACCAAGGCGGTGGCGGCGTCGCTGCGGCCGCCGATCGCGGCCGGAGACGGCCCGAGCTAGCACGCTGATTCGCGCCGGCGTCGCGACCCAGAACGCATACGCCATGGAAATAGAACGAGATGGAGACAACGCGATGAACCGAACAGAGCAGATGCTCGGATCGAACGAGCACGGGACGAGCACGCCCAAGCCCGCAACGGGGTGGATCGAGCGGCTGTTCAAGCTGCAGGAGCACGGCACCACCGTACGCACCGAACTGGTGGCCGGCCTCACCACCTTCCTGACGATGGCCTACATCATCTTCGTCAACCCGCAGATCCTGGGCGACGCGGGCATGCCGAAGGATGCGGTGTTCGTCGTCACCTGCCTGATCGCCGCGCTCGGCACGGCGATCATGGCGCTCTACGCCAACTATCCGATCGCGCTCGCGCCGGGCATGGGGCTCAACGCCTACTTCTCCTACGTGGTGGTGCTGCAGATGGGCTTCACCTGGCAGGCGGCATTGGGCGCGGTGTTCGTGTCTGGCTGCCTCTTTCTGCTGGTCACGCTGTTCAAGCTGCGCGAGCTGATCATCCGCGGCATTCCGCAGTCGATACGGCTCGCCATCACGGTCGGCATCGGGCTCTTCCTGGCGATCATCGCGCTCAAGAGCGCCGGCATCGTGGCGCCATCGAAGGCCACCTACGTCACCCTGGGCGACCTGCACACGCCGCAGGTGGTGCTAGCGACGCTGGGCTTCTTCGCGATCGTGGTGCTCGACCGGCTCAGGGTGCCCGGCGCCATCCTCGTCGGCATCGTCGGCGTGACGGTGCTCTCGTTCTTCTTCGGCGGCAACACCTACAACGGCGTCTTCGCGCCCCCGCCCTCCATCGCGCCGACCTTCCTGCAGCTCGACATCAAGGCCGCGCTCACCGGCGGCATCCTCAACGTGATCCTGGTGTTCTTCCTGGTCGAGCTGTTCGACGCCACCGGCACGCTGATGGGCGTTGCGCGCCGTGCCGGCCTGCTGGTGCCGGGCAGGATGGAGCGGCTCAACAAGTCGCTCCTGGCGGACAGCGGCGCGATCTTCGCCGGCTCGCTGCTCGGCACTTCAAGCACCACTGCCTACGTCGAGAGCGCCGCCGGCGTGCAGGCGGGCGGCCGCACCGGGCTGACCGCGCTCACGGTGGCGGTGCTGTTCCTGGCCTGCCTGGTGATCTCGCCGCTGGCCGGCGCGGTGCTGGCCTTCGCGACGGCACCCGCCCTTTCTTCGTGGCCTGCTTGATGCTTAGGGACCTGACCGAGCTCGACTGGGACGACACGACCGAGGTCATCCCCGCCGCGGTCACGGCGCTCACGATGCCTTTCACCTACTCCATCGCCAACGGCCTGGCCTTCGGCTTCATCACCTACGGGGTGCTCAAGCTGTTCACCGGCCGCGCCAGGGAGGTGCACTGGATGGTGTGGCTGATCGGCGGGGTTTTTCTCTTCAAGTTCATCTACATCGGCGGACACTGACACGCACAACGGCCAGGTACAGGCATGAAAATCCAACACCGACTCCAGCTCTCGAACATCACCAAGCGCTACCCCGCGGTCGTCGCCAACAGCGACGTTTCGCTCACCGTGGCGCCCGGCGAAACGCATGCCGTGCTCGGCGAGAACGGCGCCGGCAAATCCACGCTGATGAAGATCATCTACGGCTCGGTCAAGCCCGATGAAGGCAGCGTGACGTTCAATGGCCAGCCGGTCAACGTTCGCAATCCGCAGGAGGCGCGGGCGCTCGGCATCAGCATGGTGTTCCAGCACTTCAGCCTGTTCGACACGCTCACCGTGGCCGAGAACGTTTGGCTCGGCCTGGACAAGAGCCTCGCGCTGGCCGAGGTCACGCGCCGCATCGCCGACAAGGCGGCCGAGTACGGGCTCGACATCGACCCGTCGCGGCCGGTGCACACGCTGTCGGTCGGCGAGATGCAGCGGGTCGAGATCATCCGCGCGCTCCTTACCGACCCGAAGCTGCTCATCCTCGACGAGCCGACCTCGGTGCTGACGCCGCAGGCGGTGGCCAAGCTCTTCGTGGTGCTCAAGAAGCTCGCATCCGAAGGTTGCAGCATCCTCTACATCAGCCACAAGCTGCACGAGATCCGCGAGCTGTGCACCGCCTGCACCGTGCTGCGCGGCGGCAAGGTCACCGGCGTGTGCAATCCGCAGCAGGAAACCAACGAGTCGCTGTCGCGGCTGATGATCGGCGCGGAGCCGCCGCCGTTGATGCACCGGCCGGTGCGTGCCGGCGCGGTGGCGCTGCGGGTGAAGGCGCTGACGCTGGCGCGCGAGGACCAGTTCGGTGTCGACCTCGATGCCGTGTCGCTCGACGTAAGAGCGGGCGAGGTGGTCGGCATTGCCGGCGTATCGGGCAACGGCCAGAAAGAGCTGCTTTATGTGCTCTCGGGCGAGGACACACGCGCCGCGCCGGCTTCGATCGAGGTGTTCGGCAAACCCGCCGCGCGCTTTCGCCCGCGCCAGCGGCGTGCCCTGGGCCTGCATTTCGTGCCGGAGGAGCGGCTGGGCCGCGGCGCGGTGCCGACGCTGTCGCTCGCGCACAACCTGCTGCTCACGCGCAGCAATGCGGTAGGGCGCGGCGGCTGGCTGCGCACCGGCGCACTGCAGCAGCAGGCGGCCGGCATCATCGAGCGCTTCAAGGTCAAGGCCGGCGGGCCGGGCGCGGCGGCGCGGTCGCTGTCGGCGGCAACCTGCAGAAGTTCATCGTCGGGCGCGAGATCGATGCCGACCCGAAGATCTTCATCGTCTCGCAGCCAACCTGGGGCGTCGACGTCGGCGCCGCCGCGCTGATCCGCGGCGAGATCCTGGCGCTGCGCGATGCCGGGTGCGCGGTGCTGGTGGTGAGCGAGGAGCTCGACGAGCTGTTCGAGATCTGCGACCGGCTGCATGTGATCGCCAAGGGCCGGATGTCGCCGTCGATCGACCGGGCCGCGGCCACTGTGCCTCAGATCGGCGAATGGATGAGCGGGCTCTGGAACATCGCCCCCGCTTCCGAAGTGCCGAAGGAGGCCAATCATGTTCAAGCTTGAACCCCGCCCGCAGCTGTCGCGCTTCTGGAGCTACGGCTCGCCGATCCTCGCGCTCCTGGTCACCGTGCTGATCGGCATGGTGCTGTTCGCGCTGCTCGGCAAAGACCCGGTGAAGGGCCTGGCGGTCTTCTTCTGGGAGCCGATCAAGAGCAGCTATGCCCTGGGCGAGCTGATGGTCAAGGCCACGCCGTTGCTGATCATCGCGCTCGGGCTGGCGGTGTGCTTTCGCTCCAACGTGTGGAACATCGGCGCCGAAGGGCAGTTCGTCTTCGGCGCCATCGCGGCCGGCGGCGTGGCGCTGTTGGCCGACAAGACCACCGGCACGTGGATCATCGCCGCCATCCTGGCCGCCGGCATTGCGGGCGGCATGGTCTGGGCCGGCATCGTCGCGTGGTTGCGCGACCGCTTCAACGCCAACGAAATTCTGGTGAGCCTGATGCTGGTCTACGTGGCCACGCTGCTCCTGAGCTACCTGGTGTTCGGACCCTGGAAGGACCCGCAGGGCTACAACTTCCCGCAGACGAAGACCTTCGACGCGGTGACCCAGATTCCGCGACTCATGAAGGGCTCGCGGGTGAGCATCGGGCTGGTGATCGCGCTGATCGGCGCGGCCGCTTTGTGGGTGTTTCTGTTCCGCACCCGCGCCGGCTTTGCGCAGCAGGTCGGCGGCCTGGCGCCTGCTGCGGCGCGCTACGCGTGCTTCACGGCGCCGCGCGCGGCGTGGATCGCGCTGCTCACTTCCGGCGGCGCGGCGGGCTTGGCCGGCGCGCTCGAGGTGGCGGGCCCGATCGGCCAGCTCACGCCCTATGTGCCGGCGGGCTACGGCTTCGCGGCCATCATCGTCGCCTTCGTCGGGCGGCTGCATCCGGTAGGAATGATCTTCTCGGCCATCCTGATGAGCATGTTCTACATCGGCGGCGAACTGGCGCAGTCGCGCCTCGGCCTGCCGAAGTCGCTGACCGGCGTGTTCCAGGGGCTGCTGCTCTTCACGCTCCTGGCCTGCGACACGCTGATTGCCTACCGCGTCAAGCGGCGGTTGGCACCGAAGAAGGTGGCTCCGGCTGTCGGCACCGCTTCGCTGCAGGCGAGCACGCCACTCACCGCACCGGCCGCGCGCCCGACGACAGAAGGAGCACTCTGATGGATTCCTACGCACTCCTGCTCGGCTCGACGCTGAGCGCGGGCACCGTGCTTGCAATAGCGGCGCTGGGCCTCCTGATCAACGAGAAAGCCGGCATCGTGAACCTCGGTGCCGAGGGGATGATGCTGTGCGCCGCCATCGCCGGCTTCGCGACCGTGGTGGTCACGCGCAACCCATGGCTCGGCTTCCTGGCCGGCATGCTGGCCGGCGCGCTGCTGGCGGCCTTCTTCGGCGTGCTGGTGATCTGGCTCAACACCAACCAGTACGCGACCGGCCTGGCGCTCAGCCTGTTCGGAGTCGGCTTCTCGGCCTTCGTCGGCATCAATTTCGTGCAGGCCAAGCTGCCGGAGAGCGTGTCTTACGCGTTGCCGGTGCTCGGCGACATTCCGCTCGTGGGCCCGGCCTTGTTCCGGCATCACCCGATGGTGTATTTCGCGGTGCTTCTCACCGTCGGACTGATCTGGTTCCTCTACCGCACGCGCGCCGGTCTGGTGCTGCGCTCGGTCGGCGAGTCGCCCGAGTCCTCGCATGCGCTGGGCTATCCGGTGCGGCGCATCCGCTTCATGGCCGTCATCGCGGGTGGCGCGCTGTGTGGGTTGTCGGGCGCGTACCTGTCGACGGTGTACACGCCGCTGTGGGTCGAGGGCATGGTCGCCGGGCGCGGCTGGATTGCACTGGCGCTCACCACCTTTGCCACCTGGCGGCCGGTGCGCGTGCTGCTGGGCGCCTATCTGTTCGGCGGCGTCTCGATACTCGGCTTTCACCTGCAGAGCACCGGCATCGACGTGCCGAGCCAGTTCCTCAGCATGCTGCAGTACATCGCGCCGATCGTGGTGCTGGCACTGATCTCGCGTAACCCCGCTTTCATCCGCATCAACATGCCTGCGTCGATCGGAAAACCGTTCTACCCAGGCTCATAATCCGAATCGGTTTGAAATGTGTCCAATCGTCAATTTGCCCTGGAGTTTTCCGACAATGAATGATCTGAACAAGCGTTCCCTGCTGAAGCTGGCGGCCGTCTCCGCGGTCGCCTCGGCGGCCCTGATCGGCTGCGGCAAGAAGGACGAGGCACCGGCACCCGCCGCCACGCCCGCTGCGCCGGCACCGGCGGCCGCAGCGCCTGCAACCGCTGCGCCGCTGAACATTGCTTTCGCGTATGTCGGCCCGGTGGGCGACGGCGGCTGGTCCTTTGCGCACGACAACGCGCGCAAGGCGATCGAGAAGGAATTCGGCAACAAGATCAAGACCACCTTCGTCGAGAGCGTGCCCGAGTCGGCCGATGCCGAGCGGGTGTTTCGGGACATGGTGAGCCAGGGCAACAAGCTGATCTTCGGCACCACCTTCGGCTACATGGAGCCGATGCTCAAGGTGGCCAACGACAGCAAGGACATCAGGTTCGAGCATGCCACCGGCTACAAGACGGCCGAGAACATGCGCACCTACGACAGCCGCACCTACGAAGGCGCTTACATGGCGGGCATCATCGCGGGCGCCATGACCAAGAGCAACACGCTGGGCGTGGTCGGCTCGGTGCCCATCCCGGAGGTGCTGCGCAACATCAACAGCTTCACCATGGGTGCGCAGTCCGTCAATCCGAAGATCACCACCAAGGTGGTGTGGGTCAACGAATGGTTCAGCCCGCCGAAGGAAACCGAGGCCGCCACGGCACTGATCAACGGCGGCGCGGACGTGCTGTTCCAGAACACCGACTCGCCGGCGGTGCTGAAGACCGCGCAAGAAAAGGGCAAGCGCGCCTTCGGCTGGGATTCGGACATGACGGCCTACGGCCCGAAGGCCCACCTGGGCTCGGCCATCATCAACTGGACGCCGTACTACACCAAGGCGGTGCAGGACGCGCTCGACGGAAAGTGGGCCACGGCGCAGACCTGGTGGGGCGTGAAGGAGGGCGCGATCGACATCGTGTCGCTCGCCGAAGACGTACCGGCCGAGACCAAGGCAAAAGTCGACGAAGTGAAGAAGGGCCTGAAGGACGGCACTTTCTCGATCTGGAAGGGTCCGATCGTGGGGCAGGACGGCAAGGAGCTGATTGCTGCCGGCGCGGTGGGAGACGACAAGTTCCTGTCGGGCGTGAACTTCTATGTCAAGGGTGTGGAAGGCAAGGTTCCCGGGAAGAATTAGCCCACCCCCGTTTCTCGCTCACTTCGTGTAGCTCGAATCCCCCTCGAGGGGGCAACACCTGCGGACCGGCGGAGCCGGATCCGCGGTGTTCCACGAAGGGGAACGTTTTTCGATACGGTCGTCTGCGGGCGGCCTTTTCTTTTTTGGAGTTCGACGATGAATGTTCCCCCCGTTGCCGCCGATCGCCTGCCTGCGCTGCTGCGCGCCATGCCCAAGGCCGAACTGCACATGCACATCGAAGGCTCGCTGGAGCCGGAGCTGATCTTCGCGCTGGCGCAGCGCAACGGCGTGGCGCTGCCGTATGACAGCGTCGACGACCTGCGGCGGGCCTATGCCTTTACCGATCTGCAGAGCTTTCTCGACATCTACTACGCCGGCGCCAGCGTGCTGATGACGCAGCAGGACTTCTACGACATGGCGTGGGCCTACCTGGAGCGCGCGGCCGCCGACAACGTGGTGCACACCGAGATGTTCTTCGACCCGCAGACGCACACAGCGCGCGGTGTATCGATGCAGACCGTGGTCGATGGCCTGCACCGCGCCTGCGTCGATGCGAAGGACCGGCTCGGCGTGAGCGCGGCGCTGATCATGTGCTTCCTGCGCCACCTGAGCGAAGAGGAGGCGTTCGAGACGCTGGAGGAGGCCATGCCGTTTCGCGACCGCTTCATCGGCGTCGGGCTCGACTCGGGCGAAGTCGGGCATCCGCCGGAGAAGTTTGCGCGCGTGTTCGCACGCTGCCGCCAACTGGGCCTGCACCTGGTCGCGCACGCGGGCGAGGAAGGTCCGCCCGAGTACGTGTGGAGCGCGCTCGACGTGCTGAAGGTCGAGCGCATCGACCACGGCGTGCAGAGCAGCAAGGACCCGGCGCTGATGAGGCGGCTGGCACAGGACCGCATACCGCTCACCGTATGCCCGCTGTCCAACCTGAAGCTGTGCGTGTTTCCCGACCTGGCGCAGCACAACCTGGGTGGGCTGCTCGACGCCGGCCTCGTCGCCACGGTGAACTCGGACGACCCGGCCTACTTCGGTGGCTACATGAACGACAACTTCGTGCAGACCTTTGCCGCCACCGGCCTTACCGCGCAGCAGGCCTGGCAACTCGCGGCCAACAGCTTCGAGGGCAGCTTCATCGATGCGGCTGCCAAGCGCGCCTACGTCGATCGACTGAACGAGAGCTTCGCGAATTTCGCTTAGCTAAAATCCCGCACTCGCTGCAGGCGTCCCGGCTGCAGCGTTTTTTGTTTTACCGGGGCCATGTAGAGGACCACCATGTACAAAAACCTCGCAGCCGCATTCGCGGCCGCTTGTTGTTGCTTTCTTTCTCCCGCGTTATCGCAACCCACGCCCGATCCGCTCAGGATCGGCTTCGTCTACGTCGCGCCCGTCACCGATGCCGGCTGGGTGCGTCAGCATGAAGAAGGTCGCCAGGCGGTGGAGGCGGCGCTCGGCGACAAGGTGAAGACCACCTTCGTCGAGAACGTGCCCGAGGGCGCCGACGCCGAGCGCGTGATCCGCGACCTTGCGCAGCAGGGAAACAAGCTGATCTTCACCCCCAGTTTCGGTTACATGGAGCCGACGCTGAAAGTGGCGCGCGATTTTCCGGACGTGAAGTTCGAGTCGGTCACCGGCTACAAGACGGCAGCCAACGTCAGCGCGGCCAACGCGCGCTACTACCAGGGCCGCTACCTGTCAGGCGTCGCCGCGGGCCGCATGACGAAGACGAACCTGGCCGGCTACGTCGCCGGCTTTCCCAACCCGGAGGTCCTGCAGGGCATCAACGCATTCACGCTCGGCATGCGGTCGGTCAATCCGAAGGCGCAAGTCAAGGTGGTCTGGCTCGACGCCTGGTTCGATCCGCCGAAAGAGCGCGACGCAGCCATGACGCTCTTCAACCAGAACGTCGACGTGATCGCCTTCCACACAGGCTCGACCGCGGTGATGGCGGCGGCCCAGGAGCGCGGCAGGATGGCCGTGGCCTACCACTCCGACATGCGCAAGGTCGCGCCCGACGCGCAGATCGTCGCCGTCACGCATTACTGGGGCAGCTACTACACGCAGCGCGCTCGGGCGGTGCTCGATGGCAGCTGGAAGCCGGTGGAGGTGTGGGGCGGCGTCAAGAAGGAATGATCCGCGTCGGCGACTTCGGGCCCCAGGTGCCGAAGGCGGTGCAGGACGAGGTGCTGGCTCGTCAGGAGGACATCGCGTCCGGCAAGCTGCAGGTGTTCCGCGCCGTTGCAGACGTGCGCGACAACGAGGGCAAGGTGGTGCTCGCAAAGGGGCAGAGCCTGCGCGACGACCAGATCCTTGCGATGAACTGGCTGGCGGAAGGCGTTCAGGGGCGCGTTGCCCGCTAGTGCACGAAACCTTCGGCGCGGTGGAAATACGCCGCTTCGACGTCCAGCGTCTTGACGCGCACCGCCGGCTGCCCGGCATACACCGTGTATTGCTCGTCATGCGCCTTGTTCAGCACCGAGCCCGCGCCGAGCACCGAGCGGTCGGGCAGCGCCGAGCCGCCGAGCGCCGTGATTCGCGTGCCGACCAGGCAGTAGGCGCCGATGCGAATGGGCTTGCAGTCCTGGCGCCCGTTCACCACGTCGATGCCGTGCGTGATCAGCTGCGAGTGGTAGCCCGCGATGGTGGTGTAGGCGCCGATGTCTATGCGGTCGGTGCAATCGATGATGTGCTTCTTGGTGACGGCCGCGTGCGCGCCGAGCATCAGCGTCGGCTCGCGTTCCGCGCGGTGGGTGAAGTGCGCGCCTCCGGGCGGATGGCCGGTGATCCAGTTGGAGCGGTCGATGACCGAATGCGCACCGCATTCCAGCCGCCCCAGATGGATGGCGACGTTGAAGTGCCCGATGAAGGCGCGCTCGCCCATCACCAAGTGACCCGGGAAGATGTAGGAGAGCCCGATGCGTGCGTCATCGGCAATCCGGTAGCCCCAGAAGCGCCGCAGCACCCAGCGTTTGAGCACCCACGGCAGGAACACCACGCCCAGCGCAAGCAGTTTTTTCATCCGTGTGCCTTGCGTTGCTCGATCACGCGCGCATAGGCTGCGACATAGTTCGACGCCATCTGCGTCGCGCTGTAGTGCGAGGCGTTGACGAGGCCGAGGCGGCGCATCTCGTCCATTCGCGGCACGGCGCGCTCGATGGCTTGCGCAATGGCCACGGCATCGTTCGGATCGACATACACGGCGCCCGGCCCGCCGATCTCGTTCATGGGCGGGAGGTCGGACGTGAAGACCGGGCAACCGCAGGCCTGCGCCTCGATCAGCGGCCAGCCGAAGCCTTCCTGGAGCGACGGGAACAGCAGCGCCGCAGCGCCCGCATAGAGCGCCCGCAGCTCCTCGTGCGACACCCCCTGCACGGTCCGCACGCGCTCGGAGACCCCGTGCGCCCGCGCCAGTTCGCCCATCTCCGGCCCGAGCTCGGGCCCGACATACACGAGCTGCTGCACCAGGGCCGTGGTGCCCGCTGCCGCTGCACGCTCCTGCAGCGCGATGAACGACTCGAGCACCGTTTTCCGGTTCTTGCGCGGCATGTCCCAGCCGACGTGGATCAGGTATTTGTCCTGCGCCGACAGGCCGAAGCGCGCGATCAGGCGTTGCACTTCATCGGGCGGCACGGGGGCGAAATCGTCGTTCAGCCCGTTCGGCACCATCGCGATGCGGTCTTCGGGCACGAGGTCGAGCGCGAGCAGGTCGCGCCGCGTCAGCTCCGAGACGCAGGCCACCATGTCTGCGGCTGCCAGACCCTCGGCGATCAGCCGCTGGAACTGCCGACCGGTCCAGCCGACGTTCCAGCCGTCGATCATGCCCTTGGCCGCCTGTACCGCGATCACGTCGTGGCAGGTGATGACGTTGGGTTTCGCCTTGACCCAGGAGATGTACATGCCGTTGGAATGGTCCGAGACGTGCACCACGTCGGCCCAGCGCAGGTGGCGGCGCAGCATCGGCAGGAAAAGGATGAACTTGTCGACGTACCCGAGCCACTTCCACCAGCGGGAAGAGACGGGAACCCGGAGCACCCGCAGCGGCGGCGAGACCACTCGCAACTCGCAGCCGGCGCCTGGAAGCTCTCGCTCCAGCACGCGCCTGAAGGCGAGCATGCTGGTCTGGCCGTCCGGTATGTAGTTCGCGATGAGAAGCACTTTCATGTGGTATGCGCGCTTCGGGTGGTCGCGGGTGAATTCATTTGTTCTTTGACGCAAGGGAAGGCGGAATTATGTTCGAGCGGATGGGATTCATATCCACTTGCACATTTCATTCCGGCCCTGCGGCATTAGGCTCGGTGCATGCACGCGTACCGAGCCTCCCTGTTGCGATTCGACGATGCCGGCCAGCCGGTCTACGACCCCGACGGCCTTCTTGTCGTCGGCCCCGACGCTGCCGGCCGACAGCGGGTGCAGGACGCCGGCGCGTTCGCTGCAGTGGCGTCGCGCCATCCGGACGTCGCGATGACGCACTGGCCCGGCCGCATCCTCGCGCCCGGTTTCGTCGACATGCACATCCACTTTCCGCAGACCGACATCATCGGCGCGCCGTCCGAAGGGCTGCTGCCCTGGCTGGAAAACTACACCTTCCCGGCCGAGAGCAGGTTCGTCGATCCGGCGCATGCGGCCGAGGTGGCCGACGTGTTCTTCGACGAGCTGCTGCGCAACGGCGTCACCACGTCGCTCGCCTTCGCGACATCGCATCCGCAGTCCGTAGAGGCTTTCTTCGAGGCGGCGCAGCGCCGGCGGCTGCGCATGATTTCGGGGAAGGTGCTGCAGGATCGACATTCGCCCGACGGTGTACGCGACGAAACTGAACAGAGCCTGATCGACTCCGAGGCGCTGATCCGCCGGTGGCACAACGTCGACCGGCTCGGTTATGCGATCACGCCGCGCTTTGCGCCCACCAGCACCGATGCGCAGTTGCGCGGCGCGGGCGAGCTGGCACTGAAGTACCCGGACACCTGGGTGCATTCGCACGTCGCCGAGAACAGGGACGAAGTGAAATGGGCGCGCGAGCTGTTCCCGGGCGCGCGCTCCTATCTGGACGTCTATGCCGGCTTCGGCCTGATGCGCGAGCGGGCCGTGTATGCGCATTGCATCCACTTCGACGACGACGACCGGCGCCTGATGCGCGAAACAGGCACCGCCGCCGCTGTCAGCCCGACCAGCAACCTCTTCCTGGGCAGCGGCTTCTTTGACTTCGAGGGCGCCGACCGCATTGGCTTTCGCTACGGCCTGGCGAGCGACGTCGGCGGCGGCACCAGCTTCAGCCCGTTCTCGACCATGATGGCCGCCTACTACGTGGGCCGCGAGGGCACCACCAAGCCGGGCGTCAGCATCGCGCCGTCGCAGCTCTGGTGGCGCCACACCGCCGGCGCCGCGCGCACTCGGGCTCGACGGCGTCATCGGCAACCTGCAGCCGGGTTGCGAGGCCGACTTCGTCGTGCTCGACCCCAAGGCCACGCCGCTGCTGGCCCGCAAGACCGCGCTTGCGGGCAACCTCGAAGAGCTGTTGTTTTCGATGATCGTGCTGGGCGACGACCGGCTGGTGGAACGCACGGTGATCTCGCAAGCGGGGTAAGGGTACAGCGGGCCGCTGCCTAGAATAGCGGCCCCAGGAAGGACCCCCGACATGAGCATCAAGAGCGACAAGTGGATTCGGCGCATGGCCGAGCAGACCGGGATGATCGAGCCCTTCGAGCCGGGCCAGATCCGCGAGCAGGACGGTCGCAAGATCATCAGCTACGGCACATCGAGCTACGGCTACGACATTCGCTGCGCACCTGAGTTCAAGGTCTTCACCAACATCCACAGCACGGTGGTCGACCCGAAGAACTTCGACGAGAAAAGCTTCGTCGATCTGGACGGCGACAGCTGCATCATTCCGCCCAACAGCTTTGCGCTGGCGCGCACCGTCGAGTACTTCCGCATTCCGCGCAACGTGCTGACCATCTGCCTGGGCAAGAGCACCTATGCGCGCTGCGGCATCATCGTCAACGTGACGCCGTTCGAGCCCGAATGGGAAGGCTACGTGACGCTGGAGTTCAGCAACACCACGCCGCTGCCGGCCAAGATCTACGCCGGCGAAGGCTGCGCCCAGGTGCTGTTCTTCGAAAGCGACGAGGTCTGCGAGGTGAGCTACAAGGACCGCGGCGGCAAGTACCAGGGCCAGCGCGGCGTGACGCTGCCCAAGGCCTGAGGCGCGTACCATCCGTTCGGCCGCCGCTGCGGCAAGGAGCACGTCATGAGATGGGAAGGCAACGATCAGTCGGACAACGTCGAAGACCGCCGCAGCGGGGGCGGCGGACGCGGCGGCTTCGGCGGGTTGCCGATCGGTGGGCGCAGCGTCGGCATCGGCACCATTGCCGTGGCGTTGATCGCGGGCTGGATATTCGGCATCAATCCGCTCACCATCCTGGGGTTGATGAGCGGCGGCGAGCCGGCGCAGCAGGTGCAGCAGCAAGGCCCGGCGCCCAAGCCGCCGGCCAGCGACCGGGAAGCCGCCTTCGTCTCGACCGTGCTCAAGAACACCGAAGTGGTCTGGAGCGGAATCTTCAGCCAGAACGGCGGCACCTACGCCGCGCCCAGGCTCGTGCTGTTCCGCGGCGCCACCCCGACGGCTTGCGGCGCCGGTCAATCGGCCATGGGGCCCTTCTATTGCCCGGGGGACAAGAAGGTCTACATCGACCTCCAGTTCTTCGACACCCTCTCCAGCACGCTGGGCGCACCGGGCGAATTTGCGCGCGCCTACGTGATCGCGCACGAAGTGGCCCACCATGTGCAAGACCAGTTGGGCGTCACCGCCAAGGTCGATCAGGCGCGCAGCCGCATGAGCCAGACGCAGAACAACGCGATGAGCGTGCGCGTCGAACTGCAGGCCGACTGCTTTGCAGGCGTCTGGTCGCACCACTCGCAGGAATCCAAGCAATGGCTCGATCCTGGCGACATCGAAGCCGCCATGAACGCCGCCCAAAAAATCGGCGACGACGCGCTGCAGCGTTCGGCCGGCAGGGCGGTGGTGCCAGACAGCTTCACCCACGGCACGAGCGCGCAGCGCCAGCGCTGGTTCGGCGCCGGTTACAAGAGCGGCCGCGTCCAGGATTGCGATACCTTCGCGGCGCGCAGCCTCTAACACCGGTTCACCCCGTTGTCATCTGCGTTTTTTGGGCCGGTGCGACAATAGCCGGCTTCATGACAAGTTCCTTTTCCAATCTTTCCCTGGCCGAACCGCTGGCGCGCGCCGTCGCCGAAATGGGTTACGAGACCATGACGCCGATCCAGGAGCAGGCCATTCCGGTGGTCCTGTCCGGTCAGGACGTGATGGGCGCAGCGCAGACCGGCACCGGCAAGACGGCAGCGTTTTCGCTGCCGCTGCTGCAGCGGATGCTCAAGCACGAGAACGCATCGACCTCCCCGGCCCGCCACCCCGTGCGCGCGCTCGTGCTCCTGCCCACCCGCGAACTCGCCGACCAGGTCGCCCAGCAGGTCAAGCTGTACGCGAAGTACACCAACCTGCGCAGCGCGGTGGTGTTCGGCGGCATCGACATGAAGCCGCAGACGCTTGAACTCAAGAGGGGTGTCGAGGTGCTGGTTGCCACGCCCGGCCGTCTGCTCGACCACATCGAAGCCAAGAACGCGGTGCTCAACCAGGTCGAGTACGTGGTGCTCGACGAGGCCGACCGGATGCTCGACATCGGTTTCCTGCCCGACCTGCAGCGCATCCTTTCCTATCTGCCCAAGACGCGCCAGACCCTGCTGTTCTCGGCGACGTTCTCGCCCGAGATCCGGCGGCTCGCCGAGAGCTATCTGCAAAATCCGATCATGGTCGAGGTGGCTCGCCCAAACGCGACGGCCACCAACGTCGAGCAGCGCTTCTTCAGCGTCTCGACCGA
>JBBJMS010000075.1:0-15698 GCA_037720315.1 Variovorax sp. | reverse complement strand
CGATGCACGAGACGCCGACCGGCTGGAAGTTCTTCGGCAACCTGCTCGACGCCGGCCGCATCACGCTCTGCGGCGAGGAGAGCGCCGGCACCGGATCGGACCACGTGCGCGAAAAGGACGGCCTGTGGGCGGTGCTGTTCTGGCTCAACATCCTGGCCGTCCGCCCCGGCGAGTCAGTCGAGCAGATCGTGCGTGGGCACTGGCGCCGCTTCGGCCGCGACATCTACTCGCGGCACGACTACGAAGGCGTCGAGGCCGCGGCGGCGACCGGTCTGATCGACGACTTGCGCGGCCGGCTCGCCACGTTGCCGGGGCAGGCCTTGCAGGGCCCGGACGGCAGCCTCGCAACCGTCACCCACGCCGACGACTTCGCTTACACCGATCCGGTCGACGGCTCGTCACGGCGGCAGGGCCTGCGAGTCGCTTCGACGACGGCTCGCGCATCGTCTTTCGCCTTCGGCACCGGCACCGAGGGCGCCACCTGCGCGTCTACCTGGAACGCTGGAAAGTGATCCTGAGCTGGGCGCAGGCGGTCGACGCGCAGGCCGCGCTCGCGCCGCTCATCGCCATCGCCGACCAGCTCGCCGGCATCCGGGCGCGGACCGGCCGCGCCGCGCCGACGGTCGTCACCCGAGGAGTGCGAACTTTCGCCGCGCCACGACTCCGCCGCCGATGCCTGATTCGTGACCTTTATGCCGCTACGCGCCATCGGGGCTCCATGGCCTCCGGGCGGCCTGTTGGCCGCCGCGCTGGCGTCGCGACGGCCCTGACGGCTGGCTGCGCGCGCTTCGAGCTCACCAGCGCAAGTGGATATCCAGGCGACGCCGGCCACCGCCTCGGTCGAGGAGCCTCGAGCGCCGGGGCCCGCCTGAACGACCTGGCGAGCGAGGACGCGTGGCCACCTCGCCGTCTACGGCCGAGCCGATCCGCCTGCACCGCTGTGGGCCGGCAACGACGACGCGCTCGTGACGGGCTGCTGTACCTGCACGGCGCACGCCAGAATCTGCCGCGCAGCACTTACCGGGCGAGCAGATGCGCGAGCCTCGGCTTCTCGGTGCTGGCGGCGCTACCGCGGCTTCGGCAAATAATCGACGGCCGCGCGAAGACCGGCTTCGTCGAGGATGCCGCCGCCGCGAGGCGGTGGCTGGCCGCGTGCCGCCCGGGCGGGCCTCGCCCGCCACCTGTTCGGCCACCTGCTCGGCGGCGCCATCGCCGGCGTCGGCGGCGCGCCTGGCCGACGGCCTGCCGGGCGATGCGCCGAAGGGCGTGATCGGCGCCGGCAGGTTCACCTCGATAGCGATATGTTCGGCAACCTTCAAGGGGGGCTGGCCGCCGGCCTCGATGCTCAACACCGAGCGCTTGGATCTGCTCGCCGCGGCGCCGCGCCCAAGGCGCTGCTACTCGTCGGGCACGGCAGCGAAAACTCGCTCGTGCCACCGCGCTTCGCCGCTCGCGCGACGGCGCGCGACGGCGGCCAAGCGGTTTCCTTCATCGAAGGCGGCGCGCACTCGACGACGGCCTGGCGCGGCGCCGAGCAGCATGCGCCGCCTTGCGCCGCCGTCGGCCCGGGGCAGCGCCGCTGGCCGGGCAGGGCCGCGCCGCGAGCACCTCGCCGGCCACCGCTTCGTAGGCCTGGGCCAGGCGTGACCTCGAAGGCGCCGCGCGGCTCGGCCGGAAGCCGATCAGCTGCATGCCCATCGATCAGCTCGGACGCATTGCCAGCCCACCGGCGCCGCCGCTGCATGGCAGGCGGGCGAAGGCGTTGCGAGTCGCCACCTCGTTGAATGAGAGCGGACCGATCGGGCGTGTGGTCTTGCCGCGGCCGGCCATCTGCGCTGCCAGCGCCGTCCGGCCGGAACGGCCACACCGAGGGTGGTGGCAAGGCGTCGGAATGTCGACGCGCAGGCCGAAGAGGCCGCCGGCCCGTGGCGACGGGGAAGGCGCTGCGCTCGACGCTCGCCGCCATCACCTGCGGGCCCGAGAGCCGCGCCCAGGGTCGTGCTGGCACAGCCCTCGGGCTTGATGAGGGGCCTCGTTCGCCGGCTCCACCAGATGCGGCCGCGATGCGGGCGTGCCGAGCCACGAAGCGCCAGACCGGCCGGTCATCCCAGAGGCGCCCCGGGTCGAAGTTGAGCGGCACCGGCTCGACCACGCAGCCGCCAGCCGACGCGAGGGGCCAGCCCGGCGGCGCAGACGAAGTTGGAGGATGCCATCAGCCATCGCCAGAGGACCCCCGACGCCGCCGCCGCGCCGATGCGCGCTGGCGCCGGCGCTCGGTGGAGCGCCGACGGCGGCGAGAACAGCGATTGATCGAACGACGATCTGCTCGCCAGCGACAGCGGCGCGCGCGTCGTAGCCGGCCCGCACGTCGAGCAGCAGGGCGCAGCACCCGCGCGTCGAGCGCGCCATCTGCCCTCGGTGCCGAAGTGGGTGACCCAGACCTCCGGCGCCGGCCCGCCCGGCACGCGGCCCTGGCTCGGCCGGAAGCCCAGCACGGCGGGCCCGGCGGCGCTTTGCGCAGGCTCCCCATCGAATCGCTGCCGTCGGCAGACCGCCAGCACGGCCGTCGCCTGGGCGCCACCGCCGCGCCGCCGTCAGCGCGCCGCCGGCGGCCTGGCCCGGCTCGTCGATGCCGTGCAGCGGGCCGCGCCGAACTCCTCGTTGAAGGTGTGCGAGCCGAGTCGGAGCTTCGGGCGCGCCGGTCGTGCCGATGACGATGCAGCCGGTGCGCTTCATCATCGCTGCGGCCATCAGTGCATCGGTGCTCGGCACGAAGTCTAGAGCAGCAGCGGCGAGCCGGAGGCTGCGCGGCGCGCCCGCCGGCGGCACTGATGTCAGGTTTGGACGCGATGCGGCAGGCCGAACAGGAACGAGCGCGGCGGCACCTTCGCTGGTGCGGGCAGAGTGCCGCGACCGCGGGCGGCGGCCTCGGCGAGCAGCGGCCAGCGCCGTCGCGCAGGCCGACGATGGCGCCGGTGGCGCGGGTTCAGGGCGCAGATGCGACCGAGCGTGGCCGCCATCAGCTCGCGGCACGAGAGCGTGCCGGCGCGGATCGCGTCGGCGAGCCTCGTGGCCGGCGAGATCGGTGAGCCCGCCGCTCACGCAGCGCAGCCGTGCCGCGGTCATCGCGAGCCGAACATCATCTGTCGCGCGATCATCGACTTGACCGGGCCGAGCGCCTGCAGCGCAGGCCAGGCCGAGGCCGCGCCGTGCCGGCGCCGGGCAGCGCCAGGTGAAGCTGCGGGCCAGGAAATCGGTGGCGGCGATCATCGCCCAGCGGTCGGGCGCGCGCTGCCATTCGAGGCGGCGCAGGACGCTGTCGACGTCTCGGCTGCGTGCCAGCTTGCGCACCAGCTCGAAGGCGTCGCGCATGCCCAGGTTGAGGCCCTGGCCGGCGACCGGGTGCAGCGTCTGCGCGGCGTTGCCGATGCGCACGATGCGGCCGTCGGTGAGCGTGCGCTCGGCGCTCAGGCCGAGGGCGAAGCTCTTCAGCGGCGACAGCGCCGTGATCTTCGGCGTCGACGGATGGAAGATCGTGTTCAGCACCGTCACGCGCTGCGCATCATCGAGGTCCTTCACCGGTCGTCGGCGCTGTCGAGCACCACACCAGGCCGGCGCGGCCGTCGGGCAGCGGCAGCAGCGCGGCCGGCCGTGCCGCGTGAAGCGCTCGAAGGCGACGCCCTTCGAGGCCGGTCCGCGCGGCGAAGTGGCCGGCCGACCCAGGCGGTCTGCCGGTAGTCGTGGCGCAGCGCCGGCCGCGCATCGGCGACGAGGGCAGCGCGCGTCGCGGTCGTGAAGACGCCGCCCTCGGCAACGACGGCGAGATCGAACCGCTCGGCGATGCCGGCATCGATCTCGACGCCGCCACCGACGTTTTTCAGCGCCGCGACCGCCACGCCGAAGCGGCTTGTCAGCCGCCCCGGCTCGCGCGCCGCCGCGGCGAGCCACACCGACTGCAGCGGCGCGACGATGCTTCCGTAGCTCAGCACCGCACCGAGCATCGGCACGTTCTCGTCGGCGGCGCGGATCGTCAGCTCGGGCTCGCCGAGCCGGCCTGCGACGGCTGCGAGCAACGACGGCGCCTGCTGCGAGACATGAACTTCGAGGATCGGCTGGGCCGCTCCGGCGCCAGGCGCCGAGCCGCTGCAGCAGCTGCACGCTGCCGAGCGAGAGCGCGAGCGTGCGCGGATCGCCGAGACGTCCTTGCGACCGGCGCGTCGAAGAGCGTGATCTCGGCGTCGGGCAGGGCCTCGGCCGCGTGCAGCGCAGCGCCAGGCCGACCGGTCCGGCGCCGACGACCGCAAGCTTGAATGGAGTCGATTCCGTCATGCCGGCACACCCCTTTCGGGGGTTGATTTGTAGGGGGTCGCCTTATTATTCGCCGCACCCGGATGTTCCGGGTACTTCGTGGAGACCGCTGCCATGGCGCTGATGGATTTCATCAAGAAACAGTTCATCGACATCATCGAGTGGACGGAGGACAGCGACGGCACGCTGGCCTGGCGCTATCCCATGGAAGACCGCGAGATCCAGAACGGCGGCTCGCTGACGGTACGCGAATCGCAGGTCGCGATGTTCGTCAACGAAGGCAAGGTCGCCGACGTGTTCGGCCCTGGCCGCTACACCCTCACCACCGCAACGCTGCCGGTGCTCACCTACCTGCAGAACTGGGACAAGCTCTTTCGCAGCCCGTTCAAGAGCGACGTCTATTTCTTCAGCACGCGCCAGCAGATCGACCAGCGCTGGGGCACCAGCCAGCCGGTGACGATCCGCGACAAGGACTTCGGCGCGGTGCGCCTGCGCGCCTTCGGCAACTACTCGTATCGGCTCACCGACCCGCGATTGTTCTACAACGAGATCTCGGGAACGCGCGAGCGCTACACCGTCACGGAGCTCGACGGCCAGCTGCGCGGGCTGGTGCTGCAGAACATCAGCGATGCGATCGCGTCGAGCGGCATGCCCTTCCTCGACCTTGCCGCCAACCAGATCGAGTTTGCGCAGGCGCTTGCGGCCCAGCTGGTGCCGGCTTTCTCGGCCATCGGCATCAAGCTCGAGAACATCACGGTGCAGAACGTCTCGCTGCCGGAAGAGCTGCAGAAGATCCTCGACCAGAAGATCGGCATGGGCATGGTCGGCGGCGACATGGGCAAGTTCATGCAATACCAGACCGCGCAGGCGATCCCCAAGTTCGCCGAGGGCTCGGGCAATGGCGGCGGCGGCATCGCCGGCGACGCGATGGGCCTCGGCGCCGGCGTGGCGCTGGGCCAGGTGCTGGCGCAGAACCTTTCGCAGGGGCTGGCCCAGAACCCGCCCGCGGTGGCGCAGCAGCAGCAGCCTTCCGTCGCCGTGGTCAGCCCAGCCGACGTGATGACCACGCTCGAGAAGCTCGGCGAACTCAAGGCCAAGGGCATCCTCACCCAGGAAGAATTCGACGCCAAGAAGGCGGACCTGCTCAAGAAGCTGGTGTGAACCTGATGGCCTGCGTTTGCGCACGCCATGGCTGAGGAGATTCAGCGCCGCTACCGTGCACCCTGCCCCGGCTGCGGCGCGCCGGTCGAGTTCCGCTCGGCGCAATCCACGCACGCGGTCTGCCGCTACTGCCAAAGCACCGTCGTCCGCCAGGGCGATACGCTCGCGCGCACCGGCAAGATGGCCGAGCTGTTCGACGACTTCAGTCCGCTGCAGCTGTTCGCCGCCGGCCGTCTGCATGACACGCCGTTCACGCTGGTCGGCCGCCTGCAGTACAGCTATAAGGGCGGGCGCTGGACCGAATGGATCGCGGCGCTCGACGGCGAGCGTACCGGCGTGCTCAGCGAGGACAACGGCGCCTTCGTCTTCGCGCAGCCGTTCGAGCTGCAGCGCGCCGCACCGCCGGCGGCCGAGCTGCGCGTCGGCGCCACGACCGCCTTCAACGGCCAGAGCTACACGGTCGCCTCGAACGAGCAGGTGGCGCTGCTTTCGGCGCAGGGCGAGCTGCCGCGGCTGCCCGAACTCGGCCGGCCCTTCGCCTTGGTCGAACTGCGCAACGACCAGGGCGAGGTGCTCAGCCTCGACTACGACACCGATCCACCCGGTGCCTACCTCGGACGCGCTGTGCGGCTCGAAGATCTCCGGCTCACCGGCCTGCGCGACGAATCGGCAAGGGACGAGAAGGCCCGCAGCTTCAACTGTCCGAACTGCGGCGCGCCGGTCGCGGTCAATCTGGCGGACAGCAAGAGCGTCACCTGCGCCGCATGCAACAGCATCATCGACCTGACTCAGGGCATCGGCGGCGAGCTGCGGCACGCGGCGCAGCACGAGCCGGTGCAGCCGCTGATCCCGATCGGCACCGTCGGCCAATTGCAGGGCGCGCAGTGGCAGGTGGTCGGCTTCCAGCACCGCATGGGCGCTGCACCCGGCGACGACGAGCACTTCGGCTGGAATGAATACCTGCTCTACAACAAGAAGCGCGGCTTCAGTTTCCTGGTCGACGCCGAAGACGGCTGGAGCATCGTCAAGCCGACCACCGGCGCGCCGACCATGGCAGAGAACGGCGCCAAGGCCACCTACCTCGGCAAGGTCTACCAGCAGCAGTACGCCTACAACGCCGAAACCAGCTACGTCGCCGGCGAGTTCTACTGGCAGGTCGAGCGCGGGCAGAAGAGCTTCAACCGCGACTTCGCCAGCGGCGCCGCGCTGCTGTCGATGGAGCGTTCGGCCAGCGAGTTGACCTGGTCGTCCGGTAGCAAGATCGACAGCGCCGCGGTCGCAGCCGCCTTCAAGCTCGACGGCAAGAAAGACATGTTCAAGCGCGGCGATGCGCTGCCGGTGAGCGCCGCGGCCGGCATGGGTTGCGGCACGATCATCCTGATCGCGGTGCTGATCATCGTGCTGCTGCTGATCCTGAGCACCTGCAGCCGCACGGGCGGCGGCTATCGAAGTTCGGGCGGCTCGTATGGCGGCTATTCGAGCGGTGGCGGCCACAAATGAACGGTTTCGAAACGACTTTCACAGGAGATTCTCATGCTCGGAATTGAATGGTTGCGGCCTGCCGCATTCATAGGTTCGATCCTCTACGCCATCATCGGCGTGCTGGTGTTCTGGATCACCTTCCTGATCATCGACAAGATCACGCCCTATGACCTGTGGCTCGAACTGGTCGAGAAGCAGAACGTCGCGCTGGGCCTGGTCGTTGCGGCGATGAGCCTCGGCATCTGCGTGATCGTCGCTGCGGCGATCCATTGACCCCGTTTGCTCGCCACTTCGTGTGCTTCGCTGCCCCCGAGGGGGAGGCTCGGCCGCCTTGGGGCGCCCCGGCGCCGGCCGATGAGCGGCGCGGTTTCGTCCGCACGGGCAGTCGGCGGCGGCCCGCAGCCGGTCGAGATCGCGCTGCTCGCCAGTGTGTTTGTGGTCGCGGCCTGCGGGCTGGTCTATGAATTGAGCGCGGCGGCGCTGAGCTCGTACCTGCTCGGCGACTCGGTGCTGCAGTTCAGCACCATCATCGGAACCTACCTCTTCGCCATGGGCGTGGGCTCGTGGCTCTCGCGCGATTTCGAGCGGCAGCTGCCGGCGCACTTCCTGCGCATCGAGCTGATGGTGGCGCTCGTAGGCGGCGCGCTGCCGGCGCTGCTGTTCCTTGCCAACGCCTACGTCCCGGGCGCGTTCCGGCTGCTGCTCTACGGGCTGGTGCTGGTGGTCGGCACGCTGGTCGGGCTCGAGATCCCGCTCGTCATGCGCATCCTGCGGCGCAACGTGGCGCTGAAGGACCTGGTGTCGCAGGTGCTGACCTTCGACTACCTGGGCGCGCTCGCGGTCTCGGTCGCGTTTCCGCTGGTGCTGGTGCCGCAGCTCGGCATGATCCGCACCGGCTTGCTGTTCGGCCTGATGAACGCGACGGTGGCGTTGTGGGCGCTGTGGCTGTTTCGCCATGAGCTGCGCCGCGTCGGCGCGCACACGCTCGCCTGTTTGCTGGCCATCGGCGCGCTGGCGGGCGCGTTCGTGTTCGCCGACAGCATCACCACGCTGGCCGAGGACAAGTTCTATCAGGATGCGGTGGTGTTCAGCGCCCACTCGCCCTACCAGCGCATCGTGGTCACGCGCGGCGCCGCGGGCCACCGCCTCTTTCTGAACGGCAACCTGCAGTTCGCGGAGCGCGACGAGTACCGCTACCACGAGGCGCTGGTGCACCCGGCGATGGCCGCACATGGCGCACCGAAGAAGGTGGCGGTTCTCGGCGGCGGCGACGGCATGGCGGTGCGCGAGATCCTGAAGCATCCGTCCGTCGAAAGCGTCACCCTGGTCGAGCTCGACCCACACATGACGGCGCTCTTCAGCGACCACGAGACGCTTGCCGCGTTGAATGGCGGCGCACTGAAGTCGCCCAAGCTGCGCATCGTCAATACCGATGCCTTCCAGTGGCTGCAGCAGGCGGACGGGGACGAGGGCGATGGCGGTGGTACGTTCGACGTGATCGTGGTCGATTTTCCCGACCCGACCAACTTCGCCATCGGCAAGCTCTACACCAACTCCTTCTACGCCTTGCTCGACAAGCGGCTGGCCGCGAGCGGCTATGCGGTGGTCCAGACCACGTCGCCGCTGGTCGCGCGCCAGAGCTTCTGGACTGTCGTGGCGACCATTGAATCGGTGGGCCTGCAGGCCGCGCCGTACCACGCCCATGTGCCGAGCTTCGGTGAATGGGGCTTCATCGTCGCGAGCCGCAGGCCTACCGGCTGCCAGAAGCGCTTCCGCAAGGACTGCGGTTCCTGAGCCTGCCCGCATTGCCGCACCTGTTCGAGTTTCCGCGCGACATGGCGCGCATTCCAGCCGAGGTGAATCGACTGTCGAACCAGACGCTGGTTACGACCTACGAGCGCGAGTGGGGGCAGCTTCCCGGGACGATGCGCCGCCGTGCGTTCATCGCCGCGGCCGGTGCGGCGGCCCTGGCCGGCTGCAAGGTGCCGAGCGCATCGAAGGCGGCTTCGGCGGCATCGACGTCGCGCGCGGCCATGCGTTGCGCAACGGCGCGTGGCGCACCGGCACGCCGGCGGTCACGCGCCGCACGCGGGTCGTCATTGCCGGCGGCGGCATCGCAGGCCTGGCGGCAGCTCGGGCCTTGCGCCTGGCCGGCATCGACGATTTCGTGCTGCTGGAGCTCGAAGACAGCGCCGGCGGCAACAGCCGAGGCGGCCAGGTCGCGGGTATTGCCTGCCCCCTCGGCGCGCACTATTTGCCAGTGCCGGGCGACAACGCGCACGAGGTGCAGAACCTGCTCGAAGAACTCGGCCTGCGCCGGCGCGTCGCCGGCCGGTGGGAATACGACGAGCGCCACCTTTGCCACAGCCCGCAGGAGCGGCTGTTCTTCCGCGGCGCTTGGCAGGACGGCCTGCTGCCGGTGGAAGGCGTGGGCGATGCCACGCTGGCGCAATACCGCCGTTTCTCGCGCCGGGTGGAGGTTTTGCGGCGCGAGGCGCGCTTCGCCATCCCGACGCTGCGCGCGCCGGCGGCGCCACTGCTGCTGGCGCTCGATGCCGTGTCTTTCGACGCCTGGCTCGACCGCGAAGGCTTCGGCGACGCGCAGCTGCGCTGGTTTCTGGACTACAGCTGCCGCGACGACTACGGTGCCGGCAGCGCCCATGTATCGGCCTGGGCCGGTATCCACTACTTCGCCAGCCGCCATGGTTTTCATGCACCGGGCGAGCCGGCGCAGGACGACAAGCCCGATGCGGTGCTGACCTGGCCCGAAGGCAACGCCTGGCTGTCGCGCAGGCTTGCCGAACCGCTCGGCGAACGACTGCGCATCGGCCATGCCGTGGTGCGCATCGCGGAGACCCGCGGCGGCGTCGACGTCGATGCGCTCGACGCAGCGACCGGATCGCGCGTTCGCTGGCAGGCCGAGCGCTGCATCGTCGCGCTGCCGGTGTTCGTGGCCGCGCGCGTGGTCGAAAACCCGCCCGAGCTGCTGCTGCGGGCGGCCGCGCATCTGAGGTACGCGCCCTGGCTGGTGGCCAACATGCATTTGCGCGGCCCGCTTGCCGACCGCCCCGGTGCCGCGCCGAGCTGGGACAACGTAATCTACGGCACGCGCGGCCTCGGCTATGTCGATGCGGCGCATCAGCGCCTGAATCCGGCGCCCGGCCCGACCGTGCTGAGCTGGTACCGGCCGCTCGGCCCCAGCGGCTTCGACGGGCCGGACGGCCGGCGCCGCCTGCTCGAACGCCCGTGGACCGGCTGGCGCGACGACCTGCTGGCCGAGTTGTCGGCGCCGCATCCGGACATCGCTGCACAGACGAGCCGCATCGAGATCACCCGATTCGGCCATGCGATGGCGATTCCGGCACCCGGAACGCTTGGGCGCCTCGGTGCGTCGGATGCGGGCCGCGGGCGCATCGAAGCCGGCCGTCTGTCGTTCGCGCATGCGGACTGGTCCGGCTATTCGATCTTCGAAGAGGCGTTCACGCGCGGTCATCTGGCGGCTTCGGTAGCCATTTAGTTCACGGTTGAGATACATTCGACGGCACATGAAACCCCAAGTACAGACCGTGTCGACGCTGCTCTGCCACCGCGATGTCGACATGGGTCTTCGTTGCCTGAAATCGCTGGCGGACTGCAGTCACGAGCCGGTCGAGTTCGCGATCCACGACGACGGAAGCCTCACGGCCGATGACCAGGCGCGTCTTCTAGATACAGAAGCGAGCGGCATCGCGGCAAGGATCATTCTTCGTGCCGACGCCGACGCACTGATGGACGAGCGCCTGGCGCCCTATCCCCACTGCGCGGCGCTGCGCAAGCGGCAGGCCTACGGTCTCAAGCTGTTCGACATTCCGTTCCTGAGCGTGGACCCGGTGGTCCGCTACATGGACAGCGATGTGCTTTTCATGCGCCCTGCCTGTGGCCTCCTCGACTTGGGCGATAACGAGGACTGCGTCTTCATGCAGGACCACCAGAGCTTTTACGCCATGCGGCCCTGGCACATGCGGGGCCGGCTGAAGCTGCCGCAGAAGATCAATTCCGGCCTGTTCGTCGTTCGCAGGACGTTGGCGAACCTGGAGTCGATCGAATGGCTGCTGGCCAAGGACCTGCCGGTCTTTCACAAGCTGCCGTGGTTCGAACAGACCTGCTGGGCCTGGCTGTCGCACGGACACCGCGGCTATGTCTGGGACAGCGAGCAGGTCAAGGTCGTGCAGCCGACCACCGAATTCGACGAGAGCCTGGTTGCAGCGCACTTCGTCTCACCGGTTCGCTCGCGGATGAACGAGATCGCGCCGGGCGCCGTTGCAGGCCGCCAGCCGGTCGTGGTCGGGCGCCAGCCGATGAAGGCCCTGAACCCGCCGGCCTTCATGGTGGAGGTGGTGAAGCGCAGCATCCGGAATCGGATGGCCTGAACGGGACGCTGCGATTGCCGCCAGTCAGGCGCGCATCAGCGCCTCGATCTCGTCGCCATCGACCGGCACGCCGCGCGAGATCAGCTCGCAACCCGATTCGGTGACGATGGCGTCGTCCTCGATGCGTATGCCGATGTCGTGGAACTGCGCCGGCACGCCCTCGCCCGGACGCACGTAGATACCGGGCTCGATCGTCAGCACCATGCCCGGACGCAGGATGCGGCTGGGCCGGTTCTTGATCAGTTCGTTGGACAGCGGGTCTTTGCTCTCACTCACCTCGCCGTGCTGCGAGGTCTCCACGTAGCTGCCGCAATCGTGCACATCCATCCCCAGCCAATGGCCCGTGCGATGCATATAGAACCGGAAGTAGGCGCGCTGCTCGATCACGTCGTCGACGCTTCCGACCTTGTTTGCATCCAGCAGGCCGAGGTCGAGCATGCCTTGCGACAACACCTTCACGGTGGCCTCGTGCGGGTCGTTGAAACGCGCGCCGGCCCGCGTCGCGGCGACCGCGGCCTCCTGGCTCGCCAGCACCAGGTCGTACAGCGCGCGCTGCGGTCCGGTGAACCTGCCGTTGGCGGGAAAGGTGCGCGTGATGTCGCTGGCATAGCCGTCGAGCTCGCAGCCGGCGTCGATCAGCACCAGTTCGCCGTCGCGCACCGGCGCCGTGTCGGCGCGGTAGTGCAGCACGCAGGCGTTGGCGCCGGCGACGATCGAGCCGTAGGCCGGGCACTGCGAACCGCCCAAGCGAAATCTGCAGCAGCTCGGCATCGAGGTGGTACTCGCGCACTTCCCGGCCTTCGCGCAGCATGCGCGCCGAAAGCTGCATCGCTCGAACGTGCGCACGGGCGCTGATCTGCGCCGCGCGGCGCATCACGTCCTGCTCGTGCGCGTCTTTCACGAGGCGCATCTCGTCGAGCGGCCCGCACAGGTCGCGCTGCGCTTCGGGACACAGCGCGCCGTACCGCACCCGCGCGCGCACCGCCGCGAGCCAGCCGTCCACGCGGCCTTCCAGGCCCTTGTGCGTGGCGAACGGATACCACACGGTCGACTTGTTCTCCAGCAGGCGGGGCAGCCGGGCGTCCAGTTCCCCGACCGGCAGGGCCTCGTCCACGCCGAGTGCAGCCGGTGCGGCCTGCGGCCCGAGCCGGAAGCCGTCCCAGATTTCTCGTTCCAGGTCCTTGGGTGCGCAGAACAGCGTCGCATGCCCGTCGTCCGACAACAGCAGGCAGGCATTCGGCTCGGTGAACCCGGTGAGGTAGTGAAAGTAGCTGTCGTGCCGGTAAAGGAAGTCGCTGTCGCGGT
This sequence comes from Variovorax sp., assembly GCA_037720315.1. Lineage (GTDB taxonomy): Bacteria > Pseudomonadota > Gammaproteobacteria > Burkholderiales > Burkholderiaceae_C > Variovorax. Next base: position 3,033 of record JBBJMS010000075.1, on the reverse strand, counting down.
TGCGCTGGCGCTCCGGCGCGGTCGGAATGATGGCAATTGCGCCGCTTCCGAGCTGCGCGGCGAGGCTGGAACGGCGTTGGGCGTGGAGATTCGGGCTCATGGCGTGACTATGCAATACGTTGGTTCTAAGAATTCCTTGACATTTAAAAACAATCAGAAAAATTTTGAAAAAAGGATTGATCTGTAGGACTGCTCCGACGTACAACCACGCATCTTGTGAATTTCTTGGGGTGTTGAAGGTGAAGGTAGTACATAAAAGCGCGATGTTGGTAGGAGTTACCGCTTTTGCGCTATTAGGCTGCGGTGGAGGAGGCGGTGGAGGCGGATCCGGCGCTGTAGGAGGAATTGCCGCCACAGGCGGTGGTATGTCCGACGTCCAGGCGCCTTCCGGACCGCCGGTGGCGGGCGACGTGTCGGACAGCAGCAGTATCACCCCGGCGGATTACAAGAAGATCGCGGCCGCGATGGGCAAGCCGGAGGGCATCGATTTCCGATATGGCCCGGCATCGACCATTGGCGACGAGGGCCTGTCCAAGTACCACCAGCCGTCGAGCAAGCCGCTCGGCTCGATTCCGCAGAACCCGACCGGCTTCGGAAGCTGGCAGGTCGGCGGCCCGTATAGCAGCAACGGGGGGCCTTATTACTCGAACATGGCCAACACCGCCTTCGTTGCCGACAACCCTGCGCAGCACCTCGGGGTGTCCGTGTTCCAGGCCGTGGCTGCCGGAAACAACATCTTCATGCAGCGTCCCCAGATCAGCTGGATCTACCAGGACGGCATCAACGATCCCAACGTCTCCGGCTACAAGCAGGCCGGGCTCGACGTGGGCAATCCGGTCGCCCTCGGGCGCTGCGCGGGTCGGCCGGGCTGGTGCGTGGAAAGCATCGTGGCTTTCCAGAATGGCCTGATCGGCACCGCACGCGGCAGCAACACCGCGCTGAACGCCAGCACGGCGCAGCTCGAGAGCGGTCTGGTGCCGACGGCTGTCGCCCTGACCAATTCGGGCGAGTTCGCGCTCGTCACCGTCTGGGACCCCGCCAACCTCCGGGCCCGGGTCGCCGTGATCGCGCTGGCGAGCCTGTGCAACAACTGCACGCCGGCCGAGCCGGCCAAGGAACCCTTCTGGGGCGATTGGCGCGCTGCCTACCCGGGGCTGCCGAACCTGGGCAACTACGCCTTCATGAAGGTGATCGGCTATGTCGATCTGCCGGACATGAAAGCGCCGACCGAAATCTCGGTGACGACCGGCTGGAATCCCTGGACCAACCGCACCTCGCCCGATCCGGTAGACCTCACGCTGAGCGACGAAGGCAAGCGCCAGACCTTCATCACCGGCGTCAACAAAGACAAGATGCCCAAGGCGGGCGTGGCCGTGGTGATTTCGAAGTCGGAGAAGAAGGCCACTTTCATCGACCTGAAGCCGCTCTTTGCTTACTACAACCGCATGTATTTCGGCAACCGGGCCGACTTCGACAAGACCGCTGCGGTCGGACTCGCCGCAAACCAGTGGCCGTTCCCGTTCTCCGCCGCGCCGGAGCAGATGCCGACCGTGATCAAGACCGTGGGCTTCAACGCGCGACCCACGGCCGTGAAGACCAGTCGTGGAACTCCAACCGCGCCTGATCGCCACGCAGGACGGCCAGCCCACATCTACGCGCTGGGCAACTACCTGTCGGGCGGGGCGGCATCGCCGGACGGCATCGTGGAAACCGGCGTCGCGGTCGGCAAGAACCCGACCGGCCTCGCCTATTCGCGCCAGACCGTTCACGACTCCGGCAACAACGACATCAATACCAAGCTCATCGTGGTGTCGCGGGCCGAGCGCAAGGTGCAGTGGGTCGACTTCTCGGCAGATCTGAACAGCGGCACGATCGTGCGCACCCTGCAGGATGCGAATCTGCGCGACCCGATCGCCGCCGATGACAACGAAGCCAACGGCAGCTCGGCCCCCGTGCTGACGCTGTCCGACTACAACGGCCGGGCGATCTCCAACTACCGATACGGACCGCTGGTTCTGAATCCCGGCTTCGCCGCCTGCCAGGGCACCTCGTGCCCGACCGTGAACGAAAGCGGAGGGCCCGCGCCCTTCGAGCACGGCGGCAGCCTGCAACTCCCCGGCAAACCTTTCGCCGTCACAGGGGCCAACGTGCCCTAAAAAAAACAGCGGGCCACGCGCTACCGGGCATTCGTCCCCGGCGCCGATGGCCTGCAAACAACTCGCGTCGGTGCTGCCGGGATCGCTCGTTTTGGACGACCCCAAGGACCCGTCATGTCTGCACGGCCTTCGTTCCCCGCGGGGGCCAGCAATTGGAGAGGTGTGCGTGATTGATCCACACGCCTCGGTTTTTCACTAGTTTGGAGTTCAACTTGTTCAACACTCTACGAACACAGTCCTTGTTACTGATCGCGGCCGCAACGCTGACCGCCTGCGGTGGCGGAGGAAGTTCCGGTTCCGGCGTTGCGTCGCCGGTTTCGCTCGGCAGCGATGCCGCGGCCTCCGGCGCGCCTGTCGCGTCCGCCTCCGGGAAGGAAGCACCCTCCTCGAAAAAGCTCGACGCGTCGTGGACTCGCATGGCGGGTGAGAACGGCGCGTTCACGCTCGCTGCGGCAAGCGTCGTGAAGTACGGCGCCAACGACACCTATGCCACCCGGACGATGAGCGGCACGGTCAAGTGCGACAACGCGACGTTCGGCGGCGATCCGGCACCGTTCATTGCCAAGGAGTGCTATGTCCAGGTCGGCGCTCCCGTGTCGGGCGAAGAGGTGATGCTGGGCGTCGAAGGCGCGAACTTCTCGGTCGCCAGTGCAACGCAGGTGCGCTACGGCGCCGACACGCGCTGGGCCACCAAGACCGTCAGCGGTTCGGGCTCCTGCACCAACGGCTTCTTCGGCAGCGACCCGGCGCCCTTCACGGCCAAGCGTTGCTTCGGCCAGTCCGGCGGCACGACCGCGCCAGGCGCAGATACGCGCCTGGCCTCCGAAGGCGGCAGCTTCTCGCTGGCTGGCGCAACCGAGGTGCGCTACGGCGCCGA
>JBBJMS010000231.1:0-4372 GCA_037720315.1 Variovorax sp. | reverse complement strand
CGCCTAGAATTTGACGAAATAGAACACTCGTGCTTTTCGACGCGCGAACCGTTTTCGATTCCTCCCCATCCAAAGGAAAGCAGCATGACCGCTGAATACAAAGTTCTCGGCGACATCGCCGTGATCACGCTGACCAACCCGCCCGTCAACGGCCTCGGCTTCTCGACGCGGCTCGGCATCACCGACGGGCTGTCGAAGGCGGGTGCCGACGATGCCGTGAAGGCGATCGTGATCACCGGCGCCGGCAAGGCCTTTTCGGGTGGCGCCGACATCAAGGAATTCGGCACGCCCAAGGCCGTCCAGGAACCCAATCTGCTGAGCGTGATCCTCGCGCTCGAAGCCTCCGCCAAGCCGATCGTCGCGGCCATTCATTCGGTCTGCATGGGCGGTGGGCTCGAACTGGCGATGGGCTGCCACTACCGCGTTGTGGCTCCCGGCACCAGCGTTGCGCTGCCCGAGGTCAAGCTCGGCCTGCTCCCGGGTGCCGGCGGCACGCAGCGCCTGCCGCGCCTCCTGGGCGTCGAGACCGCGCTCAACATGATCGTGAGCGGCGAGGCCGTCAAGAGCGAGGTGCTGGCGTCGTTGACTGGCCAGAAATTGTTCGACAAGCTCGCCGCATCGCCCGAGTCGCTGTTCGACGAGGCGCTCGAGTTCGCCAAGTCGATGGCAGGCAAGACGGGCGACCTTCCGCTGGTGCGCAACCTGCCGTGCAAGCATCCGCAGGGCGACGCGTATTTCCAGTTCGCCCGCAACATGGTCGGCGGCATGTCGAAGAACTATCCGGCACCGCTCAAGTGCGTGGATGCGGTGCAGGCGGCCACCACCATGAAGTTCGACGACGGCATGGGCGAGGAGCGCCGCATCTTCACCGCGCTGATGTTCACGCCCGAATCGCTGGCGCTGCGTCATCTCTTCGTGGCCGAGCGTGCCGCCTCGCGCATCCCCGACGTGGCGGACGACACGCCGCAGCGCGCCGTCCAGTCGGTCGGCGTCATCGGTGCCGGCACCATGGGCGGCGGCATCTCGATGAACTTCCTCAATGCCGGCATCCCGGTCAAGATTCTCGAGATGAAGCAGGAGGCGCTCGACCGCGGCGTCGCCACCATCAAGAAGAACTACGAGGCGCAGGTCAAGAAGGGCAAGCTCAAGCAGGACAAGTACGACCAGCGCATGGCGCTGCTGACGACCACGTTGAGCTACGACGACCTGAAGGATGCCGACCTGATCATCGAGGCCGTGTTCGAGGAGCTCGGCGTCAAGGAGGCGGTGTTCAAGGAGCTCGACCGCGTCGCCAAGCCGGGCGCCATCCTCGCGTCCAACACGTCCACGCTCGACGTCGACAAGATCGCCGCCTTCACCCAGCGGCCGCAGGACGTGGTCGGCATGCACTTCTTCAGCCCGGCCAACGTGATGAAGTTGCTTGAAGTCGTGCGCGGCAAGCAAACCGCCAAGGACGTGCTGGCAACCGTGATGTCGCTTGCCAAGAAGATCAAGAAGACGGCCGTGGTCTCCGGCGTGTGCGACGGCTTCATCGGCAATCGCATGATCGAGCAGTACTCGCGCCAGGCCGGCTTTCTGCTCGACGAAGGCGCCACGCCCCAGCAGATCGACCGTGCGGTGGAGAAGTTCGGCTTTGCCATGGGGCCGTTCCGCATGGGCGACCTGGCCGGCAACGACATCGGCTGGGCCATCCGCAAGCGCCGCGCCACCGAGCGCGCCGACATGAAGTACAGCAAGACGGCCGACAAGCTCTGCGAGCTGGGCCGCTTCGGCCAGAAGACCGGTGCCGGCTGGTATGACTACAAGCCCGGCAAGCGCGACGCGATCCCGAGCGAAGTCGTGCTCAACCTGGTCGCCCAGCACCGCAAGGACGAAGGCATCATGCCGCGCAAGATCTCCGACGAAGAGATCGTGCAGCGCCTCGTGTATTCGCTTGTGAACGAAGGCGCGCACATCCTGGAAGACGGCATCGCCTCCAAGGCCGGCGACATCGACATGGTCTACCTCACCGGCTACGGCTTTCCGCTCTGGCGCGGCGGGCCGATGCACTATGCCAACCAGGTCGGGCTCTACAACGTGGCCGAGGCGATGAAGCGCTTTGCCAGGAACCCGCGCGACGACGCGAGCTTTTGGCAGCCGGCGCCGCTGATCCAGAAGCTGGTGGCGGAAGGCAAGCAGTTCAGCTGACTGCCCCTGCAACACAGGCTGCCTCCATGCTGAAACGCGTGTTCGGTGCATTGCTGGTGGTGGTGCTGGCGCTGGCGGCAGCGCTGGCCGTCGGTACCTGGCGCACGCCGTCCAGGCAGCTCGCCGTGGCGCCGGCGGCAGCGTTGGCGGTCGATGTGCAGGCCGCCGCACGGCGCCTGGCCGGCGCGATTCCGATCCGCACCGTGTCCAGCCTCGAGGACGCCGCCAGCAATGCTGCCGAATTCGACAAGCTGCATGCCTATCTGGCGGCGCAGTTCCCCAAGCTCCATGCCACCCTGATGAGGGAAGTGGTGGGCCAGAAGGCGCTGCTCTACACCTGGGCCGGCAGCGACACCGCCGCAAAGCCGGTCGCGCTGATGGCGCACCAGGACATGGTGCCAATTGCATCCGGCACGGAAAAGGCGTGGACGGTCGAGCCCTTCGGCGGCGCCATCCAGGACGGCTTCGTCTGGGGCCGCGGCACGCTCGACAACAAGAGCAACCTGTTCGCGCAGATGGAAGCCATCGAGCTGCTCGTCGCGAGCGGCTTCCAGCCCAAACAGACGGTCTATCTTGCATACGGCGACGACGAGGAAGTCAGCGGCCTGCGCGGTGCGTTGCCGATCGCGCAGCTGCTCAAGTCGCGCGGCATCGCGCTCGAATGGGTGCTCGACGAAGGTCTGCTGGTGCTCGATGGCGTGCTGCCCGGCCTGCCGAAGACGGCGGCGCTGATCGGCCTGGCCGAGAAGGGCTATGGCACCTTCTTTCTTTCGCTCGACACGGCCCCCGGCCACTCGTCGATGCCGCCTGCGCAGAGCGCCATCGGCCGCATGAGCCTGGCGCTGGCACGGCTGGAAGCAACGCCGATGCCCGGCGGCATCAAGGGCGTGGCCGGCGACATGTTTGGCACGCTGGCGCCCGAGATGAGCGGCATCAACCGCGTTATGCTGTCCAACCTGTGGCTCACGGCGCCGCTGGTGCAGCGCCAGCTCGAAAAGAGCCCGAGCAGCAACGCCATGCTGCGCACCACCACCGCGCTGACCATCGTGCGTGCGGGCAACAAGGACAACGTGTTGCCCGGCCGCATCGAGGCGGCCGTCAACTTTCGCATCCTCCCTGGCGACAGCATCGAGAGCGTCGAAGCCCATTTGCGCCGTGCGCTGGCCGACGACGCGATCCAGGTCAAGCGCTATCCGGGCAATTCGGAACCATCGCCGGTTTCGCCGACCGACAGCACCGGCTACCGCGCCATCGAACAGGCCGTGCGGCAGGTGTTCCCCGATGCCTTGGTCGCTCCCGGCCTGATGACCGCCGCCACCGATTCGCGCCACTTCGCGCTGGTGAGCGATGCGGTCTACCGCTTTTCGCCGATCCGCGTGCAGGCGCAGGACCTCGCGCGATTCCACGGCAACGACGAACGGCTCGCAGTCTCGAACTACGGCGAGATGATCCGGTTCTATCACCAGCTGCTGCGCAACTCCGCGCAGCCCCAGTAAGCGTCATTCATCTTCTACACAAGGACATCACCATGACCAGCGCCGTCATCGTTTCCACCGCCCGCACGCCGCTCGCCAAGAGCTGGAAGGGTGCCTTCAACATGACGCACGGCGCCACGCTCGGCGGCCATGCGGTGCAGCACGCGGTTTCTCGCGCCGGCATCGACGGCGCCGAAGTTGACGACGTGATCATGGGCTGCGCCAACCCCGAAGGCGCGACCGGCGCCAACATCGCGCGCCAGATCGCGCTGCGCGCCGGCCTGCCTATCACGACGTCGGGCATGACCATCAACCGCTTCTGTTCGTCGGGCCTGCAGACCATCGCCACCGCGGCGCAGCGCATCATCGCGGGCGAGGGCGACGTGTACGTGGCCGGCGGCGTCGAGAGCATCTCGTGCGTGCAGAACGAAGCCAACAAGCACATGCTGGCCGACCCCTGGCTGGTGAAGCACAAGCCCGAGATCTACTGGAACATGCTGCAGACGGCCGAGCAGGTCGCCAAGCGCTACAACATCTCGCGCGAGCAGATGGACGAGTACGGCGCGGCCAGCCAGCAGAAGGCCACGGCCGCGCTCGAAGCCGGCCGCTTCAAGGACGAGATCGCCCCGATCACCGTACTGGCCGGCGTGGCCGATGCGGTGATGGGCCTGCGCACCAAGGAAGTCACCGTCGAGAACGACGAAGGCATA
>JBBJMS010000230.1:0-4399 GCA_037720315.1 Variovorax sp. | reverse complement strand
GCGACGAGATCAGCAATGGTTGGTCTTGCATCAAACCCAGCATCGGGAGAACTCCTTGGATTAATAAAAAACGCTGACAGCAGTATTGCGCAGCGCAACACGGGGCCGATGGGGGAATGCCCGATGTCGGACAATCGCCGGCATGACCCTGTCCTCAGAGGCCGCATCGGCGGCCGAAGCCGGCCTCCAGTGGAACAACAGCTTCGCCGCGCTCGGGCCGGCCTTCCACACGCGGCTGCGCCCCACGCCGCTGCCCGAGCCCTATTGGGTCGGACGCAGCGCCCGCATGGCACGGGAACTCGGGCTCGATGCCGGATGGTTCGAATCGCCGGAAGCGCTCGAGGCATTCATCGGCAACGATCTGCTTCCCGGCACCGATCCGCTCGCCAGCGTCTACAGCGGCCACCAGTTCGGCGTCTGGGCCGGGCAACTGGGCGATGGTCGGGCGATCCTGCTTGGCGAAACCGACGGCGGCCTCGAACTGCAGCTCAAGGGCAGCGGGCGCACCCCCTACTCCCGCATGGGCGACGGCCGCGCGGTGCTGCGTTCCAGCATTCGCGAGTTCCTGTGCAGCGAGGCGATGCACGGACTCGGCATTCCGACCACACGGTCGCTCTGCGTGACCGGCTCCGATGCGCGCATCCGCCGCGAAGAACTCGAAACTGCCGCTGTCGTCACGCGCGTTTCCCCGAGCTTCGTGCGCTTCGGCCACTTCGAGCATTTCGCAGCCAACCAGCAAGACGACGAACTGCGGGCGCTGGCCGACTACGTCATCGACCGCTTCTACCCCGAATGCCGCAGCACAGGGCGCTTCGGCGGCAACGCCTATGCGGCGCTGCTCGAAGCGGTGAGCGAGCGCACCGCCGCGCTCATGGCTCAGTGGCAAGCGGTCGGTTTCTGCCACGGTGTGATGAACACCGACAACATGAGCATCCTGGGCCTCACGATCGACTACGGGCCGTTCCAGTTTCTCGACGGCTTCGATCCCCAACATATCTGCAACCACAGCGACACCGGCGGGCGCTATGCCTACAACCAGCAGCCCAACGTGGCGTACTGGAATCTTTTTTGCCTGGGGCAGGCGCTGCTGCCGCTGATCGGCGAGCCAGAAATCGCCATCGCCGCGCTCGAGTCGTACAAGACTGCATTCCCGCGCGAGTTTGAGGCGCGCATGCGCGACAAGCTCGGCATCGCCGACGCGGCTGCCGAAGACCGGGCACTGATCGAAGGCGTGCTCAAGTTGCTGGCGCAGGAAAAGGTTGACTACACGATTTTCTGGCGCCGTCTTTCCGACCACGTCGCGGGTGGCGATCCGGCGCAGGTGCGCGACCTGTTCCTCGACCGGCCGGGCTTCGACGGCTGGCTGGCGTCGTTTGCGCAGCGTCATACGCAGGCGCCCACCGCCGCGGCTGCCTATCTGATGCGCCAGTCCAACCCCAAGTTCGTGTTGCGGAACCACCTGGGGCAGCAGGCGATCGAAACGGCTCAGAAGAAAGACTTCTCTCGCGTGGCCGACTTGCTGAAGCTGCTCGAAACCCCATTTGAAGAACACGCCGGCCACGAGGCAGACGCCGGCTTCCCGCCCGACTGGGCTTCCACCATCGAAATCAGCTGCTCATCATGACCGCACCCATCCAGAAAACCGAAGCCGAATGGAAGGCCGTGCTGGCCGAGAAAGGCGCCGAACGCGGCGCCTTCGAGGTGACCCGCCATGCCGCGACCGAACGCCCCTTCACAGGCAAATACGAGGCCCACTGGGACGATGGCACCTACCACTGCATCTGCTGCGGCGCCAAGCTGTTCGAAGCAGCCACCAAGTTCGATGCCGGCTGCGGATGGCCCAGCTTTTCGCAGGAGGCGGTGCCGGGCGCGATTCGCGACATCGTCGATCGCTCGCACGGCATGAGCCGCACCGAGAACGTGTGCGCGAATTGCGGCGCCCACCTGGGCCATGTGTTTCCCGACGGCCCCACTGAAACCGGACTGCGCTATTGCATGAACTCCGCTTCGCTCGACTTCCACAAGCGCGGGGCCGATGAAGCATGAAGCTCGTTCTGGACTTCTTTCCGATCCTGTTGTTCTTCGGCGCGTTCAAGCTCTACGACATCTACACCGCAACCGGCGTGCTGATGGCCGCCACGGTGCTGCAGATGGGCATCATCTGGTTCAGCGAGCGACGGCTCCAGCCGATGCAGAAGGCCACGCTGGTCCTGATTCTGCTTTTCGGTTCGCTCACGCTGGTGCTGCAGGACGATCGCTTCATCAAGTGGAAGCCGACCGTGCTGTACGGGGTCATGGCGATCGCGCTGGCGATCGCACTCTGGGGCTTCCGCAAGAACTTTCTCAAGATGCTGCTCGGCGCGCAGCTCGAACTGCCGCCGCAGATCTGGGGCCGGCTCAATGTCGCGTGGATTGGCTACTGCGTGTTCATGGCCGCGATCAACGCCTACGTGGCGGCCAATTTCACCACCGACGCCTGGGTCAACTTCAAGCTGTGGGGCTATGCGTTTCCGGTCGTCTTCCTGATTGCGCAGGGGCTCTACATTTCGCCGTACCTCAAATCGGACAAGCCGGCCGCATGAGCCTTCCGACCACCACGCAACTCGAAGCGCGCCTGCGCGAAGCGCTTGCGCCCACGCGGCTCGAAGTGATCGACGAGAGCGCTGCGCATGCAGGCCATGCCGGCGCCGGACCGGAGGGCTTCGGCACCCATTTCAGGGTGCGCATCGCCTCGCCGCTGTTCGCCGGAAAACCGCGCGTGGCGCAGCATCGCCTTGTGTATGATGCGCTGCAACTTTTCATCGCACAGGGCCTTCACGCCATCGCCATCGAAACGTTTTGAAGCGCTTTGAGCACTTCGATTTCAGCCCGTCAGGGCAGCAAATAGAACCCCTTATGAAGAAACAACTCCTGCAGGCCGTCGCGGCCGCCGCACTCTTGGGTGCACTCCCCGCCGCCTTCGCGCAGAACGCGGCCATCGTCAATGGAAAGCCGGTGCCGAAGGCGCGCATGGACGTGCTGGCTCAGCAGCTGGCCACGGCCGGCCGGCCGGTCACACCCGAAATGCAGGGCCAGCTGCGCGAAGAAGTCATTGCGCGCGAAGTTTTCATGCAGGAAGCGCAGAAGCAGGGCCTGGACGCCACCGACGACTACAAGAACCAGCTCGAGCTCGCACGCCAGGCCATCGTGATCCGGCAGCTGTTCGAGAACTTCCGCAAGCAGAACGCCGTGACGGATGCCGACGTGCAGGCCGAGTACGACAAGTTCGTCGCGGCCAACGGCGGCAAGGAATACAAGGCGCGTCACATCCTGGTCGAGAAGGAAGAGCAGGCCCAGAAGATCCTGGCCGACCTCAAGAAGGGGCAGAAGTTCGAGGACCTCGCCAAGAAGCAGAGCAAGGACCCAGGCTCGGGCGCGAACGGCGGCGACCTCGACTGGGCTGCCCCGGCAAGCTTCGTGGCCGAGTTTTCCGAAGCCATGATCAAGCTCAAGAAGGGCGAGACGACGCCGGCGCCGGTGAAGTCGCAGTTCGGCTATCACGTCATCCGTGTCGACGACGTCCGCCAGGCGCAGCTGCCGAAGGTCGAAGAGGTCAAGCCGCAGATCACGCAGCAGCTGCAGCAGCAGCGGCTTCAGAAGTACCAGGAAGCGTTGCGGGCCAAGGCCAAGGTGGAATGACGGGCGTCCCCTACCTCCGCGGTAAATAGAAAGAGAAAGCGGCCTGAGCGGCCGCTTTTTTCATCAGCCCACCCACCGCCGCGCATTGCGCCATATCTGCACCCAGGGACTCAAAGCACTCTTGTCGCCCGAGGTCCAGCTCATCTGGATGTTGCGGAACACCCGTTCGGGATGCGGCATCAGCGCCGTGAAGCGGCCGTCGGCCGTGGTCACCGCGGTCAGTCCGCCGGCGCTGCCGTTCGGGTTGAGCGGGTAGCGCTCGGTCGGTTGCCCGTGGTTGTCGACGAAGCGCATCGCGGCGATGGCTGCGTGCGGGTTGCCACGGTGCTCGAAGTCTGCATAGCCTTCTCCATGGGCCACCGCGATCGGCAGCCGGCTGCCGGCCATGCCGGCAAAAAACAGACTCGGCGAATCCAGTACCTCGACCATGGCGAGCCGCGCTTCGAACCGCTCGCTCCGGTTGGTGGTGAAACGCGGCCAGGCCCGGGCGCCGGGGATGATGTCAGCCAGTTCGGCGAACATCTGGCAGCCGTTGCACACGCCGAGTCCGAAGGTGTCGCCGCGCTGGAAGAAGCGCGTGAACTGCTGCGCCAGCTTCGGGTTGAAGGTGATGCTGCGGGCCCAGCCGATGCCGGCGCCGAGCGTGTCGCCGTAGCTGAAGCCGCCGCAGGCGACCACGCCCTTGAAATCTGCCAGGTCCGCCCTGCCCGTCTGCAGGTCG
>JBBJMS010000229.1:0-4430 GCA_037720315.1 Variovorax sp. | reverse complement strand
TATACACCGAGAGACACTACTAACAAAGATACTGCCAGAATGACCACCCGCCCGGCTGTGCAGGCGACCATGAGGGCAGAAGGCCTGAGCAACTAAGCGCTTTACAACTGTCGCGCCCGTCTCGCGTCCCGGCGCGCTTTCGGAAATGCCGCCATCATGGCCGCCGCTCTTCCGGCTTATCGCCCGCGCGGCAGCTTTAAGGCAAGCGCCTTGTGATGTCCAGCGAAGCCGGGCGTCATCTTCTCATTCTCATCTTCTCATCTTCTCATCTTCTCATCTTCATCCACCAACCCATTCCATTTATGCCCACCTTATTCGATCATGTACAAGCCGGCGACCTGCAACTTGCCAACCGCATCGTGCTATGCCGCTGACCCGCAACCGTTCGCCCGAGGCGATACCTCCTGACATTGCCGTGACCTACTATGCCCAGCGCGCCAGCGCCGCCTACCGAGGCTACGGCCATCAGCCATCAGGGCCAGGGCTATTCGACGTCCCGTCTCTACGGCACCGAGCAGCTCGACAGCTGGAAGCGCGTCACCAAAGCCGTGCACGACGCTGGCGGCAAGATCGTCGTCCAGCTCTGGCATGTGGGCGCATCTCGCACACCGAGCTGCAGCCCGATGGCGGCAAGCCAGTGGCGCCGTCGGCCATCACCGCCAAGACCAAAACCGTGCTGATCAAGAACGGCACGCCTGAATTTGTCGATACGTCCGAGCCGCGTGCCCTCCGCCTGGACGAACTGCCCGGCATCGTCCACACCTACCAGGCGGCCGCCGCGCGCAATGCGGTCGACACCGCCGGCTTCGACGGCGTCGAGCTGCACGGCGCCAACGGCTACCTGCTCGACCAGTTCCTGAAGACCGGCAGCAACAAGCGCTCCGACGACTACGGCGGCAGCATCGAGAACCGCGCCCGCCTGCTGCTCGAATCGACGCGCGCCGTGGTGGAAGCGGTCGGCGGCGGCAAGACCGGCATCCGCCTGTCGCCGGTGACGCCGGCCAACGACGCGCACGATGAAGACCCGCAGCCGCTCTTCACCTACGTGATCGAGCAGCTGGCCCCGATGGGCCTCGCCTACGTGCATGTGATCGAAGGCGCGACGGGCGGCGCGCGCGAGCTGGAGGACCGGCCGTTCGACTACGAGGCGCTCAAGGCCGCCTATCGCAAGGCCGGCGGCAAGGGCGCCTGGATGGTGAACAACGGCTACGACAAGCCGCTGGCCGAGGAAGCGCTGAGAGACGGCGACGACCTGGTGGCCTTCGGCAAGCCATTCATCTCGAACCCCGACCTGGTGCGCCGGCTGCGCGAAGGCGCACCGCTGAGCCCCTGGGACAAGAACACGTTCTACGGCGGCGGCGAAAGGGGCTACACCGACTACCCGGCGCTGGCCTGAGCCCACTCCCTTGAAAGGACCGACGATGAGCCAGAAATTCCAGGTCGCCGGCATGAGCTGCGGCCATTGCGTGAGCACTGTCGAGAACGCGGTGAAAACGGTCGATCCCGAAGCGCAGGTGACGGTCGATCTCGAAACCGGCAAGGTCCACGTCCTGAGCGAGCAGCCCCGGCAGGACATCGTCGCGGCGATAGAGAACGCCGGCTACCGAACGCAGTAGCTCGTTCTGGTCAGGCGCGCCGAACCATCGCCAGCACCTGACCCGCATCGAGGGTGCGGGCCTTCTCCTGCATCGCCGGCAGGTAGCGCGTCTGCAGACCCTGGGCTTCCTGCGTGACGCTCGCGTAAGCCTCTTTCAGTATCTGCGTCGACAGCGTGCGGCCGCCCGCGTAATAGCGCTTGGCGACATGGCCGAGCGCGTAGGTGGTCGCGAAGCTCATGCCGGAACTCACTGCCTGGTTGCCCAGTCCGCGCAGCAGTCCGCCGCCGACCTTGCCGAGCAAGCCGCCCAGCAGCTTGCGCCCGGCTTGTTCGAGGTACTGCGAAGTCAGGCCGACGCCAACGGTGGCGACGAAGTCCTTCACATGGCCGCTGTCGAGCTCGTAGCCGTGCGCCTTGCCGATGCGGTAGACCAGCTTCATCTGCAACGGAATGATCGCCATCGTCGACAGGGTTTCGGGGAGCAGTTCGAGCGCGCGGTTGTGGATCGCCGAATTCTGGATCGAGTGTTCGAGCGGGGCACGGTCGACCGCGGCGCGCGCCGCCGCCACGGTACCGGCCACTGCCACGGCGGCAGCCGGCGCGAGCGGCACCGCCGCAATGGCCTCCGCATCCTTGGAGAACTGTTCGGCCGATTTCGCGTCGAGCCCGAGCGAGCTGCGCACGTCGGCGAGGAACATGCGCTCGCTCTCGGACTGCGCGCCGTCGGCATCGCACACGCACACAGCCATCTCGTAGCCGAGCTGCTTCGCTTCGTGGCTTTCGAGCTGCGCGCTCACGTCGGCGAGCGACACGCGCTTCATCAAGACATCCTGATAGAGCGTCGGCATGTGCATGCCGTCCGCCTGCGACAGGCCTTCGGCGATGCGCTTGATCTCGGCGCGTTCGCGCTCGTGCTTGTCGCCGTCGACGAAGGCGGCCAGCAGGCTCAGCGTCACGACGGCCTTGGTTTCGGATAGGGTCAAAGTGCGGTTCTCCAGTACATGCAGGACCCTGTTCGTTCGGGCACGCTCGCAAAGGTTCCGGCCCGCTACCATCCGCGCATGCCATTTCGCCCCCGGATTCTGATCGCCGAAGACGAGCCGGGCATCGCCGACACCCTGCAATACGTGCTCAAGACCGATGGCTTCGTGCCCATCTGGTGCACCACCGCCGAAGAGGCGATCGCGCAGTTCGCGGCCGAGCCGCCTGCACTCGCCATCCTCGACATCGGCCTGCCGGACATGAACGGCTTCGAGCTTTTCAAGCAGCTTTCGGCCCTCACGCGGGAAGCCGGCGGCGCCGAGGTGCCGATGCTTTTTCTCACCGCGCGCAGCGACGAGATCGACCGCGTGGTCGGCCTCGAAATCGGGGCCGACGACTACATCGCCAAGCCGTTCTCCCCGCGCGAACTGGTGGCGCGGGTGCGCACCATCCTGCGGCGCAGCGGTCGCGGCAACGGCAACACGGCGACCCCTGCTGCAACGCCCGCGGCGGCGTTCGTGCTCGACGCCGAGCGCATGCAGATCCGCTATTACGGTCGCCTGCTCGAACTCTCGCGCTACGAGTACGGCCTGCTGCGCCTCTTGATGCAGCGCCCGGGCCGCGTGTTCACCCGCGACGAGCTGCTGCAGCAGGTGTGGGACGGCAGCAGCGACAGCTTCGACCGCACCGTCGACGCGCACGTCAAGACGCTGCGCGCCAAGTTGCGCGCCATCGCTCCCGAGGTCGAGGCGATCCGCACGCTGCGCGGCACCGGCTATGCGCTGAACGAAGCGCTGCCGCAATACCAGTGACTCGACGAACGCGCATCTTCATCGGCATCCTGCTGATCTACACGGCGGGCATTGCGTTCCTGCTCTACCGCGTGGTGGCCGACATCGATCCGCGCTACCGCGAGTCGGCGGAAGAGTCGCTGGTCGAGGTGTCGCAGCTCATGGCCAGCCTGGTCGAGCAGGACGTGATTGCCGGGGCGATCAACACCGCGCGGCTGGAGCCGCTGTTTCGCTCGGTCTATGCGCGCGAGTTCTCGGCCCAGATCTACAACCTGCACAAGCGCCGCGTCGAGCTGCGCGTCTACGTCACCGACCGCGGCGGCCGCGTGCTCTTCGATTCGCAGGGCCGCAGCGTCGGCGCCGACTACTCGGCATGGAGCGACGTGAGCCGCTCGCTCGCCGGCGTGTATGGCGCACGCACCTCGCGCGACATCGAGGGCGATCCCATGACGTCGGTGATGTACGCCGCCGCGCCGGTGCGATGGAACAACGAGATCGTCGGCGTGGTCAGCGTCGGCAAGCCGGTGCAGAGCTTCGGCCAGTTCGTCATCGACGCGCGGGCGCGCACGCTGTGGGTCGGCATCGGCTCGGCCTTGGCGCTGCTGGTGCTGGCGATCATCGTGTCGGTCTGGCTGGTGCGGCCGTTCGGGCTCATTTCCGACTACCTGGCCTGGCTGCGTAGCCAGCGCAGCCCGGGCCTCGGGCGCATGCTGCGGCGCGCCGTCGACACCCTGCGCAGCGGCGTCGGCGAAATGCGCGACGCGCTGACCGGACGCAACTACGTGGCCGACTACGTGCAGACCTTCACCCACGAGATCAAGAGCCCGCTGTCGGCCATCCGCGGTGCGGCCGAACTGATGCAGGAGCCCGCGATGCCGCAGGCCGAGCGCCAGCGCTTCCTGGCCAACTTCGCGCGCGTGACCGAGCGCAATGCTTTGATGATCTGCGGGCACACGCACGGTGGGCAGGTGCATTTGCCCCTCACGGGCTTTCGACGCCGTCCGCGCGACATGCGCTTTTCGCCGTGGAACGATGGCTGGTATCGCTTTGGCCGCGCGCAG
>JBBJMS010000074.1:0-15971 GCA_037720315.1 Variovorax sp. | reverse complement strand
CCACCTGCACGTAGCCTTCGCGGTCGCGCAGGTCGATGAAGATCACGCCGCCGTGGTCGCGGCGGCGGTTGACCCATCCGCATAGCGTGACGGTTTGGCCCAGCAGGGCATCGGTCACCAGACCGCAATAGTTGGAACGCATGGCCATAGATATTTTCCGGCGCCGCGGTGGCGCGTATTTTTTACTTGATCGCGACCGTTGCGGGGCCGCCGGGAACGACCACCCCCATCGACACGATGTACTTGAGCGCGTCGTCCACGCTCATCTTGAGTTCGATGCAGTCGCTGCGCTTGAGCATCACGAAATAACCGCCCGTCGGGTTGGGCGTGGTCGGCACGTAGACCCCAAGGTAGTCGCCGCCGCCAAGATGCGCCACTACGTCGTTGCCTGGCGTGCCGGTCACGAACGCGATGGTCCACACGTCTTCGCGCGGCCACTGGATCAGTACCGCGGTTCTGAATGCGTTGCCGTTCTCGGAGAAGAGCGTGTCCGAAACCTGCTTGACACTGGAATAGATCGAACGGACCACGGGGATTCGGCGCACCACCGCATCGCCCCAACCCAAGAGCCGCTTGCCGACGAAGTTGCTGGCGATCGCGCCGACGCCGAGCAGGATCGCCAGCGTCAGCAGCACGCCCAGCCCGCGCACGTTATGGTCGTTGAGCCAACGTTGCCATGCCTGCGGCAGCAGCCACAGCGTCTGATCGAGCGTGCCGATGATCCAGTTGAGCACGCCGAGCGTGATCACCAGCGGCACGATCACCAGCAGGCCGGAAAACAGCCATTTGCGCAGCGCGAGCATGAAAGTGCGGACTCAGTCGCTCTTGGTGGCGGCAGGTGTCACCGCGGCGGGAGCAGAAGCGGTTGCAGGCGCGGCCTTGTTGGCCGGCGCCTCGGCCGGCTTGCCTGCGGCGGCACCGTCCGCCGCTGGCGCCGCGCCATCGGAGGATTTGTCGGAACCTTTTTCGGCACCTTTATCGCCGGCCTTGTCGGCGCCCTTTTTGCCCGCCCCGCCATCTCGGAAATCAGTCACATACCAGCCCGAACCCTTCAGCTGAAAACCGGCCGCCGTGAGCTGCTTGGAGAATGCGCTGGCGCCACAAGCCGGGCACTCCGTAAGGGGCGCATCGGACATTTTTTGCAGCACGTCTTTGGCAAAGCCGCAGGTGCCGCACTTGTAGGCGTAGATAGGCATGGAGTGGGAGGGCAAAGAGCGGCCGGCGGCTGCTCGCAAAGCCCTCGATTATAGGCGTCGCACCCAAGCCCTCAGGCCGCGTCGGCCGCCAGCATGCGGTGCGGCATGCGTGTATCTGCGACCCATTGCGGCGCCAGCGAGCCGGCGATCATCCCCGCGAACGCCGCCAAAACGCCGGCGAGCTGCGCCGGGAACTGCTCGCCCCAGGGAGCGGCCATGAACAGCAGCCACACGCCGATGCCGAGCACGACCGCCGCCACGGCGCCTTGCGTGGTCGCGCGCTTCCAGTAGAGCCCGCAGACCAGCGGCACGAAGGCGCCCACCAGCGGCACTTGGTAAGCCCCTGAGACCAGCTCGTAGATCGGCGTGCCCCGCATGCGGATCGCGTAGATCAGCACCGCGGCGCTGAAAACCAGCACGGTGATGCGCATCGTGCGCAGGTTTTCGCGGTCGGTGCCGGCCGGGCGGAACTGGCGCCAGATGTTCTCGGTGAAGGTTACGATCGGCGCCAGCAGGGTGGCGGATGCCGTAGATTTGATCGACGAAAGCAGCGCACCGAAGAACAGCACCTGCATCACGAAGGGCATCTTCTCGAGCACCAGCATGGGCAGCACTTTCTGCGGATCGTCCTTCAGCAACACAGCCGTCTGCTCCGGCATGATCAGGAGCGCACTCGCGACCAGGAACATGGGCACGAAGGCAAACAGGATGTAGGCGATGCCGCCGATCACCGGGCCGCGCGTGGACGCCTCGATGCTGTTGGCGGACATCACGCGCTGGAACACGTCCTGCTGCGGAATCGACCCCAGCATGATGGTGATTGCGGCCGCGAAGAAGAAGATCATGTCCTTGAAGCTCGGCTCTGGCCAGAACTTGAACAAGTCTTTGCTGGCGGCGAACGCGATCACCTTGTCGGCACCGCCGGCCATGTTGCCGGCGAACACCGCGATGACTGCCAGGCCCACCACCAGGATGATCATCTGGAGGAAGTCGGTCACGGCCACCGACCACATGCCGCCGAAAAGCGTATACGCCAGGATCGAAACGACACCGATCACCATGCCGAGCGAGATGCCGATGGCGCCGCCCGAAAGCACGTTGAACACCAGGCCGAGTGCCGTGACCTGCGCCGACACCCAGCCCAGGTAGCTCAGCATGATGATCAGCGAGCAGGCCACCTCGACCACCCGGCCATAGCGCTCGCGGTAGTAGTCGCTGATGGTGAGCAGCGTCATTCGGTACAGCTTGCCCGCGAAGAACAGGCCCACCAGGATCAGGCAGGTGCCGGCGCCGAACGGGTCCTCGACCACGCTGCCCAGGCCGCCCTCGATGAACTTGGCCGGAATGCCGAGCACCGTTTCGGAGCCGAACCAGGTGGCGAAGGTGGTCGTCACGATCATGAACAGCGGCAGGCGCCGGCCGGCGATCGCGAAGTCGGTGGTGTTCTTGACGCGCTTGGCAGCGTACAAGCCGATGGCGATGGTGATCAGCAAATAGACGACGACCAGGGACAGCAGCACGGCGGTACCTCCTCTTCAGAAAAGACGCACGCGCACCAGCACCTGCATGGCGATCAAACCCAATACAAACCCCATGCCACCGTAGATGATGGCCTGCAGCAGACGGTTGGTGCGCTTCTGTGCCGCCAGCAGCTCGACCAGTTCCCTGCGATGGTCCTTGGGCCGGTTGTGGAGGTACTCGTGCAACAGGCGCGGCAGCTCCGGCAGCAGCTTGGCGTAGCGCGGCGCCTCGGCACGCAGTTGCGCGAAGAGCTTGTGCGGGCCGATCTGATCGCTCATCCACTTCTCGAGAAACGGCCTCGCCGTGTGCCAGAGGTCGAGCTCGGGGTCGAGCTGGCGCCCGAGCCCCTCGATGTTGAGCAAGGTCTTCTGCAGCAGCACCAGCTGCGGCTGGATCTCGACGTGGAACCGGCGTGAAGTCTGGAACAGCCGCATCAGCACCATACCGAGCGAGATCTCTTTCAGCGGTCGGTCGAAATACGGCTCGCACACCGTGCGGATCGCGGCCTCGAGTTCGTCGATGCGCGTACCTTCGGGCACCCAGCCGCTTTCGAGGTGCAGTTCCGCCACGCGCTTGTAGTCGCGTCGGAAGAAAGCGACGAAATTCTGCGCGAGGTATTCCTTGTCGGACTCGGTGAGCGTACCGACGATGCCGAAATCGAGGGAGATGTAGCGACCGAAAGTCTGGGGCTCCAGGCTCACCTGGATGTTGCCCGGATGCATGTCGGCATGAAAGAAGCCGTCGCGGAACACCTGCGTGAAGAAGATGGTGACGCCGTCGCGCGCCAGCTTGGAGATGTCGACGCCGGCCGCGCGAAGCCGGTCGAGTTGCGCGATGGGCACGCCTTTCATGCGCTCCATCACGATCACCTCGGGATGACAGAAATCCCAGAACATCTCCGGAATCAGCACCAGGTCGAGCTCGGCCATGTTGCGCCTAAGCTGGGCGGCGTTGGCTGCCTCGCGCACCAGGTCGAGCTCGTCGTGCAGGTACTTGTCGAATTCGGCCACCACTTCGCGCGGCTTTAGCCGCTTGCCGTCGGCCGAGAGGCGCTCGACCCAGCCGGCCATCATGGCCATCAGTTCGAGGTCTTTCTCGATTACGTTGCGCATGCCGGGTCGCAGCACCTTGACCGCAGCCTCGCGATCCGTGCCGTCGCGGTTGCGGATGATCGCGAAGTGCACCTGCGCAATCGATGCACTGGCCACCGGCGTTTCTTCGAACTGCACGAATATCTCGCCGAGCGGTCTGCGGAACGCCCGTTCAATGGTCGCGATGGCGATCTTGGAATCGAACGGCGGCACGCGATCCTGCAGCCACGCCAGTTCGTCAGCGATGTCCGGCGGCAGCAGGTCGCGCCGTGTCGACAACACCTGCCCGAACTTCACAAAGATCGGACCGAGCCGCTCCAGCGCTTCGCGCAGCCGCTGGCCGCGCGGTGCATCGAGATTGCGGCCGGTAGAGACGATGCGGGCGACCACGCGCAGCCAGGGCTTCTGGAAGCTCGTGAGCACGAGCTCGTCGAGGCCGTAGCGCAGCGCGACCAGGACGATGAAGATGCCTCGGTAGAAGCGCCTCATTCCACGCCCGCTGACCCAGCGGGTGGCTGCGCGCGCTGGCCGACGAACTGCCGCAGCGCCGCGACGACGCGACGCGCGACGCGCGCGATCGTGTGGGCCGGCACGTCGCCGACGACGCGTGCCAGATCGTCCTCGACATCCCAGCGCACATGGTCGACGAGCCAGTTGACCTCGGCGGCAAGTTGCACGTCACCGTCGATGCGCACGTCCGGCTTATCGCCCTGAAAGGCGGCCCGCGCCAAGCCGAACGGCGACGCTTCCGTCACGGCCAGGGTCAATTCGGGCACGGCATCTTGCGCGGCCAGATCGAGCAGGCCGGCCGGCGTGGCGACGAACTTCATCGAGATGAAGCGCCATTCGAACTGGACCACGCGCCACTGCTGCCGCACCAAGCGTTGCTGCGCTTCGGGCTCTTGCTGGAGCACATGATTGAGAAACAGCACCGTCCGGTGCTGCACCTCGTGGACTGCCCAGGGCGGCGGCTGCAGCCGGCTGCCGATGCGCCTAGCGAAGTCTTCGAGAAAAGAAAAAGGGGACGATGGTGTGACCATGTCCCCATTATTCCCGGTCTTGCGACCCGATTACGTCAAGCGCCTATTGCAGCGCCTGCACACCCGCCACCAGCCAGCCGCCAGCGCCACTGGTTGGTTTGGTCATGTTCCAGACTTCGCGGAACGGGCTCGGGCCGGAGGACACGTCCTCGCGGATCATGCCGGAGAACTCGACGCTCGCCAGATAGACGTCAGGCAGTTCCTCGATGCCGAGCAACTTCGCGTCGAGCATCACGACTTCGGTCTTGTTGGATTCGCCGCCCGTGTGGTTCTCGCGCTCGGCCAACTGCTGGCGGATCTCGCCGACCATGCTGTCGGTCATCATGGAACGAAGAGTGGTGATGTCGGCACGGTCCCAGGCGTCCTGCAGCGTGACGAAGTTGCGCTTGGCGGCTGCGAGGAATCCATCGGCATCGAAGCCGGCGGGAACGCCCCAGGACTGGGCTCCACCCAGCGCCGAACCGATCATGCTGCCGCCGGCCGCTGCCGCGCCCGCCATGGACGAACCACCCGTGCTGCGCTCTGCTTCAAGCTGCTGCTGTGCGGGCGCAGCGTCGAACGCCGCGCTGTTGCGCTCCCAAGGGCGGGCAGACGCATCGTTGCCGACGTTGTTGGGGCTGTACTGCGATGGCGCAGTGGCGTTTGAGGGATGACCGGCGCCCTGGAATGCGAAGCCACCGCTTCGTGCCGCGCCGTTGCCGCGCGAGCGCGCCGCGATGATGCGCCACACGACGACGCCCGCGAGCACCAGCAGGGCGATCAGCAGGATATTGCCGAAAGCCGCGCCGAGGCCGAGCGAGTGGGCAAGCCAGGCCAGACCCAGGCCCGCGGCCAGACCGCCGAGCATGCCGGCCCACGGCCGCTTGGGCGCCGCAGCGGCAGGCGCCGCCGTCGCGGGGCGGGCGGCAGCGGTGTTCGCGTTCTGTGCGGGCGCACCGGGCGCATTGGGCGTTGCATCGCGCTGCGTCACGTTGCCCGACTGCTTGCCGAACGACTTGCCGCCGCCCATGCGGCGCGCATCGGCGTCGACGCTGACCACGACCAGCGCACACACCAACAAAACGGACCAAATACTTTTCATCATGACGTCTCCTTCGGCAAAAAATTCTTCATCAACATTTGATTCCAACATGCAAGGCGACGATGCCACCCGTCATGTTGTGATAGTCCACATGTCCGAAACCGCCCTCTTTCATGAGGGTCTTGAGCTCTTCCTGCGACGGATGCATACGAATCGATTCGGCCAGGTAGCGGTAGCTCGCATCGTCGCCCGCCACCATCTTGCCCAGCCTCGGAAGCACGTTGAACGAATACCAGTCGTACACCTTCGAAAGCGGTTTGGCGACATTGGAAAACTCGAGCACGAGCAGCTTGCCGCCCGGCTTCAGCACACGGTTCATTTCCTTGAGCGCGGCATCCTTGTGCGTCATGTTGCGCAGGCCGAAGGCGACGGTCACCAAATCGAATCGCTGATCTGGAAAAGGCAACTTCTCCGCATCGCACACCATCGTCGGCAGCGAGATGCCGGCGTCGAGCAACCGGTCGCGGCCGGTGCGCAGCATGGCCTCGTTGATGTCCGTGTGCACCACTTCGCCGCTCTCGCCCACCTTCTTGGCGAATGCCAAAGCGAGGTCGCCAGTGCCACCGGCGATGTCGAGTACCTTGGAGCCCTCGCCGACGTTGGCGACCATGACCGCATAAGCCTTCCACGCCCGGTGCAGCCCGGCGGACATCAGGTCGTTCATGAGGTCGTAGCGCCCAGCGACCGAATCGAACACGCCGCGCACGCGGCGCGCCTTGTCGCCCTCGTCGACCGACTCGAATCCGAAGTGGGTGCTACTCATCCGCCCGATATTAGGCCGGAAGCGCTCATATCAAGCCGACGACCCCGCGCCGCGGCCGGTCATTCGCGCTGCTCAGTGGCTGCTGCAGGCGTGGCCGCTCTTGTCGGCCTTGTCGGCCATGGGCGCGTCGCGGTCGACGCCCGCTGCCGTGAGGCGTCGCTGGTACTCGGCCCACAGTTCGTCGTGCCGGGAGCCGAGTTCGTACAGCAGGTCCCAAGAGAAGATCCCGGTGTCGTGGCCATCGCTGAAGGTCGGCTGGACGGCATAGTTGCCGACCGGCTGCAGGTCCATCAGGTCGACTTCGCGTTTGCCGGTCTGCAGCACTTCCTGGCCCGGCCCGTGCCCCTGCACCTCGGCCGACGGCGAATAGATCCGCATCAGCTCGAACGGGATGCGGAAAGTGGCGCCGTCGGAAAAGCCCACCTCAAGCACGCGCGACTTGCTGTGCGCGGTGATCGATTGCGGCGTCGGTGCGCCAGCTTGCAAACCTGCCATCAGATACTCCTTGTCGCCAGGCGCTGGATCATCTCGCGTTCCAGTGCCGGCAGTTCGATTTCGATCGCGGCTTCGCGTTCCGGATCGTGCTTGCGTTGTTCGGCCGCCCATACCGGCGCGGGAAAACGGGTGTCCCAGTCGAAGCGCGCGATCACATGCCAATGCAGATGCGGCGCCATGTTGCCGAGCGCGGCGAGGTTGATCTTGGTAGGCATCAGAATGTCGCGCAGGCATTGCTCCACCGTGGCCACCGCGTCCATGCAGATCCCGCGCGCTTCGCTGCCGAGGTCGGACCACTCCGCCACATGGTCACTCCATACCACTCGGTAGAACGCCGGAAAGCCGGCTTCAACAGCATGCACGACGCGGAATTTCTCCGCCTCGACAATGAGGCGGCCGCCGACTTCGTCGCACAGCGGGCAGCCCGCAACGCGCACTGCGCTCACACCAGCACGCGTTCGATGCCGCCCAGGTTTGCCGCAGCCACGTAGTCCGGCAGCCACGCATCGCCGAGGATCTTGTTGGCCATCTCGACCACGATGTAGTCGGCCTCCAGGAGCCCGTTGTCGAGGTCGTTGCCGTAGCGGCTCAGCCCTTGCAGGCAGCTCGGACAGCTGGTAAGGATCTTCAGATTCGCCTTGGGCGCGAGTGCGCCGCTGGCGCGCAGCGCGGTCTCGCCCTTCTTCAGCTCTTCTTCCTTGCGAAAGCGGACCTGCGTCGAGATGTCGGGACGCGTCACGCCGAAGGTGCCCGACTCGCCGCAGCAGCGTTCGTTCTTCTGCACGTTGTCGCCGACCAGCGCTTTCACCGTCTTCATCGGCTCCTGCAGCTTCATCGGCGTGTGGCAGGGGTCGTGATAGAGGTACGCCTGCCCTGCGCCGGTGGCAGCGTCGAGCGTGATGCCCTTCTCAAGCAGGTATTCATGGATGTCGATGATCCGACAGCCGGGAAAAATCTTGTCGAACTGATAGCCCTGAAGCTGGTCGTAGCAGGTGCCGCAACTCACCACCACGGTCTTGATGTCGAGGTAGTTCAGTGTGTTCGCCACCCGGTGGAACAGAACCCGGTTGTCGGTGATCATCTTTTCCGCCTTGTCGAACTGCCCGCTGCCGCGCTGCGGATAGCCGCAGCACAGGTAGCCGGGTGGCAGCACGGTCTGCACGCCGGCATGCCAGAGCATCGCCTGCGTGGCCAGCCCGACCTGGGAGAACAGGCGCTCCGAGCCGCAGCCCGGAAAATAGAACACGGCCTCGGTTTCGGACGTCGTCGCCTTCGGATTGCGGATGATCGGCACGTAGTCGGCATCCTCGATGTCGAGCAGCGCGCGCGCGGTCTTCTTCGGCAAGCCGCCGGGCATCTTCTTGTTGATGAAGTGGATCACCTGCTCCTTCACCGGCGCTGTTCCGAGCGTGGCCGGCGGTGCCGCCGTCTGCTTGCGGGCGACGCGGCGAAGCAGGTCGTTGGCGAGCCGCTGGACCTTGAAGCCGATGTCGACCATGCCGGTGCGCATGAGCTTGATGGTCTGCGGGTTGGTCGCATTAAGGAAGAACATCGCCGCCGCGTTGCCGGGGCGAAACGACTTCTGCCCCATCTTGCGCAGCAGGTTGCGCATGTTCATCGACACGTCGCCGAAGTCGATGTCGACCGGGCACGGCGTCAGGCACTTGTGGCACACGGTGCAATGGTCGGCGACATCCTCGAACTCTTCCCAGTGCTTGATGCTGACCCCGCGCCGGGTCTGCTCCTCGTACAGGAAGGCCTCGACCAGGAGCGAAGTGGCGAGGATCTTGTTGCGCGGCGAATAGAGCAGGTTAGCGCGCGGGACATGGGTCGCGCAGACCGGCTTGCACTTGCCGCAGCGCAGGCAGTCCTTCACGCTGTCGGCGATGGCGCCGATGTCGCTCTGCTGCATGATCAGCGACTCGTGCCCCATCAGGCCGAAGCTCGGCGTGTAGGCATTGGTCAGGTCGGCATGCAGCCCGTGCTCGCCCGGCGCCGCGGCAGGCCGCAGCAGCTTGCCCTTGTTGAAACGCCCTTCAGGATCGACGCGCTGCTTGTAGTCGGTGAACGGCTGGAGCTCCGCATCGGTCAGGAACTCGAGTTTGGTGATGCCGATGCCGTGCTCGCCCGAAATCACGCCGTCCAGGCTCCGGGCCAGCACCATGATGCGCGCCACCGCCGCGTGCGCGGTCTGCAGCATTGCGTAGTTGTCGCTGTTGACGGGGATGTTGGTGTGCACGTTGCCGTCGCCGGCATGCATGTGCAGCGCGATCCAGACGCGGCCCTTCAGCACCTGCTGGTGGATCGCGTTGCATTCGACCAGGATCGGCGCGAACTCGGCGCCGGTGAAGATGGTTTGCAGCGGTGCCCGGATCTGCGTCTTCCAGCTGGCACGCAGGGAATGATCCTGCAGCTGCGGAAACAGCGTTTCGACATCGTCGTACCAGCCCTGCCAGAGCGCACGCACTTCGCGCACCAGGGCAATGGCCTGAGCGACGCGGTCTTAAAGCAGCTCAGCGGACGAGATCTCGTTGGCATCGTCGCTGCGGCCCAGCGGCAGGTTGCCGCGCACGAAGAAGGCTTCGAGCTCGTCGGCCAGCGCGAGCTTGTTCGACAGCGACAGCTCGATGTTGATGCGCTCGATGCCGTCGGTGTACTCGGCCATGCGCGGCAGCGGGATCACCACGTCTTCGTTGATCTTGAAGGCATTGGTGTGCTTGCTGATGGCGGCGGTGCGCTTGCGGTCGAGCCAGAACTTCTTGCGCGCCTCAGGACTGATGGCGATGAAGCCTTCGCCGCTGCGCGAGTTGGCGATGCGCACCACTTCGGATGTTGCGCGTGCCACCGCATCGGCATCGTCGCCGGCGATGTCGCCGAACAGCACCATCTTCGGCAGGCCCAGATGCTTCTTGGATTTGGTGGCATAGCCCACCGCTTTCAAATAGCGGTCGTCGAGGTGCTCCAGGCCCGCGAGCAGCACGCCCGAACGCTTCTGCTCGGCGAACATGAAGTCCTTGATCTCCACGATGCTCGGCACCGCGTCCTTGGCATTGCCGAAGAATTCGAGGCAGACCGTGCGGGTGTGCGCCGGCATGCGGTGCACCACCCAGCGCGCGCTCGTGATCAGGCCGTCGCAGCCTTCCTTTTGAATGCCGGGCAGACCGGACAGGAACTTGTCGGTCACGTCCTTGCCGAGTCCCTCCTTGCGGAAGGACTTGCCGGGGATTTCGAGCCGCTCGCTGCGCAGCTTGGTGCGGCCGTCGGCAGCGAAGTACTGCAGCTCGAACACCGCGCGCTCGGCGTCGTGGATCTTGCCGAGGTTGTGGCCGATGCGGGTAACTTCGAGCCATTCGGCATCCGGCGTCACCATGCGCCACGAAGCGAGGTTGTCGAGCGCGGTGCCCCAAAGCACCGCCTTCTTGCCGCCCGCGTTCATCGCCACATTGCCGCCCACGCAAGAAGCTTCCGCCGACGTGGGATCGACCGCGAACACGAAGCCTGCACGCTCGGCCGCATCGGCGACCCGCTGGGTCACGACGCCGGCCTCGGTCCACACCGTGGGAACCGGCGCATCAAGGCCGGGAAGCGACACCATTTCGACCTCGGTCATCGCCTCCAGCTTCTCGGTGTTGATGACGGCGCTATTCCAGGTGAGCGGGATCGCGCCGCCGGTGTAGCCGGTACCGCCGCCGCGCGGAATGATGGTCAGGCCCAGCTCGATGCAGCCCTTGACCAAGCGCGCCATCTCGGCTTCGGTATCGGGCGTCAGCACGACGAACGGATACTCGACACGCCAGTCGGTCGCGTCGGTCACATGCGACACGCGCGAGAGGCCGTCGAACTTGATGTTGTCGCCGGCAGTGAGCCGACCGAGCGTGCGCGTGGTTTTGCGCCGCAGCGCCGCGACGTCCCGGAAGCCGTTGTCGAAGGCCAGCACCGCGACGCCGACCAGCTCCGTGAGTTCGCCGACCAAAGCGTCGCGCTGGGGGTCGGCGTCGGCCGAGCGCCGCTTCTGCACTTCCGACAGCCGGTGGTTCAGCGCGTCGACGAGTTGCCCACGCCGCCGCGGGTTGTCCAGCAGGTCGTCGACCAGATAGGGATTGCGCTGCACAACCCATATGTCGCCCAGCACCTCGTACAGCATGCGTGCCGACCGGCCGGTGCGACGTTCGGTGCGAAGCGTCTGCAACAACTGCCAGCCGCGCTCGCCCAACAGCCGGATCACGATCTCGCGATCGGAGAAGCTGGTGTAGTTGTAGGGGATCTCACGCAGTCGCGCGGGCTCTTCGGCCTGCGACAACAACGCCGTCAAAGCGGTCGGAGCATTCATCGGGAGTCGGCCTCGGTCGGGCGCTGCGCGCCCGTGAACCGGGGGGCGTGAATCTTAAGTCAGCCCGGCCCGCCCCGCTGCGCCTCCGGTCAGAACAGGACCCGGCTGCGGATCGTGCCGGGCACCGCCGCCAGCTTTTCGAGCGCGAAATCGGAAGATGCCGCGTCGATGTCGGTTACGACGTAGCCCACCTTGTCGTTGGTCTGCAAAAACTGCGAGGCGATGTTGTTGTTGTTGTCGGAGAAGATTTTGTTGTTTTCCGACAGCACGCCCCGCACGTTGCGGGGGCTGTGAAGCAGCCGGTGCTTGCCCGGATGCGCGGGCAGTGCCACCTCGGGGAATTGACCGATGACGTCGAGGTGCCGTTGTCGCTGTACTTCCAGCTTCTCGGCCACTTCGACGCCGATATTGGCCTGCGCTTCCATCGTGGAGCCGCCAATGTGCGGCGTGAGGATCACGTTGTCCAGGCCGCGCAGCGGCGACTCGAACTCGTCCTTGTTGCCGCGTGGCTCCACCGGGAACACATCGATCGCCGCACCCAGCAGCTTCTTCTGCTTGAGCGCATCGGCGAGCGGCTCGATCTCGACCACGGTGCCGCGCGATGCATTGATCAGGATCGCGCCCGGCTTCATAGCCGCGATCTCGGCCGCGCCGATCATCCATTGCGTGGCCTGTGTCTCCGGCACATGCAGGCTCACGATGTCGCTTTGCGCGAGCAAGTCGTGCAGCTGCCGCACCTGGCGCGCGTTGCCGAGCGGCAGCTTGGTGACGACATCGAAAAAGGCAACCTGCATCCCCAGCGCCTCGGCCAGTACCGAAAGCTGCGCGCCGATGGAGCCGTAGCCCACGATGCCCAGTGTCTTGCCCCGGATCTCGAACGCGTTTTCGGCCGACTTGAGCCAGCCCCCCCGGTGCGCAGCGGCGCTCTTTTCCGGCACGCCGCGCAGCAGCAGGATGGCCTCGGCCAGCACCAGTTCGGCGACCGATCGCGTGTTCGAATACGGCGCGTTGAAGACCGCGACGCCGTATTCCCGCGCAGCATTCAGATCGACCTGGTTGGTGCCGATGCAGAACGCGCCCACCGCCACCAGCTTGCCGGCCCTGGCGAACACGTCGGCGGTCAACTGTGTGCGAGAGCGGATGCCGAGGAAATGCACATCGGCGATGCGCGCCTTCAGTTCGTCTTCGGGAAGCGCGCCTGCGAGCGTCTCGATGTGGGTGTAGCCAGCCTCGCGCAACACATTGACAGCCGACGGATGTATGCCTTCGAGCAGAAGAAACTTGATCTTGCTTTTGTCGAGTGAGGTCTTGCTCATGGCTGAAGGCTAGCATGGTGCTCTGCAACATGCCTTCGGCTCACACCGCACACCGGAGGGTTTCCCCGCTTGGATCGCGGACGCGACCCATGCGACAAACGCGCCTCGGCGTTGACACAAAGTTGCAATACGATTCGCGCCTTTCACATCTCTGCCTCAGGAGTTTCCATGCGCTTCAAAACCCTGGCCGCGACATCGGCGCTGGCTGCCAGCCTCTTTGCCCCTGCCCATGCCCAGACCGAAATCCAGTGGTGGCACTCGATGACCGGCGGCCTGAATGACTGGGTGCTGGATCTTGCGAATGGCTTCAACGCCAGCCAGAAGGACTACAAGATCGTGCCTACTTACAAAGGCACCTACGACGAAACCATGCCGGCTGCCGTGGCGGCCTTCCGCGCCGGCACCGCGCCGCACATCCTGCAGGTCTATGAAGTCGGCACCGCGACCATGATGGCCGCCAAGGGCGCCGTGGTTCCGGTGGGCAAAGTGCTGGCTGACGCAGGCTACAAGTTCGATCCCAAAGCCTACATTCCGGCCGTGGTGGGCTACTACACCGCCCCCAGCGGCGAGATGTTGAGCTTTCCGCTGAACAGTTCGACCACCGTCTTCAACTACAACAAGGACCTCTTCAAGAAGGCCGGCCTCGACCCGAACAAGCCGCCTTCGACCTGGCCCGAGGTCGTCTCGGCGGCAGCCAAGCTCAAGGCTGCGGGCGTGAGCTGCCCCTTCACCACCAGCTGGCAGGGCTGGACCCAGCTCGAGAGCTTCTCGACCTGGCATAACACGCTGTTCGCGACGCAGAACAACGGCTTCGGCGGAATGAGTGCACGCCTGGCGTTCAACAGCCCGCTGCATGTGCGCCACATCGAGAACCTGGGCAACATGGCCAAACAGGGCCTGTTCGTCTATCGCGGCCGTGGCAACGCGGCCGATGCGCCTTTTTATTCCGGTGAATGCGCCATGACGACGGCCTCGTCGTCCACCTACGCCAGCATCAAGAAGAACGCCAAGTTCGATTTCGGCATCGCCCCGCTGCCCTACTACCCCGATGTCGCGGGCACGCCGCAGAACACGGT
Organism: Variovorax sp.; assembly: GCA_037720315.1. Lineage (GTDB taxonomy): Bacteria > Pseudomonadota > Gammaproteobacteria > Burkholderiales > Burkholderiaceae_C > Variovorax. The sequence goes on along the minus strand of JBBJMS010000074.1, from coordinate 2,062 downwards.
GATCGGCGGCGCGTCGCTGTGGGTCATGGGTGGCAAGAAGCCGGATGAATACAAGGGCGTCGCCGCATTCTTCAACTACTTGACGAACGCCGAGATCCAGGCCAAGAGCCATCAGCGCACCGGTTATCTTCCGATCACGCTCGCTTCGTTCGAAGCCACCGAGAAGGCGGGCTTCTACAAGGAGAATCCCGGCACCGACGTCGCCGTGAACCAGATGATTCGCAAGACCACCGATCGCTCGCGCGGCATTCGCCTGGGTAACTTCGTGCAGATTCGCGCGATCGAGGACGAAGAGCTCGAGCAGGTCTGGTCCGGAAAGAAGACCGCCAAGGAAGCGCTCGACAGCGCCGTCTCGCGCGGGAATGAATTGCTGGTGCGCTTCGAAAAGGCCAACAAGAACTGAGTGGCGCGGGCTCCGAGCCCGCTGCAAGACGTGGCCCGGATCCCGTCGCCCGAGGGCGCGGGATCATTTTTCATATACAATAACAACAGGTACCGACGATCGTGGCATCAGAAAAACGCGTCGTCTTCCGTTCGGGATGGCTGCCGTGGGCGCTCCTCGCTCCGCAGGCTGCGGTGATTGCAGTCTTCTTCTTCTGGCCCGCGGCGCAAGCGCTGCTTCAGTCTTTTCAGCAGTCCGACGCCTTCGGCCTCACGACCGAATGGGTCGGCATGCAGAACTTCGTCAATCTCTGGAACGACGAAACCTATCTCGCGTCGTTCGAGATCACGGCGGTTTTTTCGGTGCTGGTGGCGGGGCTGGGTCTTGCCATCTCGCTCCTGCTGGCGGTATTTGCCGACCGCGTGGTCAAGGGCTCGCGCGTTTATCGGACGCTGCTGATCTGGCCCTACGCAGTGGCCCCCGCGGTGGCCGGCGTGCTGTGGCTGTTCATGTTCGCGCCATCCATCGGCATCGTGTCGTATGCGCTGCGACAGTTCGGCATCGACTGGAACCACCTGCTCGACAGTGGCCACGCCATGACGCTGATCGTGATGGCCGCAGTCTGGAAGCAGATCTCGTACAACTTCCTGTTTTTCCTTGCGGGTCTGCAGAGCATTCCGAAGTCGCTGATCGAGGCCGCGGCCATCGATGGGGCGCGCCCCTGGCGACGGTTCTGGTCGATCCAGTTCCCGCTGCTGTCGCCCACGACCTTCTTCCTGTTCGTGATCAACGTCGTCTACGCGTTCTTCGACACCTTCGCCATCATCGATGCCGCCACGCAGGGCGGCCCTGGCAGGGACACGGCGATCCTGGTCTACAAGGTCTACTACGACGGGTTCAAGGCGCTCGACCTCGGCGGCTCGGCGGCGCAGTCGGTGGTGCTGATGGTGATCGTGGTCGTGTTGACAGTGGTGCAGTTCCGGTTCGTCGAAAAGAAAGTGCAGTACTGACATGGTGGAGCGTCGCGCGACCCTGGGCATCCTGGCCCACGTGGTACTGATACTCGGCGTCCTCTTGGTCGCCTTCCCGCTCTACGTGACCTTCGTTGCTTCCACGCAGACGGCCGCCGAAATCGTCCAGGCACCGATGTCGTTGTGGCCCGGGAAGCACCTGGTCGACAACTACACCGCCGCTCTGCAGGGCACCGGCATGGGCGCGGCATCGAACGCACCGGTCGGCCGCATGATGATGGTCAGCCTCATCACCGCGCTCGTCATCGCCTTTGGCAAGATCGCCATCTCGCTGCTGTCAGCCTTTGCCATCGTCTACTTCCGATTCCCGTTCCGGATGTTCTTCTTCTGGGCGATCTTCGTGACGCTGATGCTGCCGGTCGAAGTACGCATCGGCCCCACTTATGCCGTAGTAGCCGGCCTGGGCATGCTCAACACCTATGCCGGGCTTACCGTTCCGCTGATCGCCTCGGCGACAGCGACCTTCCTCTTCCGGCAATTTTTTCTGACCGTACCGGACGAACTGGTAGAGGCCGCACGCATGGACAGCGCCGGCCCGATGCGTTTCTTCAAGGACATCTTGGTGCCGCTGTCGACCACCAGCATCGCGGCGCTGTTCGTGATCCAGTTCATCTACGGCTGGAATCAGTACCTCTGGCCCTTGCTCGTG